>NZ_LZIE01000074.1:0-404980 GCF_001667155.1 Mycobacterium sp. 852002-53434_SCH5985345
GCGACCCGGGCGATCGCCCCCGCCCGCAGGTAGTCGCCATAGGAGAACCCTCCCGGCACCACCACGGCGTCGACGCCCTTGAGGTCGGCGTCGGCGTGCCACAGGCTGACCGCCTCGGCCCCGACACTCCGCGCCGCCCGGGCGGCGTCGACGTCGTCCAGGGTCCCCGGAAAGGTGATGATGCCGATTCTTGCCGTCACTTGGTCTCCCGGCTGATCGTCCAGTCCTCGATCACCGTGTTCGCCAACAAAGTCTCCGCTATGTCGGCCAGCACCGAATCGTCGACGGTGTCGTCCACCTCGAGTTCGAATCTCTTGCCCTGTCTGACATCTGAGATTCCCGGATGGCCGAGTCGGCCCAACGCGCCGACGATGGCCTGACCCTGCGGGTCGAGAATCTCCGCTTTGGGCATCACATGAACGACTACCCGGCCCACCGGCGCTCCTCCTCAGATCTGTCTTCGCGCCAACTCTACCGGCGTAGGTGCGGCTCGGCCGTTACGGGCACGAGGCAATGTAGGCCTCGCAGAGGGGCGCGGTCATGGCGTTCAGTACGGGGTCGTCGGCCATTGCCGGCCACGGGACCTGCGGCGGGCCCGACGACCAGAGCGTGAGCTCGCTGATCGTGCTGCTGGCCGGGTGGGCGAGCAGGTAGGTATGCATGACGACCGGACCACTGATCACGGCGGCCATCCGGCTCGTTTCGTCGCTGGTGATCGATGGTGATTGCAACGGCGCACGTTGCTGGCAGGAGCGCAGCGCGGCGACGGCGTTGCTGAACACCGACCCGACGATGGCGCCGCCGCTTGCCGTATCGCCGCGCCAGTGCAGGATCTGCGCCTGCAACTGCCACTGCCCATCCGGGTGGGCGACCGTGGCGCGTGCCACGACCGCCGAGTCGCGGGGGTCACGCGGCACCGGCGGCGTGGAACACACCTCCTCGAACCGGAATCGAGGGCCGGGTGTCGACCCGGTCACCTGCGCCGCCAGGCCAGCCAGCGGGGGCCAGCTGTAAACCGGATCCAGCGGCACCGCTCGGCGCTGGATCCACGCGGAGTCGGGGATCTGGTCACACACGGGCGGACAGGCCTGCGGTTCGGCGTGTGCGGGCACGGCGATGATGAGAGCCACCGCGAGGCCGCCGACCACGACCATGGTCGCCAGGATCACCCGCATCGGCATCACCCCCGTCGGGGCACAATCGTAGTCATGCAGCTGACGCATTTCGGCCATTCCTGTCTACTTGCAGAATTCGACCACACCCGCGTGCTCTTCGATCCTGGAACGTTTGCGCACGGTTTTGAGGGCATAACGGGGTTATCGGCCATCCTGATCACCCATCAGCACCCCGACCACGTCGACGGCACCCGCCTGCCTGCGCTGCTCGAGGGCAACCCGGATGCCGCGCTGTTCGCCGATCCGCAAACCACCGCCCAGCTGGGCGCGCCCTGCCAGGCCGTGCACGTCGGTGACGAGCTGAGCATCGGTGAGCTGACGGTTCGCGCGGTCGGCGGCAGACACGCCGTCATTCACCCCGAAATCCCTGTGATAGAGAACATTTCATTCCTGGTGGGCGACGGCGATCATCGCGCCAGACTGATGCACCCCGGCGATGCGCTGTTCGTGCCCGACGAGCCCGTGGACGTATTGGCGACACCGGCGGCCGCCCCGTGGATGAAGATCTCCGAGGCCGTCGACTACCTGCGCGCGGTGGCACCCGCGCGCGCGGTGCCCATCCACCAAGGGATCATCGCTCCGGACGCGCGGGGCATCTACTATGGCCGGCTCACCGAGATGACCACGACCGATTTTCAGGTGCTGCCCGAGGAGGACGCGGTCACCTTCTGACCGCTACTCACCTCGAGTGTCGCGCCAGAGTGACGCTCGCGTGCCAGGGTTGCGCGCGCGTGACGTTGGGCGATGCGCTACCGCGCTAGGCGATGTCGTCGGCCACGCCGCGGCCGGCGGCCCGGCCGGAGAAGATGCAGCCACCCAGGAAGGTGCCCTCCAGGGCGCGGTAGCCGTGCACGCCACCTCCGCCGAAGCCGGCCACCTCACCGGCGGCGTACAAGCCGTTCAGGGGGGTGCCGTCGGCTTTCAGCACGCGGGCGGCCAAATCGGTTTCGATGCCGCCCAACGTCTTTCGGGTCAGGATGTGCAGCTTCACCGCGATCATCGGCCCCGCCTTCGGATCGGTCAGCCGGTGCGGTGCCACCACCCGGCCGAGCCGGTCGCCGAGATAGCCGCGGGCGGCGCGGATCGCGGTGATCTGGCCGTCCTTGCTGAACTTGTTGGCCACCTCGCGGTCGCGGGCGGTCACCTCGCCCTCCACCGTGGCGTAGTCCAGGGGCGCCACGTCGGGCAACTTGTTCATCCCGGTGACCAATTCCCGCAACGAGTTTGCGCTGACGAAGTCCACTCCCCGGTCGACGAACGCCTGCACCGGCCCCGGGGGGCCGGAGCGTGCCCGGTTACGCAGCAGCTCGCGCAGGCTCTGCCCGGTCAGATCGGGATTCTGCTCCTGACCGGACAGCGCGAATTCCTTCTCGATGACTTTGGCGTTCAACACAAACCACGTGTAGTCGTACCCGGATTTGGTGATGTATTCCAGCGTGCCGAGGGTGTCGAAACCGGGATACAGCGGCACGGGCAACCTCTTGCCGGTCGCGTCGAGCCACAGCGACGACGGCCCGGGGATGATCCGGATGCCGTGCAGTGGCCAGATCGGATCGTAGTTGGTGATGCCCTCGGTGTAGTGCCACATCCGGTCCGGATTGATCACCCGCGCTCCCGCCCGCTGGGAGATGCCGATCATCCTGCCATCAACGTGAGCGGGCACGCCGCTGAGTAACTGCTCGGGTATGCGGCCCATCCGCTTCGGCCAGTTCTTGCGCACCAACTCGTGGTTTGCACCGATTCCACCGCTGGTGACGATCACCGCCGGTGCGCGGAACTCGAATTGCCCCAACGCCGTTCGTGACGACGCCACACCCCTGGGTGCGGCCGAGGGCTCCAGCACCGTGCCCCGCACGCCGGTTACCGCGCCGCCCTCGACGATCAGCTCGTCGACCCGGTGGCGGTGCGCGAAGCGCACCGTCGAGCGGTCCCGCAGCTGACGGGCGAAGATCTCGACCAAAGCGGGCCCGGTGCCCCAGGTGATGTGGAAGCGGGGCACCGAATTGCCGTGGCCCCGTGCGTCATACCCACCACGTTCGGCCCAACCCACCAACGGAAAGAGCTTGAGCCCCCGGTCACGCAGCCAACGGCGCTTCTCCCCGGCGGCGAAATCGACGTAGGCGTGCGCCCATTGGCGTGGCCAGTAGTCCTCCGGCCGATCAAACGCCGCGGTGCCGAGCCAGTCCTGCAAGGCGAGTTCGTGGCTGTCGCGGATTCCCAAACGGCGCTGCTCTGGACTGTCGACGAAGAACAGGCCGCCGAACGACCAGAACGCCTGCCCACCCAGGTTGGCGCTGCTCTCCTGGTCGACGATCAGCACCCGCATGCCGCGGTCCACCAATTCGCAGGCGGCCACCAACCCTGCGAGTCCCGCCCCCACGATGATGGCATCGGCGCCGAACCCCGCGGCCGAAGAATCGCTCATGTCGGACCAGGGTAGTGCCCGCGCCGGGCGGATTGAGGGGACGCTTGGTCAGGCCGCGTCGAGAATCGCCCTGTCGCGCCGCCAGCGGTAGACCGCGGGCGCGCAGCCGTGCATCAGCGACAAATCGACGGCGTCCACCATCGCCTGCAGCGGGCCGGGTTTACGCAGGTGACGAGCTGCGACGGCAACCCGAACCACCCCGCCGCGCCGAGCGATCCGCTCGGCCGACAGCACCACCATCCGGCACCACCACGGTTCGGTGAGGAAGCCTTCCCCGATACCCAATACCCGGGAGCGCACGGTGGTGTGCCGAACCAGGTCGGTGATGCCATGCAGGTCGGCAAGCAGACGAAAACCGTTGTCCGGCAACGCCTTGACGACTCCTGGGGAAACCACCCAGCCGGGTGCCGCGAACAGCCGCGTGCGCAGCCCGAGGTGCTCGAGCACCCGGTCGGCGGCCATCAGCCGCAGGTTTGCCTCGTGCGCCCGAAGGATCGCGAACTCACCGCGGCGCTTCTTGGTGGCCGCATCGTCGTAGCCGTGCAGCACGATGGCGTCGCCGCCGGACCGCCGGTCGGTCAACCATTCGACGGTGCGCGGGTCGTGGTCGAGTCGGTAGTCACCACTGAGCCGCGGTGCCACCAACAGGGACACTGGGACATTTCGGGCATCCATTTGAGCGCAGAACGCCTCGACGTCACTCAGGGTGCGTTCGCCTATCCCCGAGACCGAGACGATCAATTTTCCAGCCACACCCGCAGTTTGACGATCTCAGGTTTCGGAATGGTGAAGGACACGCAGACGGCAGGCGTATATCGATACCGCTGGACCGCAGGTCGGGCGGGCTGCGCGCCAGCCGGAAAGGGTCCCGCGGGCGGACGGCGGGGGAATCGGTTCGATATGCTAAGCAACGCCATGGATCAGGCCCCGTATGTAGCGGCCGACATACCGCTGCCTTACGACCCCGCCCCGCAGCCGGGCGCGGGCGCGGGCGAGCGGGACTATCCCGACAAGCTGGACGCCGGCCTGTTGCGGATTTCCGGCGTGTGCATCCTCGCCACGGTCATGGCGATCGTGGACGTCACCGTCGTCAGCGTTGCGCAGCGCACCTTCATCGACCAATTCGGGTCTTCACAGGCCGTCGTCGCGTGGACGATGACCGGCTACACACTGGCATTGGCGACGGTCATACCGATCACCGGGTGGGCGGCCGACCGGTTCGGCACCAAACGGCTTTTCCTGGGCTCCGTGCTCGCCTTCACGCTAGGCTCCCTCCTGTGCGCGCTGGCCGCAAATATCCTGCAGCTCATTGTCTTTCGGGTGGCCCAAGGGATCGGCGGCGGCATGCTGCTGCCCCTGAGTTTCATGATATTGACACGTGAAGCGGGCCCGCGGCGGCTCGGTCGCCTGATGTCGATCCTGAGCATCCCGATGCTGCTCGCCCCGATCGGTGGCCCAATCCTGGGCGGCTGGCTGATCGACGCTTCGAGCTGGCGGTGGATCTTCCTGATCAACCTGCCGATCGGCCTCGTCACCATCGCGCTAGGGGCGATCATCTTTCCCCGTGACCACCCGTCGCGGTCGGAAACCTTTGACCTCGTCGGCGTGCTGCTGCTGTCACCCGGCCTGGCCATGTTCCTGTTCGCGGTGTCGTCGATCCCGCGATGCGGCACCGTGGCCGACCGCCACGTGCTCATACCGGCCATCGTCGGCCTCACCCTGATCGCGGGGTTCGTCGCCCACGCGTGGCACCGCGCCGATCACCCCCTCATCGATCTGCGGTTGTTCCGTAATCCGGTGCTCACCCACGCCAACGTGACGATGCTGGTATTCGCCGGCGCCTTCTTCGGTGCCGGCCTACTCCTGCCGAGTTACTTCCAGCAGGTGCTGCACCAGACGCCGATGCAGGCGGGCCTGCGCATGATCCCCCAGGGACTTGGCGCAATGCTGACCATGCGCCTGACCGGGCCATTGGTGGACCGACGGGGGCCCGGCAAGATCGTGCTGGTCGGTATCGCGCTGATCACCGCCGGCCTCGGCACGTTCGCCGTTGGCGTGGCCAGGCAGGCGGACTACCTGCCCACGCTGCTGATCGGCCTGGCGATCATGGGCCTCGGCATGGGCTGCACCATGATGCCGCTGTCGGTCGCCGCGGTGCAGGCGCTGGCCCCGCACCAGATAGCCCGGGGCACGACGCTGATGAGCGTCAGCCATCAAGTGGGCGGGTCGGTGGGCACCGCGCTGATGTCGATGATCCTCACCAATCAGTTCAATCGCAGTGAGAACATCGTCGCGGCGAACAAGATTGCGGCGTTACAGCAGAAAGCCGCCGTCAGCGGGGTGCCGGTAGACCAGTCCGCAATACCGCGTCAGACGCTCGACGCCGGTTTTTGGGCCAACGTCGTACACGACCTTTCTCACGCCTATACGGCGGTATTTGCGATCGCGGTGGTGTTGGTGGTCTCTACGATCATTCCGGCGTCCTTTTTACCGAAAAAGCCGGCGAGCCAAACCGTCGGTAATTAGCGCAATTCGCTATCTCAGCAAATCGCACCTAGGAGAAAGGCCGGCGTCGGCGGCCGTTACGGGTGCCCGCGCGCTCGTTCCGCGGGCTACCTGCTCCGATGGTGGGAGGTCTTACCGGACCGGGTCGATGCGCGCGCGCTGTCGTTGTGGGAACGACAACCGAAACGCCTGCACGCAGCAGGTTAGCGGCGTCGGCCGAGCCAAACGCCTAAAAGCGTCCGCTTGCGGGTACCGATATCGCTATGCTCGGCGACACAATGCAGAAGGCCTCTTCCGGCTTGTCCGACGCTCTGGTGTCCACCGCTGACACCGGAGAGTTAGACGACGACGCCGCACGTGAATACCCCGACAAGCTTGACCCCGCACTACTTCGCATCGCCGGGGTTTGCGGGTTGGCCTGCATCATGGCGATTCTCGACAACACCGTCGTCGCTGTGGCGCAACGCACCTTTATCGACCAATTCGGCTCGACCCAAGCCATCGTCTCGTGGACGATGGCCGGCTACATGTTGGCATTCGCTACTGTAATTCCGATAACCGGGTGGGCAGCCGACCGATTCGGCACCAAACGGCTCTTCATGGGTTCGATTCTGTCGTTCACGGTCGGCTCGCTACTATGCGCGATAGCGCCAAACATATTGCTTCTCATCATTTTCCGCGTCCTGCAAGGTATTGGCGGCGGCATGCTATTGCCGCTGAGCTGGACGATCTTGACTCGCGAGGCCGGCCCGAAGCGGGTCGGTCGCCTGATGGCAATCGGGGGAATTCCGATTCTGCTGGGGCCGATCGGTGGACCGATATTGGGCGGGTGGTTGATCGACTCATACGGGTGGAAGTGGATCTTCCTGGTCAACCTGCCGATAGGCCTGGCCACGTTCGTCCTTGCCGCGATCCTCTTTTCGAAAGACCGCCCGTCCCCGTCGGAAGCACTCGACGTCACCGGGCTGCTGTTGCTGTCTCCCGGGGTGGCGATATTCCTATGCGGGGTGTCGTCCATCCCCGGACGACACACGATTGCCGACCCCTACGTGTGGGTACCGATGGTCATCGGCGTGACGCTCATCACCGCTTTCGTCTTGCACGCCCGGTTCCGCACGGATCATCCGCTCATCGACCTTCGGCTGTTCAAGAACCCGGTGGTCACCGAGGTCAACGTGACGCTGCTGGTATTCGCCGCCGCCTCAGTCGGCGCCACGCTGCTCATACCCAGCTACTTCCAGCTCGTATTGCATGAGACGCCCATGCAGGCGGGCCTGCACCTCGCGCCGGTGGGACTCGGCGCCCTGATAACCCTGCCGATCGCGGGGGTGTACATGGACAGATACGGGGCGGGCAAAATAGTGCTGCTTGGCCTCCCGGTAATGGCCATAGGCCTTGGGATCTTCACGCTGGGCGTGGCGAGGCAGGCTCATTATTCGCCGATCCTGCTCGCCGGTCTGACGATCACAGGCCTGGGTGTGGGTTGCACCACGACGCCGCTCTCTGCAGCCCTCATGCAGTCACTCGCGCCGCATCAGATCGCCCGCGGTACGACGCTGGTAAGCGTCAACCAGCAGCTGGGCGGCTCGATTGGTGCCGCCCTGATGGCGGTGGTCTTGACCAACCAGTTCACCAGCGATGAAACCTTGGCCGCCGCGAGCAAAATGGCCTCGCTGCAGGAGGAGGCCGACAGACGCGGGCTGCCGGTTGATCCGGCGGCAATCCCACGCCAGGCCCTGTCCCCGGATTTCGCCAGCCATGTCACGCATAACCTCTCCCAGGTCTACACCCTGGTGTTCGTGCTGGCCGTCGTCCTGGTGGCGTTCACGATCATCCCGGCCGCATTTCTGCCGCGCAAGCCGGTAACACCCCACGACGTTTCGTGACCGTCGGGCGTTATCCCTCGACGTCGTCTTTCTGTCCGCCGCCATCGCGGTGGCCTTCGGCGACAGCCAATAGCCAGGCGTACTGGAATGCGGTCTCCTGCCACGCCTTGTAGCGGCCACTGACCCCGCCGTGACCGGCGTTCATCTGGGTCTTCAGCAGAATCGGACTGCCGTTGGCGTTGGCGTGCCGCAACGCCGCCACCCACTTGGCCGGCTCGACGTAGTAGACCCTGGTGTCGTTCAGGGAAGTCATCGCCAAAATGGCCGGATACTGCTTGGCCTCGACATTCTCATAAGGCGAATATGACTTCATGTAGGAATAGACGTCTTTGTCCTGCAACGGGTTTCCCCATTCGTCCCATTCCGTGACGGTCAGCGGCAAGGAGGGATCGAGGATGGTGGTCAGCGGGTCGACGAACGGGACCTGCGCCAGGATGCCGGCGAAGAGATCCGGCGCCAGGTTGGCGACCGCCCCCATCAGCAGGCCGCCCGCACTGCCGCCCAGCGCCACCAGCTGATGCGGCCGGGTGACACCCGTGTCGACCAAGTGCCTTGCCACAGCTACGAAGTCGGTGAAGGTGTTCTTCTTCTCCAACAGCTTGCCGTGCTCGTACCACGGCCGGCCCATTTCACCGCCACCGCGGACGTGGGCGATGGCGAAAACCATGCCGCGGTCCAGCAGCGACAACCGAGCGATGGAGAAGCTGGGGTCGGTGCATATCTCGTAGGCGCCATAGCCGTAAAGCAAGGCCGGCGCGGGGAATTCGATCCCGGCGCGGTGCACGATCGATACCGGGATGCGGGTCCCGTCGTCGGCAAGGGCCCAGTCGCGCCGTTCTACGTAGTCGTCGGTGCGGTAACCGCCGAGCACAGGTTGCTCGCGCAGCAAGGTTCTTTCCCCGGTGGCAAAGTCGATGTCGTATACCCGCGCCGGGATGACCAGCGACCCCGCTCTGATTCGCAACTTGGGCGCGTCCCAGTTCGGGTTGCCCGCGAGACCGGCCGACATCAGCTCCGAGTCGAACGTAATCTCCTCGGGCTCATCGTATTTCCCTCCGGAATCGATCCGCCACACCTGGAGCCGGGGCAAAGCCTCCCTCCGGTAGCTGACCACCAGATGGCCGGCAAAGGCGTCCACCCCGTCGAGCCGCACGTCGTCGCGGTGCGGGATCAGGGTGCGCTGCTGGGTCGGTTCGCTCACCGGCGCTTCGGTCAGCGTGAAGTTCACCGCGTCTTCGTTGTGCAGAATCAAGAACCGGTCCTGCCCACCGACCACCGCGTGCTCGACGGCGTACTCGATGCCTTCGCGCCGCGGCAGCACGACGGAGAACGGTGCGCGCGGATCGGCGGCGTCGGCGTACCGGTACTCGGAGGTGATGGAGGAACCCGATGCGATCAATACGTAGGCTTCACTCCGGGTGAGCCCGACGCCGAGCCAAAACCGTTCGTCGGCCTCGTGATACACCAACTCCGCGGTCTCGTCGGAGCCCACCCGGTAGCGCCAGACCTTGTCGGGGCGGTGCGCCTCATCCAGGGTCAGGTAGTACACGGTGCGGTTGTCGGCCGCCCAGGTCGCGCCCGCCCCGATGTCGGCGATCTGGTCCGGATACAGCTCGCCGGTGCGCAGGTCCTTGAAGCGCAGGGTATAACGTTCGTCCCCGACGGTGTCGACGGAATATGCCAGCAGATTCCCGTCCAGGCTGACGGTGGCGGCACCGAGCGCGAAGAATTCGTGGCCGTGCGCCTCGGCGTTCGAGTCGAGCAGGATCTGCTCGCCGGGTATTTCGGTGTCCTCTTCCAAAGTCGGCGGATCCCAGTCATCGGGATCGCCGACCGGACAACGGCACTGGACGCGGTACTGCTTTCCTTCGAAGGTGCGGGCGTAGTACCACCAGTCGCCCTGCCGCGTCGGAACCGACAGGTCGGTCTCCTTGGTACGCGCCTTGATCTCATCGAAGATTTTCTGCCGCAACGGTTCGAGATCAGCCGTCATCCGATCGACGTAATCGTTCTCCGCCTCGAGGTAGGCGATGACTTCGGGGTCGGACTTGTCGCGCAGCCACTCATAGGGGTCGATGAAGACGTCGCCGTGATGCTCGCGTCGGCGCTCCTCGCGCTTGGCGACGGGCGGCGCTGACGCGCCGGCACGTGTTTCCGTCATGCGCCGATCCACTCGTCGAAACTCAGGCCCGAAATGCGTTCGTAGGCATCGATATAACGACCTCGAGTCGCGTCGATGATGTGGTCGGGCAGAGGCGGCGGTGGTTGCGAGCCATGGCGGTCCCAGCCCGACTCGGGGCCGGTTAGCCAGTTCCGGACGAATTGCTTGTCGAAACTCGTCTGCACAACCCCGACCCGGTAATCCTCGGCCGGCCAGTATCGCGAGGAGTCCGGGGTGAAGATCTCGTCGGCCAGCAGCAAGTTGCCGTCGCGGTCGGTGCCGAACTCAAACTTCGTGTCGGCGATGATGATTCCCCTCGTCAAGGCGTGGTCGGCGGCCTGGACATAGATCTGCAGCGTGCGGTCGCGCAGCTGGTTGGCATAAACGCCGCCCACTAACTCGATCACCCGGTCGAACGAGATGTTCTCGTCGTGATCCCCCAGCGCGGCTTTGGTGGCGGGGGTGAACAGGGGTTCGGAGAACTTGCTGGCCTCGACGAGGCCGGGCGGCAGGGTGATGCCGCAGACCTTCCCGGTCGCCTGATAGTCCAGCAATCCAGACCCGGTGAGGTAGCCGCGCGCCACACACTCCACCGGCAGCATCTCCAGCCGCCGCACCACCAGGGCACGACCCAGGACCTCCTCGGGAATCCGAGGGTCATCCGGTGGCCCGGCCAGGTGATTGGGGGCGTCGACCAGACCGAAGAAGAAGACGCTCATCGCGGTGAGGATGCGGCCCTTGTCCGGGATCGTGCTGTCGAGGACATAGTCGTACGCCGAGATCCGGTCGGTCGCGACCAGCAGCAGATGTTCCTCGTCGACGGAAAAGATCTCGCGAACCTTCCCGCTGGCCAGGTGCCGGTAGTCGGACAGTGCAGGGCGCATCGGGTTAGCCTATCGGGCACCCGGGAAGGGGCCGCGTGTCGGGAGCTGTGCTGGGATCGAGACTATGACCCCGCGGTTTTTGCCCTACTCCACCCGACCGGGCCGGCTGCTGGCCCAGCTGCTCAGCGACTTCGCCGTCGTCCTGTGGACCGCCATATGGCTGCTCGTCGGTCTGGCGGTTTACGACGCCGTTTCGACGATCGCCGAGGCCGGCAGGCAAGTCGAGAGCGGCGCGCATGGCATCGCCGGCAACCTTGCGTCGGCCGGCAAGGGCGCCCAGCACATCCCTTTGGTGGGGGACGCGGTCAGCCAGCCGCTGAACTCTGCCAGCCAGGCAGCGCTCGATCTCGCGGGTGCCGGCCACGACCTGGACTCCACGGCCAGCTGGCTTGCGGTCCTGCTGGCGATGGCCATCGCCGCCGTCCCTATCCTCGTCGCGGACGTGCCGTGGCTTCTCCTGCGGCTGCGGTTCTTTCGACGGAAATTGACGGTGACAGCGCTGGCCGCGACCCCGGCCGGCGAGCAACTCCTTGCCTTGCGGGCACTGACGAACAGGCCGCCGGGAAAGCTCGCCGCGGTCAGCGCGGATCCGGTCGGTGGGTGGCGCCGGGAGGATCCGTTGACCATCCGGGCGCTGGCCGCGCTCGAATTACGCGCGGCCGGCATCTCGATCGGCCGGCTGTAGCAGCGCGCGGCCGAGCAGCATTAGCCCAGCGACGACGACAACGAGCCATGCCGCCAACGCGTCCCAAAAGAATACGAGCGAAACCGTTAGCAATGACCGCTCGCCGATTTCGCCTGCCATGGCGTAGCTGGCCGCGGAATACATACCCAGCGGGAACACGAACGCCCACCACACCCCGGCGAAACGCAACATGTTGGGACGCCTGCTGATCCGGTGTAGGCCGAAGTAGATCAGTGGCGGTATCCACAGGGTGGCCGTCACCCACGTCACGACCGTGACGATGCGGACGGCGCAGGTCAGCCACACGGGGGCGAGGGGGTGGATGTTGGCGCCGGCCAGCGTCGCAATCGCCATGCCGCCCATCAGGATCCAGGTATCCGGCTCGAATCCGTCCCGGTCCTGGCGCTCGTTGACGACCCGCCACACGATCAGCCAGGTCACCAGGCCGTAGAAGAGGATCGCCGCCGCCCACACGGCCACGGCTACGGTCAGCCACCAACGGTGACCGGTGTGGTACGCCGCCCGGGCGATGACGATCGCTAGCCCTGAGCTTCCCACGCTACCCAGTTGCCACGCGCCGTGGGCGCGGTCGCGCAGCGCCGACCAGCGGCGCGCCAACATATTCCGTGCGGTGAGGCCGATCAGCACCAACCAGGATGAAAGCCCCACCGCGCCGAGCACCCGCAGCACCCACACATTGGACGACAAACGGGTGTCGATCACCGCGCAGGCGGCAACGAAGGTGAACAACCGAAGGGTGACATCGGGATCCGTCAGATCCCAGCGCAACTTCTCGCGCCTGCCCACGGTCGTCGTGACCACCAGGACCACCAATAACACCAGGCCGACGGTGGCGACGACGCCCAGCGCGTCACTGACCCAGCGGTAGCCGTGGTTGTGCGCAGCGATCGACAGAATCCCTGTCGCCATCGCCGCGGCGAAGACGTCCGGCGTCGGCTCGGCCTCGGCGCGTCGGATCGTCACCGTTCCTCGAGGAGTTCCACAACCAGGTGCCGGATGCCGGTATGCCGGTTACTGCGGGCCCATTCGATCGGCCGCACAACGCGCACACCGCCGAACCGGGAGAACAGCTCCTCATAGAGCACGCGCAGTTCCAGCCGGGCCAGGTTGGCGCCCAGGCAATAATGCACACCCTGACCGAACCCTAAGTGCGGGTTGGGCTTTCGGGCGATATCAAAATCGTCGGCGCGCTCGAATACGGCGGCGTCGCGATTCGCCGAGCCCTCCCAGATCTGGATCTTCTGGCCCGCCTCGATCGACTGACCGCCGAGCGTGGCGTCGCGCGTGGCGGTGCGCCGCTTGGACGGCGACGGCGACGTCCACCGCACGATCTCCTCGACGGCGGTCGGCAGCGCGTCGAGATCCGCGCGCAGCGCCCGCAGTTGCTCCGGATGGTTGGCCAGCGCCAGCAGCCCTCCGGCGACCGCATTGCGCGTCGTCTCCGCGCCGGCGCTGAACAACAGGCTGAAGAACAGGTAGAGCTCGAGGTCCGACAGGGACGGCGCGTCCGCGTCGTCGACCATCGCGTTCGCCACGACCGACAACATGTCGTCGGTCGGCTCGGCCCGCTTCGACGCGATCAGCTGTTGGCCGTACTCGTACATCCGTGAGCCGGCCGCCGCGTCTCTTTCCGAGACCGACAGCTGCGATAATGACGCTTTGCGCGAGCCGCCGAAGTCGAACTGCGGCTCGATCGCCTCGAACAGCCAATGCCGTTCGGACTCGGGCACTCCCAACAGGATGCAGATCATCTGCATCGGCAGCTCGGCGGCAATGTCGACCAGGAAGTCGAACGGTTCCCCGGGCACCACCGCGTCGAGCAGCCGACGCGTGCGCGCCCGCAGATCGTCTTCGACCAGCCGGATCATTCGCGGTGTCAGCCCGGAACTGACGAGGCGCCGTATCTGTGAGTGACGCGGGTCGTCCATCATGTTGAGCACTTGCCCGGCGATGGAGAGGTCCTGCAGAAGCGTACCGCCGTACGGCCGGCCGCCGCCCGTGACCGAGGAGTATGTCACCGGATCCTTTAACACCTCAAGCGTTTCCGCATAGGTGGCGACGGACCAGAAGCCCTCGCTGTCGGGGGTGTTGTCGGTCGGTTCGTGCCAGTACACCGGCGCCTCACGACGGTGGATGGCGAACAAGTCGTGCGGAAATCCGTTGGCGAAATTGTCCAGATCGGTGAAGTCGATCCCCGCGAGCGAGCCGGCGAGCGTCACAGGATCGCGCCCGGGGCGTACTTGGCGGCGTCCGGGTAGCGGCTTACCAACGCGTCCACCGTGGCGGTCACTTCGTCCACCTGATCGCCGGCGGCGCCGATGAACGCCTTCTTGTCGGCCAGCGCGGCATCCAGCGCCGCCCGGTCCAGCGGCAGTCGCTCGTCGGCGGCCAACCGCTCCAGCAGGTCGGGCTCCGTGCCCTGTTCCCGCATGGCCAGGGCCGTCGCGACCGCGTGCTCGCGGATCACATGGTGCGCGGCCTCGCGCCCCATCCCCGCGCGGACCGCCGCGATGAGCACCTTGGTCGTGGCCAGGAACGGCAGGTAGCGATCCAGCTCCCGGCTGATCACCGCGGGATAGGCGCCGAACTCGTCGAGTACGGTCAAGAACGTCTCGATCTGCCCGTCTATGGCAAAGAAGCTGTCCGGCAATGCAACTCGGCGCACTACCGAGCAGAACACGTCACCCTCGTTCCACTGCGCGCCCGCGAGCTCGGCGGCCATCGAGGCGTAACCGCGCAGCACCACCTGCAGCCCGTTGACCCGTTCGCAACTGCGGGTGTTCATCTTGTGCGGCATCGCCGACGAGCCGACCTGGCCCGGAGCGAATCCCTCGGTGACGAGCTCGTGCCCTGCCATCAGCCGGATCGTGTGGGCCATCGACGACGGCCCGGCGCCGAGCTGCACCAGCGCGGAGAGCACATCGTGGTCGAGCGATCGCGGATAAACCTGCCCGACGCTGGTCAAAACCGTTGCGAAGCCTAGGAATTGGGCTACGCGACGCTCAAGTTCGGCCAGCTTTGCCGCGTCACCGTCCAGCAGGTCCAACATGTCCTGGGCGGTGCCCATCGGGCCTTTGATACCGCGCAGCGGGTAGCGGTCGATCAACTCGCGCAGCCGGGTCAACGCGATCAGCGTCTCTTGCGCGGCGGACGCGAACCGCTTGCCCAAGGTGGTGGCCTGCGCCGCGACGTTGTGGCTGCGTCCGGCCATCACCAGGTCGCGGTAGCCCACCGCTCGTTCGGCGAGCCGCGCCACCACCGCGATTCCATGGGAGAAGACCAATTCCAGGGACCGCCGGATCTGCAACTGTTCCACGTTCTCGGTCAAGTCGCGGCTGGTCATGCCCTTGTGCACGTGCTCGTGACCGGCCAGCGCGTTGAACTCCTCAATGCGGGCCTTGACATCGTGGCGCAGCGCGCGCTCGCGTTCCGCGATCGAGGCCAGGTCGACGTCCTCGATCACCCGCTCGTAGTCGGCGATCGCGTCCTGCGGAACGTCGACCCCGAGTTCCGCCTGTGCCCGCAGCACCGCCAGCCACAGCCGGCGTTCGGCGACGACCTTGGCCTCCGGCGACCAGATCGCGACCATTTCCGCGCTGGCGTACCGGGCGGCCAGGACGTTCGGAATGCTCACAGACATAGAGCTTACGATCCGGCAGGCCATACCCTGGCCAGGATGTACTTCGCCGGCGTCGATCTGGCCTGGGCCGGGCGCAATCCCACGGGGGTCGCGGTCGTCGACGCCGGGGGCTGCCTCGTGCACATCGACGCCGTCGGCGACGACGCCGCGGTGCTCGCCGCGTTGTCGCCCTACGTGCAGGGGCAGTGCCTGGTCGGATTCGACGCGCCGCTGGTGGTGACCAACCCGACCGGCCAGCGTCCCGCCGAAGCGGCGCTCAACCGCGACTTCCGCAAGTTCGAAGCCGGGGCGCACCCGGCCAACACGGCGAAACCGGAGTTCGCCGACGGCCCGCGCGCGGCGCGTCTGGCGCGGGCGTTGGGACTGGACATGGACCCGCGCTCACCGGCATGCCGGCGCGCCATCGAGGTCTACCCGCATCCGGCAACCGTGGTGCTGTTCCGGCTGGCGCGAACCCTCAAGTACAAGGCCAAGCCCGGCCGCGGCGTCGATCAGCTCAAATCCGAGTTGCTCTTGCTGATGGACGGCATAGAGAAGCTTGCGCACGCCGCGGTACCCCTGCAGGTAGCGGGTAATGAAGAGTGGGCTCGGCTGCGCAAGCGCGTAACCATTGCCGAGCGCAAAAGCGAGCTGCGCCGCGCCGAGGACCCCGTCGACGCCGTGGTCTGTGCCTATGTGGCCCTCTACGCGCAGCGCCGCCCGGCGGACGTGACGATCTACGGCGACTTCGCCACCGGGTACATCGTGACGCCTTCGCTGCCGGCCGACCGCAGGGGCCGCTGATCGATGGGGGCGAGCACTTCGATGAGATCGACCACCGTCCCCAACGCCGCCGCGCGAGGATCGCGGCCCTCGACCAACGCGGACACCACCGAACCGTCGACCGCGCAGATCAGCGTGCACACCAGCTCGATGTGTACCGTGCGGCCCGATCGCTCGACGGCCTCGGCCACGGCCTCGGCGCGCTGCCGCAGGCTGCGACGCATGGTATCGCGCAATGCGGGCAGCCGGGTGCACGCGATGTGTCGCTCGTAGCGCGAGATCAACTGGTCGCTGAGTCCCGGGCTGGACACGTCGCCGACAAGCAGGTCTACCAACACCTCGGCGATGGTCTCCGGTCCGCGGCGCCGACGGGAAAGGGCGGTAACCCGCGACCGCAGCTGTGCCACCTCGATCATCGCGATGTGTTCGACGGCACGCGCGATCAAATCATCAAGGGACGAGAAGTAATACGTAGTAGACGCCAACGGCAGTCCGGCCCGCCGAGCGACCGCGCGGTGACCCACCGCATCGAATCCGCCTTCGGCAAGCAGCTCGGCGGCGGCGCTCACGAGCGCATACCGTCGACGTTCTCCCTTCGGAGTGACTGCTGCCGTCACGAGTAGCCATCGTGCCAGTCAAAGTGGTACTGCATTGCCATTTCGGCCAAACAGTCCGCCAAAACCAACATGGCATGATGGCCCCCATGCCCGACTTGAGCCGCCGTGCCCTGCTGGGTCTCGGCGCCGGCGCCGCCGCGGGAGCAGCGGGCACGTACGCGCTCGACATCCTGTTCAAGCCCCGACCATCTCAGGCCATGCCGCTGTCGCCGGCCGGCACCCAGGCGCCGCTGGCGCCACCGACCCCACCTCTCGAACCGGCCCCCCCGGGTCAGCCGGCGCCCACCATGGTGACGGGTTCCTTCGTCTCGGCGGCGCGCGGCGGGATCAACACCAACTGGGCCATCGCGCGACCGCCAGGCCAAACGAAGGCGCTGCGACCGGTCATCGCGCTGCACGGCAAGGGCAGCGACGCATCCACGGTGATGGCCGGCGGCGTCGAACAGGGCCTGGCCCAAGCCGTCAACGCGGGCCTGCCGCCGTTTGCCGTTATCGCCGTCGACGGTGGCGGCAGTTATTGGCACAAGAGGGCGTCCGGCGAGGACAGCGGGGCGATGGTGCTCGACGAGCTCATCCCGATGTTGAGTGGCCAGGGCCTGGACACCTCGCGGGTGGCGTTCTTGGGCTGGTCGATGGGCGGCTACGGCGCATTGCTGCTGGGGGGTCGGCTGGGTCCGGCGCGCACCGCGGCGATTTGCGCCGTCAGTCCCGCACTGTGGCTCTCCTCCGGCGCTGCTGCGCCTGGTGCCTTCGACGGGCCCGACGACTTCGCGGCGAATTCGGTGTTCGGGATGCCTGCGCTGGGGTCGATTCCCATTCGGGTCGATTGCGGCGACGGCGATCCGTTTTACGCCGCGACCAAACAGTTCATCGCGCAACTGCCCCATCCGCCTGCGGGCGGTTTCTCGCCGGGCGGCCACAACGGGGAGTTCTGGAGTTCGCAGCTGCCCGCCGAGCTGACCTGGATGGCGCCGCTGCTGACGGCGTGAATGCGTTTGGCCATCGAGCGTCACGCTAGGGCGGTGCTGGGCAACGAGCGTCACGCCAGCGCTACGCTCGCGAAGGTGACGGCACCCTTCGATTGGGAGTTTCCTTACGCCTGGCCGCGAAAGCCCATGCTGGCGGACAACGTTGTGTGCACGTCGCAACCGCTGGCAGCCCAAGCGGGCCTTCGGATGCTCGCCGACGGGGGAAGCGCGGTGGATGCGGCCATCGCCACCGCCATCGCGCTTACGGTGGTGGAGCCGGTCTCCAACGGCATCGGCTCGGATGCCTTCGCCATCGTGTGGGACGGCCGGCAGTTGCACGGGCTGAATGCGTCTGGCCGTTCGCCCGCGGCCTGGACGCCGGAATACTTCGGCGGCAACGCGGTTCCGGTGGTCGGCTGGAACGCGGTCACCGTGCCGGGCGCGGTGTCGGCGTGGACCGAGTTGCACGCCAAGTTCGGCAAGCTCCCGTTCGAAAAGCTCTTCGAGCCCGCAATCCGCTACGCCCGCAACGGATTTCTGGTGTCACCGACCGTCGCGGAGCAATGGGCGGCGCAGATCCCGCTGTTCGAGAAGCAGCCCGGCTTCGCCGCCGCCTTCATGCCCGCCGGGCGGGCGCCGAAACCCGGTGAGCGGTTCAGCTTCGCCGAACAGGCCACCACCCTCGAAGAGATCGCCGCAACCAATGGCGACGCGTTCTACCGCGGAGAGCTGGCCGCCCGACTCGAGGCGCACGCGGTGGCCAACGACGGCGCGATGCGCGCCAGCGACCTCGCCGCTCACCGCGCCGACTGGGTGGGCACCATCCGCGGCACCTACCGCGGGTACACCGTCCACGAGATCCCGCCCAACGGTCACGGGATAGTGGCCCTGATCGCCCTGGGAATCCTGCAGCACTTCGACATGGGCTCGTTCCCAGTCGATTCCGCGGACAGCGTGCATCTACAGATCGAGGCGGTGAAGCTGGCCTTTGCCGACGCGCAGGCCTACGTCGCCGACATCGAGCACATGCCGGTGCGCCCGGAACACCTGCTGGACGCCGACTACCTGAGGCAACGCGCGGCCCTGATCGATCGCGCCCGGGCGAGGCCGGCATCCGCGGGCGCTCCGAGCGGGGGAACCGTGTATCTGACCGCCGCCGACGCCGCGGGGATGATGGTGTCGATGATCCAGTCGAACTACATGGGATTCGGGTCCGGTGTCGTGGTGCCGGGCACCGGGATATCGCTTCAGAACCGCGGGACGAATTTCGCTGCGGCCGAAGGACACCCGAACCGCGTGGGGCCGGCCAAACGGCCCTACCACACGATCATCCCTGGCTTTGTCACCAAAGACGGCGCCCCCGTGATGAGCTTCGGCGTGATGGGCGGAACGATGCAGCCTCAGGGTCACACACAGGTGATGGTGCGCATCGCCGACCATGGACAGAATCCGCAGGCCGCGTGTGACGGTCCTCGGTTCCGGTGGGTGCAAGGCATGCAGGTGAGCTGCGAGAAAGGCTTCCCGGCGGCGACGCTCGACGAGCTTCGCCGTCGCGGACATGACCTCGTTGCCGTGGACGACTACAACCAGTTCGGCAGCTGCCAGGCGATCTGGCGGCTCGGTGGCGGCTATTTCGCGGCTAGCGATCCCCGCCGCGACGGCCAGGCCGCGGGTTTCTAGACGCTGATCTTGCCCTCGGCCGCCAACAGCGCGATGTCGCTTCGAAAGTGGCTGCCGGGCAGTCGGATCGACCGCATCAGCTCGTACGCCTGCGACCGCGCGGCGGCGAGGTCGGCGCCGGTGCCCACCACCGACAGCACGCGACCGCCCGAGGAGACCACCTCGCCGTCGTCGCGGCGCGCCGTGCCCGCGTGCAGCACCCCGTCGACTTCCGAGCCTGCGACGACGTCCCCGACCCGAGGGCGCCCGGGATAGTTCTCCGCCGCCAGCACCACCGTGACAGCCGCCCCCTCGTACCAGCGCAACTCGCCGAAGTCGGCCAGCTTGCCGGTGCCCGCCGCGTACAGCAGTTGCCCGAACGGCGATTCCAGCAGCGCCAGCACGGCCTGGGTCTCCGGATCGCCGAACCGGCAGTTGAATTCGACCACGGCCGGCCCGTTGGCGGTGATCGCCAGTCCGACGTACAACAACCCGCAGAACGGGCTGCCGCGCTGAACCATTTCGGCCGCAACGGGTTCGACGATGTTGCCGACGATGTCCCGGTACACCTCGTCGGGAAGCCACGGAACCGGCGCGTAGGCGCCCATGCCGCCGGTGTTGGGTCCGGTATCGCCGTCGCCGACACGCTTGAAGTCCTGCGCCGGCAACAGCGGCACCACGGTCTGGCCGTCGACGACGCAGAACAGCGACACCTCCGGGCCGTCCAGATACGACTCCAGCAGCACCGGGTGGCCCGCCTCGAGCAGGCCGGCGGCGTGCGCCCGGGCGACGCCGCGGTCCGCGGTCACCACTACGCCCTTGCCCGCGGCCAGCCGGTCGTCCTTGACCACCCAGGCGGGGTCGCCCGCCGGAGGCCCGAACCGGTCCAGGGCGGCGTCCAAATGCGCCGGGCTGTCAACGGTTTCGCTGGCCGCGGTACGCACGCCGGCGGCGGCCATGACCTCCTTGGCGAACGCCTTGGAGCCTTCGATGCGGGCGGCGTCCTTGCTGGGCCCGAAGCAGACGATGCCGGCGGCTCGCAGGGCGTCGGCCACCCCCAGCACCAGCGGCACCTCGGGACCGATCACCACCAGGTCGGCACGGAGCTCGCGCGCCAGGGCGACAACGTCGGAACCCGATGTGATGTCGACGTCATGCTGCTCGGCCACGCGGGCGGTACCGGCGTTGCCGGGAGCGACGAATAACCCCGTGACCTGCGGGTCTTTCCGAAGCGCCAGCAATAGCGCATGCTCTCGTGCACCCGAACCGATCACCAGAACTCGCACGACACGTCAGACTAGCTCAGGCGTTCAGACGATTCGCTCCAGCAGGTCTTTGAGCTCTTTTTGCTGCGCGGCAGTGAGGCGTCCGAGACGCTTGTTGAACTCGTCGGACAGCAGCGCCAACCCGTCCGTGGCGGCCTTACGTCCGGCCGGAGTGAGTAGTAGTCGATGGCGCCGCAGATCGGAGGCGTCGATCTCACGACGCACGAATCCCGCGGCCTCAAGTCGTTTGAGGTAGACGGTGACCGTCGCCTTGGGCATGCTCAACGTCGCCGCCAGTTCGGCGGGGTAGGGATGCTCGTCGATCTCGGCGAGCAGGAACAGTTCCTTGGATTCGAGTCCCAGTGCGCAGATGTCGGGCTCGGCGCACGAGATGACCGACAGCAGCACGCGGTAGTTCAACGACCAGATCTTGGCCGCGTCGATCGCAGGCTTCGACTTGCCTGATCGTTCAGACATGAACTAGTTTAGGATTGAACAAACCCATGATCGAACAACTTACCAGAAGGCGGCCCCCATGCCCCTGGATCAGTACGTGACACTCGGACGCTCCGGACTGCGCGTCAGCCCCTTGTGCCTGGGCGCCATGACGTTCGGCGAAGACCTCGGCTGGGGCACCAGTGTTGAAGAGTCTCAACAGATCATCGACCGGTACACGGACCTCGGCGGCAACTTCATCGACACCGCCAACTTCTACACCCGAAGCCATTCCGAGAAGATCATCGGCGACCACGTCGGTCGCAACGCCGCCCGCCGGGATCGATTGGTGATCGCCACCAAATTCAGCGGCAACCTGTATCCCGGCGATCCCAACGGAGGGGGCTCGGGCCGTAAGTCCCTGATCAACGCTTGCGACAACTCTCTGCGGCGTCTGCAAACGGACTACATCGATCTGTACTGGTTGCACATCTGGGACGCGAACACTCCGATAGATGAGACGATGTCGGCGCTCGACGACCTCGTCCGCGCCGGAAAGGTCCGCTACATCGGCGTTTCGGACACCCCGGCGTGGAAGATCGCCGAGGCCAACCTCATCGCCCGGTTCCGTAGCTGGTCGAGCTTCGTCGGCCTGCAGGTCGAGTACTCGCTGTTGGAGCGCTCGATAGAACAGGAACTCGCCCCGATGGCAGCGGAGTTCGGCCTCGGCATCACACCGTGGTCGCCGCTGAAGAGCGGCGTGCTCAGCGGCAAGTACACCCGAGCCAATGCCGGTCGGCACGACGCCGATCGCGGCGCCATGGTCGACGCATTCCTCAACGACAAGACCTACGCGCTGATCGACGAACTCGAAGGCATCGCCAAGGCGCACGAGACGAACGTCGCCAGCGTCGCACTGGCCTGGGTGCATGCGCAGCCCGCCGTCTCCTCGGTCATCATCGGGGCGCGCAGGCTCTCGCAGCTCGAGGACAACGTCCGCGCCGTCGATGTGCGGCTCAGCACCGACGAACTGGGCCGGCTCGACGCGCTGACCAAGCCGAAATTCGGGTTCCCGCACAACATGCTGGAAATGGCGCCGGGCATCATCAACGGTGGAACGTCGGTCAACGGCGGCCTTGCGCCGATCTCCGAGTACGTGATGCCCGAAGGTGGCCGGCCTTACTGATACCGGTCAGTCCTTGTCTCCGGAGTGCATCTTCAGCGCGGTGTCCACGTTGGCCTTCTTGTCCTCTCCGGCGCCCTTCGCCGCGGCCTTCTTCCGCTTCGCGACGACGGCGTCGACGGCGCCGTTGAGCGCCGAACCGAGGGGGAAACCGAGATAGTGGGTGAGGAAGACGGCCATCTCCTTGAGCTCAGTCTCGGTCAGTTCACCGTTGAGCAGCGCGGCGTTGATCTGAATCTCGGCCAGGTCGCGGTTGCCGATCGCGGTCACCGCCGTCAACGTCATGATGCGCTTGTCGCGCATCGACAATCCCGGTCGTGTCCAGATGCTGCCGAACAGGTGATCGACGGTCAGGTCGAAGTACGCATCGCCCTCGATGTTGGGCATCTCCCAGCCGTAGACCTCGTTCATCTTCGCGAGGCCCTTGCGGCGAAGTTCGTCCATCACGCCTCTTTCTCTGTGTGTGGCACCCCGAGGCCGGCCGCCAGCCCCTCGTAGGCCAACCGGGCCAGCGGCAGATCCACCGATACCGCCTCGCCCAGGGCCAGCGCCAGGCTCAGGTCTTTCTCCCCCAGCCCCCGGGTATGCATGAACGGCTGGTACAGGAAGTGTTCCGGCTCAAGGTCTTTCATGTCGTCGCGGACCATGATCGCCCCGGGCCCGCCGGTGAGGGCATCGGTGTGACGCACCACCCGACCCAGCGCCTGCAGATCCAGTCCCGCCGCTTCCGCCAGTTTCATGGCTTCGCACGCCGCGACATACGACGTGAACGTCAACATGTTGCGGGCCAGCTTCATTCGAGTCCCAGCACCGGGCTCACCGGCGTGGATGACCACCGCCGCCCAATGTTTGAACGCCGGCTTGATCCGCTCGTACACCTCCCGATTGGCCCCCACCATGGTGGCAAGCTCGCCCTTCGCGGCGGCCGCGGCGCCACCGCTGACCGGGGCGTCCACGACATGGATGCCCTGCGGCTTGAGGTCACTGGCCAGTTCCGCAGCCGTCGTGTCGCTGATCGTCGAGTGGATCGCGATGACCGTCCCGGGCTTGGCGTGGGCGGCCAGCTCGCCGACGACCTCGCGCACCTGCGCGTCGTCGAGGACGGTGACGTGGATGATGTCGGCGGCAGCGACGTCGGCGACGCTGTCGGCCAGGCCGGCGCCCTTCTCGGCCAGCGGCGTCATCGCCTCGGTTCGGATGTCGTAAACCGTCACCCCGCCGGGCCATTCGGTCATCTTCGTGGCCATCGGCGCACCCATGTTGCCCAGCCCGATGTAGCCCAGCCTCAGATCTTCTGCCATTGGCGCCGCTCCTCCTCATCGCTCCGCTCTGCATCGTCGCCGGCGTTGCTCATGACCGGATTATCTGCCCGCCGTCAACGTTGAAGATCTGCCCCGTGATCCACGACGCCTCATCGGAGAGCAAGAACAGGCACATCCCGACCAGATCCTCGGGAGTCCCCATGCGCGACAAGGGAAGACCCTTGACGATGTCGGCCACCATCTCCTGCGGCGTGGTGGTCCGGTTGGCCTCGGTGTCGATGGGCCCGGGCGCGATCGCGTTGATCCGGATGTTCTGGCCGCCCAACTCGCGGGACAACTGTTGGGTCAGGCCGTTCACCCCGACCTTGGCCAGGCCGTAGTAGTTCGAGTACAGCCACGCCGCCGTGGACGACTGGTTGACGATCGCCCCACCGCCGCGCTTGGCCATCTTGCGATAGACGGCGCGGGTGCACCACAGGGCGCCGTCGAGGTTGACGCTCATGAACTTCTTGTAGTACTCGGGATCGATCGTGAGCAGGAAATCGAGCTTCATGCCCCCGAAGATCGCGGCGTTGTTGACCAGATAATCGATGCCGCCGAACTCGGCCAGCGCGCGGTCGGCCATCGCCTTCGCCGACGCCGGGTCGGACACATCGACGGGCACCGCCAGGGCCGTACCGCCGTCGGCGACGATCTGCTTGGCCACCGCCTCGGCCGCCTCGGACTTGATGTCGGCCACGACAACCGCGGCACCTTCACGGGCTAGCGCCTCGGCATACGCCTGACCGATGCCGCCACCGGAACCGGTGACGATCGCGACCTTGTTCTCAAACCGCATGCTCTCGAGCTCCTCTAGTTAACCGCTGTCGCGATGGTTTTGATTTCGAGGTACTCCTCGAAACCGGCCAGGCCCATCTCTCGGCCGTTGCCGGACTGCTTGTAACCGCCGAACGGGGCGTCGGCCGAATACCACACGCCGCCATTGACATTGATGGTGCCTGCGCGGACCCGCGCGGCGACCCTCGCCGCCCGATCCGGGTCGGCGCCGAAAACGGTGCCCGACAAGCCGTATGGCGAGTCGTTGGCAATGCGCACCGCGTCGTCGTCGCCGTCGTGCGGAATCACCGTCAGGACCGGGCCGAAGATCTCCTCGCGCGCGCAGCGGGCGTCGTTGCCCAGCCCGGCGATGACGGTGGGCTCGATGAAGAAACCGACGTCGCGGCCGGACGGCCGGCCACCCCCGCATGCGAATGCGCCGCCCTCGGCGATCGCCGAGTCGAGGTAGCCCTGGATGCGGTCGCGCTGACGCGCCGAAATCACCGGCCCGCAGATGGTTCCGGGGTCCGTGGGGTCGCCCGCCTTGATGCCGCCCATCGTCGCGGCCGCGATGGCGACGGCTTCGTCATACTTCGCCCGCGGCACCACCAGCCGGGTGGTGATCGCGCATCCCTGCCCGGCGTGCATGCAGACCGAGAACCCTGCCACGCCCACGGCACCGCTCAGGTCGGCGTCGTCGAGGACGATAAACGCCGACTTGCCGCCGAGCTCGAGGAAGACCTTCTTGATGGTGGCGGCACCGTCGGCCATCACGCTGCGGCCGGTGGCGGTCGACCCGGTGAACGAAACCATGTCCACCCGTGGGTCTTTGGCCAACAGCGCACCCACGCCGTGGTCGCTGGAGGTGACGATGTTGATGACACCGGGCGGGAAGTCGGTGTGCTCGGCGATGAGTTCGCCCAGCACCGCGGCGCACCAGGGTGTGTCGGGGGCGGGTTTGAGGACCACGGTGTTTCCAGCCGCCAGTGCGGGTCCGATCTTGGCGAGGTTGATCTGGTGGGGAAAGTTCCACGGCGTGATCGCCCCTACCACGCCGACGGCCTCACGGGCGATGGTGCGCCGGGTACGGATGCCCATCGGCGACGCCTCGCCGAGATCCTGGTTGTAAACGTAGGATTCGGCGGTATCCGCCGCGAACGCCAGGTCGTTGACCGGGACTTCGAGCTGGGCGATGCTGGTGAGCATCCGCGGCGCGCCGACCTCTGCGATGGTCAGGTCCCGCAGTTCTTCAAGGTGCTGCTGCATCGCCTCGCGCAGTTGGCGCACGCACCGCACCCGTAGCTCGGTATCGCGCGACCAGTCGGTGTCGTCGAAGGCGCGCCGCGCGGCGTCGATCGCGCGGCCCATGTCGTCGGCGCCGCCATCGGCCGCGGCTCCCAATACTTCCTCGGTCGCCGGATTGATCGTCGGGAACGTGCCGGCGCTGCCGGGCGACATCTTCCCGTCGATGAAAAGTGCGCTCACGCCGTCGGCCAACAAGGCCATCTCCCGCTCCCGTCTGTGCGACCAATCGAGCACGCGAATTCCAATGGATTTCAGTGGACAGTTGTCCGATATTATCCGATGGAACCATAGCCGCCTCGCCGTTAGCGGTGCAAGGGCCGATCTCGACTGGGGCGGCTACGCGACCGAAAACAGCACATTAACCGCTGTCTTTGCCGATCGGTCTTGCTTCCGGCGGAGTCGGTCCGATAGCTTGGACATGTGTCCAGCGATGCACTGGTGACGATCACGTCTCAGGCCGAGCACCAGACCGGCCCGCCCGCGCGAAACCGCCGCCAGGAGGAGACCTTCCGGAAGGTGCTCGCGGCGGGCATCGAGACGCTGCGCGAAAAGTCCTACGCCGATCTGACGGTGCGCGCGGTCGCGGCTCGCGCCAAAGTCGCCCCGGCCACGGCTTACACCTACTTCTCGTCGAAGAACCACCTGATCGCCGAGGTCTACCTGGACCTGGTCCGGCAGGTCCCCTACTTCACCGACGTCAACGACCCGATGCCCACCCGGGTGGACCAGGTGTTGCGCCACCTGGCCCTGGTGGTCGCCGATGAGCCAGAGGTCAGCGCCGCGTGCACGACGGCCTTGCTCAGCGGAGGCGCCGAGCCCGCGGTGCGGGCCGCCCGCGACCGGATCGGCGCGGAGATCCACCGCCGCATCACGTCCGCGATCGGCCCCGATGCCGACCCCACCGCCGTGTCGGCGCTCGAAATGTCGTTTTTCGGGGCGCTCGTTCAGGCCGGCAGCGGCGAATTCACCTATCGCGAGATCGCCGACCGGCTGGCCTATGTGGTCAGGCTGATCCTCACCGGCGCCGGAGAGACGAGCCAGGAGACAAGCACCGAATGACCATCCATGTTGGCGACCACGAGCTGGTCCTCGATCCATACGACTACGACTTCCACGAGGACCCGTACCCGTACTACAAGCGCCTCCGCGATGAGGCCCCGCTGTATCGCAACGAGGACCTGAAGTTTTGGGCGCTGTCGCGGCACCAGGATGTGCTGCAGGGTTTCCGCAACAGCACCACGCTGTCGAACAAATACGGCGTTTCGCTGGATCCGGCGTCGCGCGGCCCGCACGCGTCCAAGACGATGTCGTTTTTGGCGATGGACGATCCCGCCCATCTGCGTCTGCGGACGCTGGTGTCAAAAGGCTTCACACCGAGGAGGATTCGCGAACTCGAACCCCGCGTCACCGAGATCGCGACACAACACCTCGACACGATGCTGGAAAAGGCTAGGTCGTCAGCGGACGGCACGGTCGACTACGTCGACGAGTTCGCCGGAAAGCTTCCCATGGACGTCATCTCCGAGTTGATGGGTGTCCCCGAACCGGATCGAGTCCAGGTGCGCGCCTGGGCCGACGGGGTGATGCACCGCGACGAGGGCGTCACCGACGTGCCGCCGGAGGCCGTCGAAGCCTCCATCAACCTGATCGTCTACTACCAGGGAATGGTCGCCGAGCGGCGCAAGAAGCTGACGGATGACCTGACCTCGGCGCTGCTGGAAGCCGAGATCGACGGCGACCGGCTCACGGACGAGGAAGTCCTCGGCTTCATGTTCCTGATGGTGATCGCCGGCAACGAGACGACCACCAAACTCCTTGCCAATGCCGCATTTTGGGGCCACAAGAACCCCGGGCAGCTGACTCCGGTCTATGCCGACCTGTCGCTGGTGCCGCTGTGGGTCGAGGAGACCTTGCGCTACGACACGTCCAGCCAGATCCTGGCCCGCACCGTATCCGGGGAACTCACCCTCTACGACACCACCATTCCCGAGGGCGACGTATTGCTGCTGTTGCCCGGTTCCGGCCACCGCGACGAGCGGGTCTTCGACAGGCCCGACGACTATCTGATCGGCCGCGAAATCGGGCCCAAACTATTGAGTTTCGGTAGTGGCGCACATTTCTGCCTGGGCGCGCATCTGGCGCGGATGGAAGCCCGGGTCGCGCTCACCGAGTTGTTCAAGCGAATCCGCGGATATGAGGTGGACGAGGCCAACGCCGTCCGCGTCCACTCCAGCAATGTCCGCGGATTCGCTCACCTACCAATGACCGTGGAGGTCCGCTGAATGCCCCGCTTTGACCCCCTGCCCGAACGCCGGCCGGCCATCGTGGCCGGCGCCTCGTCCGGCATCGGAGAGGCCACCGCCATCGAACTCGCGGCGCACGGCTTCCCGGTCGCGCTCGGCGCGCGCCGAGTCGAGAAGCTCAACGACATCGTCGGCAAGATCAACGCCGAAGGCGGCGAGGCGGTCGGATTCCACCTGGACGTCACGGATCCGAACTCGGTGAAATCCTTTGTCTCGCAGTCGGTCGACGCACTGGGCGACATCGAGGTAATGGTCGCCGGTGCCGGCGACACATACTTCGGCAAACTCGCGGAGATCACCACCGACGAGTTCGAGTCGCAACTGCAAATCCACCTCGTCGGCGCCAACCGGCTGGCCGCCGCCGTGCTGCCGGGCATGCTGGAGCGTCAGCGTGGCGATCTGATCTTCGTCGGCTCCGACGTGGCCCTGCGCCAGCGGCCGCACATGGGTGCCTACGGCGCGGCCAAGGCCGCTCTCGTGGCGATGGTCACCAACTTCCAGATGGAGCTCGAGGGCACCGGCGTGCGGGCCTCGATCGTGCACCCCGGCCCGACGAAGACCTCGATGGGCTGGAGCCTGCCGGCCGAGAAGATCGGCCCCGCACTGGAGGACTGGGCCAAGTGGGGCCAGGCCCGCCATGACTACTTCCTGCGCGCGGCGGACCTGGCGCGCGCCATCACGTTCGTCGCCGAGACACCGCGCGGCGGGTTCATCGCGAACATGGAGCTTCAGCCCGAAGCCCCGTTGGCCGACAAGAAAGATCGACAGAAGCTCGCACTCGGCGAGGAGGGGATGCCGTCATGACAACCACCGCGATTGTGCCGCGGGTTTCCGGCGGCGAGGAAGAGCACGGTCACCTCGAGGAATTCCGCACCGACCCAATCGGTCTGATGAAGCGCGTCCGGGACGAGTGCGGCGACGTCGGCTGGTTCCAGCTGGTCGACAAACACGTCATCCTGCTGTCTGGCGCGGGCGCCAACGAATTCTTCTTCCGCTCCGCGGACGAGGATCTGGACCAGGCCGAGGCCTACCCCTTCATGACGCCGATCTTCGGCAAGGGCGTCGTATTCGACGCCAGCCCCGAGCGGCGCAAGGAGATGCTGCACAACTCGGCGTTGCGCGGCGAGCAGATGAAGGGCCACGCCAGCACCATTGAGGGCGAAGTCAAGAAGATGATCGCCAACTGGGGCGACCAGGGCGAGATCGAGCTGCTCGACTTCTTCGCGGAGCTGACCATCTACACCTCGACCGCCTGCCTGATCGGGCTGAAATTCCGTGAGCAGCTCGACCATCGCTTCGCGGAGTACTACCACGAGCTGGAACGCGGCACCGACCCGCTGTGCTACGTCGATCCCTACCTGCCGATCGAGAGCTTCAAACGACGGGACGAGGCGCGCGTCAAACTCGTTGCGCTGGTGCAGGAGATCATGGACCAGCGGCTGGCCAATCCCCCGAAGGACAAGGCCGACCGCGACATGCTCGACGTGCTGGTCTCGATCAAGGACGAAGACGGCATTCCCCGGTTTTCCGCCGACGAGGTCACCGGAATGTTCATCTCGCTGATGTTCGCGGGGCACCACACCAGTTCGGGGACCTCGGCGTGGACGTTGATCGAGTTAATCCGCCACCCCGATGTGTACGCCGAGGTGCTCGCCGAGCTCGAGGAGCTGTACGCCGATGGCGAAGAGGTGAGTTTCCATGCGCTGCGGTCGATTCCGAAGCTGGATAACGTGGTCAAGGAGACCCTACGGCTGCACCCGCCGCTGATCATCCTGATGCGGGTGGCCCAGGGCGAGTTCGAGGTCGAGGGCTTTCCGATCCACAAGGGCGACTACGTCGCCGCGTCCCCGGCGATCAGCAACCGGATTCCCGAGGACTTCCCCGATCCGGATGCCTTCAAGCCCGACCGCTACAACAAGCCCGAGCAGGCCGACATCGTCAATCGGTGGACCTGGATTCCATTCGGCGCAGGGCGACACCGGTGCGTCGGCGCCGCCTTCGCCCAGATGCAGATCAAGGCGATCTTCTCGGTTCTATTGCGCGAGTACGAATTCGAGATGGCACAGCCGGCCGACAGTTACCACAACGACCACTCCAAAATGGTCGTCCAGCTCGCCCGGCCGGCAAAAGTCCGCTACCGCAAGCGCCAGAAGTAGGTTCTCCCATGGGATTCAGGATCGAAGCCGATCTGGATTTGTGCCAGGGCCATGCCATGTGCGAACTGGAGGCGCCGGACTACTTCCGGGTGCCCAAGCGGGGCAAGGTCGAAATCGTGGACCCCGAGCCGCCCGAAGACGCCCGCGAGGAAGTCGAGCGCGCGGTCGATATGTGCCCAACGCATGCACTGTTCATCAAAGAAGATCCAGGAGACTGATTCATGACATCACAAGCGTCACGCGAGGAACTCGAGGCATGGGTCGACCGCTGGCTGCAGGCCAACAAGGACTGCGAGAAGGCCGGTGACTGGCGGCCATTGGCGGACTTCTACACCCAGGACGCCACCTACGGCTGGAACATCGGCCCCAAGGAAGACGTGATGTGCGTCGGCATCGACGAAATCCGCGACATTGCCCTGGGCCTGGAGATGGAGGGCCTGGAGAACTGGGTGTACGAGTACCAGAAGGTGCTCATCGACGAGAAGCAGGGCGAGATCGTCGGCTTCTGGAAGCAGATCGTCAACAAGTCCGACGGCACCAGGGACGAGATCTACGGCATCGGCGGCAGTTGGTTCCGCCTCAACGCCGACAACCTCATCGAGTGGCAGCGGGACTTCTTCGACTTCGGTCACGTCGCGTACATGTTCGGCAAGCTCATCGAATCCGGCGACCTCAGCTCCGGCATGCAGAAGCGAATCGAGCGCAGCATCGCCGGCGAGAAGCTGCCGGGCTACTACCCGCTCGGCCAGGCACCGGTGCCGATCTGGTGACCGGAGCCAGTGGCGGACCAACCAAGCATTTGATTTGTTGCACGCGCTATGCTGACGCGACAAGGGTGCCTGTGGCGCCCGTCACCAAGTTGTCCGGCATCAAGGGGCCGGCCAGCTCTGATCGATTCAAAGGCGAAATGGGGTCAGGACCATCGTGAAGACAAAAGGCGCACTGATCTGGGAGTTCAACCAGCCCTGGTCCATCGAGGAAATCGAGATCGGCGACCCGCAAGCGCATGAGGTCAAGATCCAGATGGAAGCGGCCGGCATGTGCCACTCCGACCATCACCTCGTTACCGGCGGAATCCCGATGGCCGGTTTCCCGGTGCTCGGCGGGCATGAGGGTGCCGGCATCGTCACCGAGGTCGGTGCGGGCGTCGAAGACATCGCCCCCGGCGACCACGTGGTGCTGTCCTTCATCCCGTCCTGCGGGCAGTGCCCGACGTGTCAGGCCGGCATGCGCAACCTGTGCGACCTGGGGGCCGGACTGCTCGGCGGTGCCGCGGTTTCCGACGGCACGTTCCGCATCCAGTCAAAGGGTCAGAATGTCTTCCCCATGACGCTGCTGGGCACGTTCTCGCCGTACATGGTGGTGCACCGCAGCTCCGTGGTGAAGATCGACCCGTCGGTTCCCTTCGAGGTCGCCGCCTTAGTCGGCTGCGGCGTCACCACCGGGTACGGCTCGGCGGTCCGCACCGCCGACATCCGGCCGGGCCAAGACGTCGCCATCGTCGGTGTCGGCGGGGTCGGCATGGCGGCGCTGCAGGGCGCCGTCAACGCCGGCGCACGCTACATCTTCGCGATCGACCCGGTCGAATGGAAGCGCGACCAGGCGCTGAAATTTGGTGCCACCCACGTCTATCCCGACATCGACGCGGCGCTGATGGGCATCATGGAGGTCACCTACGGGCTGATGGCCCACAAGGTCGTGGTCACGGTTGGCGAGCTGCACGGCGCCGACGTCGACAACTACCTCAACATCACCCAAAAGGGCGGCACCTGCGTGCTGACCGCCATCGGCAGCCTGCTGGACACCAACGTCAACCTCAACCTGGCGATGCTCACCCTGATGCAGAAGAACTTGCAGGGCACCATCTTCGGCGGCGGCAACCCGCAGTACGACATCCCGCAGCTGCTGTCGATGTACAAGGCCGGCAAGCTGAACCTGGACGACATGGTCACCACCCAGTACCGCCTGGAGCAGATCAACGAGGGCTACCAGGACATGCTGGACGGCAAGAACATTCGCGGCGTCATCCGGTACACGGACGCGGACAGGTAACTGCCGCCCCAACCGACTGGGTCCCGAGTGACGGGGTTCGGGCACCTGCTGGCGCCGGGACAGATCGGCGCCATGACAGTGCGCAACCGCATGGTCATGTCTCCGATGGAGACCATGTATGGCACGCCCGATGGGCTGCCGTCCGAGCGCACCCGCGACTACTTCGCCGCACGCGCCAAGGGCGGAGTCGGCCTGATCACGCTGGGCGCCACCGGGATCGACCACCAGCATCCGGAGACTCCAGGCGGGTTGCACCTGGCCACCGACGAATCGGTCGACGCGCATCGGGCGCTCGTGGAGGTGGTGCACGAGCACGGGGCCAAGATCCAACCACAAATCGTGCACGCCGGTCCCGACGGTCTGGGGCCCGAGATCTTCGGTGTCACGTCATTGGGCCCGTCGGTGATTCCCTCCTACCTCACCGGGCGCCCGTCGGTCGAGATCAGCAAGCAACAGCTGTGCGGGGTGTTCGATTTGTTCAAGGCCGCGGCGCGGCGTGCCGTCGAGGCCGGGTACGACGGCATCGAGCTGCACGCCGCGCACGGCTACATGCTGCTGGGCTCATTCCTTGCCCCGCAACGCAATCGCCGCACCGACGACTACCGCGGTGATTCGGTCCGCGGCCGTGCGCGGGTGGTCCTCGATGCGCTGGCCGCAATCCGTTCCGAGATCGGTGACGCCCTGCCGATCACGCTGCGAATCTCGGGCTACGAACGGGTCGCGGGTGGCCGGCCGATCTTCGAGACCGCGCAGCTGGCGCCGGAGTTCGTGGCCGCGGGTGTCAACGCGTTCCACATCAGCGGCGGGGTGATCGACCGGTTGGTGACCGGGATGGTCAACGGTGCCGACGACGGCGAGGGGCTCAACGTCGGGGCCGCGGCCGCGGTCAAGCAGGTGGTCGACGTGCCCGTGATCGCCGTCGGCCGCATCCACGATCCGGCCCGGGCCGAACGGATTCTGGCCGACGGACGCGCCGATTTCATCGCGATGGGCCGTCCGCTGCTGGCCGACCCCGAGCTGCCGCGCAAACTGCGCGACGGGCAGGCACACCGGATTCGCAAGTGCATCTCCTGTGAAAACTGCATCGATGCAATGGAACTGCGTTTCTCTGTCGACTGTGCCGTCAATCCACGCACCGGCAAGGAGCGCGAAATGGCGGCGGCTCCCGCCGCACGCACCAAGCGCGTGGTGGTGATCGGCGGTGGGCCCGCCGGGCTGGAGGCCGCCCGGGTAGCCGCCGAACGGGGACACCGCGTCACGCTCTTCGAACGCAGCGCCGCGCTGGGCGGCGCGCTGCGCTGGGCGGCGGTTCTGCATCCGGAGAATGAGCCTTTTCTGCGCTACCTGCGCCAGGAGATCAAGCTCAGCAGCGTGGAAGTCCGTCTGGGTCAATCGATTTCGTCTCAGGACGTCGTCGATGCCGGCCCGGATGCGGTGGTGGTCGCCACCGGTGGCAGGGTCGCCGTGCCGGCGATCCCCGGATCCGATCTACCGCACGTCCACACCGGTCCCGGGCTGCGCGAATTGCTGGGCGGGCGAGCCGAATCCGGCGCACCGGCTTGGCAACGGCTGGGGGCTTCCGCGCTGGGCGGGTGGCGGCAGCGGCTGGTGCATCCTGCCGCGGTCCGGATGGCCAGCCGCGCCTGGATGCCGGTCGGACGGCGGGTCGCCATCATCGGCGGTGACCTGGTCGCCCTGGAACTGGCCGAATTCCTGGCGAGCCGGGGCCGGCTGGTGTCGGTCCTCGAATCCGGCAAAAACATCGCCCCGGAGGTCGGCAACAAACGCAAGACCGAACACATGGATCGCCTCGACCGGCTGGGCGTCACCGTGCATGTGCGGGCCACCGTGGAACGGATCACCACCGAAGCGGTGGTGTTCACCCCGGCCGGCGGCACCGCCCGGCAGCTGGAGGCCGACAGCGTCGTGCTGGCCGGCACGGTCGAACCCGACACCACGATGTTCGACGCGCTGGCCGCCGCCCTGCCCGGCGCTCAGGTGCACGCCGCCGGCGACTGCACCGGGCTCGGGCTGATCCGCAAGGCCACCGAGGAAGGCGCGCGCGCCGCGTGCGCAATCTAGTGACAGGAGAACAAGAATGACCCGAACCGAAGAATCGCAGGCGACCCCGGCGCTCGCCGCCTCGCAGGCATCATGGCGATGCGTACAAGCGCACGACCGGGAGGGCTGGCTGGCCCTGATGGCCGACGACGTCGTCATCGAGGATCCGATCGGCAAATCCGTGACCAACCCGGACGGCACCGGGGTTCGCGGTAAGGAGGCAGTCGGCGCGTTCTTCGACACGAACATCGCGGCCAACCAGCTGTCCATCACTTGCGAGGAAACGTTCCCGTCGAGTTCCCCCCATGAGATCGCCCACATATTGGTGCTCAACAGCAAGTTCGAGGGCGGCTTCACCAGCTCGGTGCGGGGCGTGTTCACTTACGCGGTCAACGACGCCGGACTGATTACCAACATGAGGGGCTACTGGAACCTCGACGTCATGCAGTTCGGCAAGGAGGAGTGAGCCGGCCGCACGGCGCCGAAGGCACTACCGCCTCCTGAGATTCGATCGCGCGTGCGCTATCGAACCCGGCGCAAGCAGGCGCGGCCCGAGGCGAGAACCATCGCCCCTATGCTGGGGCCATGGCATCGATCTTCACCAAGATCATCAACCGTGAACTTCCCGGCCGCTTCGTCTACGAGGACGACGAGGTCGTCGCGTTCTTGACGATCGAGCCCATGACTCAAGGGCACACGTTGGTGGTGCCGCGGGCCGAAATCGATCAGTGGCAGGACGTCGATGGGGCGACGTTCGCCCGGATCATGAGCGTGAGTCAGCTTGTCGGCAAGGCCGTGTGCAAGGCCTTCAAGACTGAGCGGGCGGGGGTGATCATCGCCGGGCTGGAGGTGCCCCATCTACACGTGCACGTGTTCCCCACCCGCCGCCTGAGCGACTTCGGTTTCGCCAACGTCGACCGCAACCCCTCACCGGAATCCCTGGACGACGCGCAGGCCAAAATCAAGGCGGCCCTGGCTCAATTGGCGTGAACCGGCTCCTGCGCCGGCACTTCGCTGACGCGCGGGAGTGTGACCCGGAAACAACAGCCCTCCCCGGGCGCGGTCGTCACCGTGACGGCGCCGCCGTGCGCGCGCACCAGCGAGTCGACGATCGATAGCCCCAATCCAGTGCCGCCGCTGGCACGCGCCCGCGACGAGTCGGTGCGATAGAAGCGTTCGAACACCCGCGACGCGTCCTGCTCGGTCATGCCGGGACCCTTGTCGGCCACTTCGAGCACGGCGTCGTCCCCCTCGGTGCCGACCCGCACGGTGACGTCGGCGCGCTCCGGGGTGTGCTGCAAGGCATTCGCGACCAGGTTGCTCAGCACCTGTCGGATCCGCGGTTCGTCTCCGAGCACCTCCGGGGTGCCAGGGCCGTCGAGCACTTCCATGGCAATGGTGCGCTTGGGGTCCATCGCCTGCGCGTCGTGCACGGCGTCGCTGGCCAGCGCCAGCAGGTCGACCCGGTTGTGTTCGAGCGGTCGTTGCACATCGAGGCGGGCCAACAGCAGCAGGTCGTCGACCAGCAGCCCCATCCGGCTGGCTTCGCTTTCGATGCGCGACAACAGCATGGCGACGTCGCGCGCGGCGCCCTGCCGATACAACTCCGCGAAGCCGCGGATTGTCGTTAGCGGGGTGCGCAGCTCGTGGCTGGCGTCGGTGATGAACCGCCGCATCCGCTCCTCGGAACCGCGGGCCTTCTCGGCCGACGACTCCGAGGACGCGAGCGCCTCCTGGATCTGCGCAAGCATTCCGTTCAGGGCGAGGGACAGCCGGCCGACCTCGGTACGTGGATCACGTTCCGGGACACGGCGATCCAGCTGGCCGGCGGCTATCGCCGCGGCAGTCTGTTCGACCTCGGAGAGCGGCCGCAGGCTGCGCTGCACGACCGCGAAGCCGGCGATGCCGACCACTACCAGCACCGCCACCCCGATACCGATCTGCAACCAGACCAGGGAGCTGACCGTGTGTTGGACGTCGGACAGGTCGATCGCAACGGTCGTCAGGCCGTGCGGGCCGCGCACCGACACCGCGCGCCACTGGATGTCGGACCCGTTGACCGACGGCAGCGTCGTCGGATTGGGGCCTACGTCGTTGTTGGGCGGCAATGCCGGTTCGGAGTTGCGGTCGTTGATCGCGGTGAACGGGGTGCCGTCGATGCCGATGCCCCGCACGTAGAACTTCGACGGTGGCCGGCCCGGGTCGGGGGCCCCGTAGGGCGGCGGCGACTCGCGCCGCGGGGCCTGCGCCCAGCCCCGCGACGCGTCGAGCAGCGTCTGGTCGATCCGGGTGACCAGGCTGTGCCGCAGGATCGACGTGACCGCGATGCCCGAGACCGCCAGCCCGCACGCCACCAGCGCCAGGGTGGCGGCGACCAGCCCTACCCGGAGCGGCAATCCACGTCGATGCTGTTTGGCCATGTGAATGATTCTTCGCTAACGCTGGCGGCCGAGCGCGGGCTCAGCGTGGTTCCCGCAACACGTAGCCCACTCCCCGCAGGGTATGCAGCAGCCGCTTCTCCCCAGTATCGATCTTGCGGCGTAGGTACGAAACGTAGGACTCGACGACATTGACGTCACCTCCGAAGTCATATCGCCACACGTGGTCGAGGATCTTGGGCTTGCTCAAGACCGTGCCCGCGTTGATCACAAAGTAACGCAGCAGCGTGAACTCGGTCGGCGATAGGGACACCGGTTCGCCGGCCTTCCACACCTCGTGCGTCTCCTCGTCGAGTTCGATGTCGGCGAAGGTCAGCCGGGCGCTGCGGGGCTCCGCTCCGCCCTTGCCGGCGCGCCGAAGGATGACCCGCAGCCGGGCGACGACTTCCTCCAAGCTGAACGGCTTGGTCACGTAGTCGTCGCCGCCCAGGGTCAGGCCGGCGATCTTGTCCTGCAACGAATCACGGGCCGTCAGGAACAGCGCCGGGGCGTCGATGCCGTCGGCGCGCAGGCGCCGCAGCACTCCGAATCCGTCCATCCCGGGCATCATCACGTCCAGGATCACCGCGTCGGGGCGGGCTTCCCGGGCCCGATCCAGGGCCTGGGCGCCATTCGTCGCGGTGTAGACCTCGAAACCCTGGAACTTGAGGCTCACCGAGAGGAGCTCGACGATGTTGGCCTCGTCATCGACTACGAGGACACGAGCCTCCGGTTTCGTTTCGCTTGAGGTTGCCGCGGTCATCAGATTCTTCTGCCTCTTGTTGAACGTTTCCTATGTAAAGGTTGTGTGGTTGCTGAAAGCTCAGTGCCAACACTCTGATAGTAGTCTGCCAGGCCTCATCGCAACCGCTCGGACCTGCGCGGGTCGGCGCAGTCGCGTCGCGAATAGACTCGTGGAATGAACCTCGCCGCACGGATCGTGTTGGCCGCGACCGCCCCGGCACGTGTCGGGCTCGCCGCCGCGGACGCCGGCCTGACCGTGGCAACCGCGGCGGTCGGGGTGGCGAAACGGGCGCTGGGCGAAGGCGGGACCGGCGGAACGAACGCCATGACTTCCATGCTGGGAATCGACGACGCGATCGTTCGTGCCAACCGGCTCGCCCGGCTGCTGGACGACGATGCGCCACTGGGACGGGCCGTGGCACCGGAGGGACCGATCGACCGGCTGCTGCGCCCGGGCGGGTTGGTCGACATGCTGACGTCGGACGGCGGCCTGCTGGACCGCCTTACCGCTGAGGGCGGGGGCCTGCACCGCACCCTGCAGCCCGGCGGCCTGGCCGATCAGCTTGTCTCCGAGGACGGACTGATCGAGCGGCTGCTGGCCGAGGATGGGCTGGCCGACCGGCTGCTGGCCGAGGGTGGTCTGGTCGACAAGCTGACGGCGAAGAACGGGCCGCTGGACCAGCTCGCCGACGTCGCCGACACCCTGGCGCGGCTGACGCCCGGGATGGAAGCGCTGGAGCCCGCGATCGCCACGCTCCAGGACGCGGTCGTCGCGCTCACCATGGTGGTGAACCCGCTGAGCAGCATCGCCGACCGCATTCCGCTCCCCGGCCGGCGTCGTCCTTCGTCCCGGACGGTGCGCTCAACGCGCATCATCGACAGCGGCGAGTGACCGATTAGGCTTGGACCGGTTTGATCCCGCCTCCTTAGCTCAGTGGTAGAGCACTCGCCTTGTAAGCGAGCGGTCGTCAGTTCAATCCTGACAGGGGGCTCCAGGCATCGCCGCCGCTCTGGCGCTCTCAGATTCCGGCGCAGATATGGATGAATGGAATCGGCGCGCAGATGCTGGCCGAGACGTAGGGCCTGGGGCCGTAATAGCCACCCCAAGCGGGCGGCGGAGGCGGTGGAGCCGCCGGAGGTGGTGGCGGTGGGGCCGCCGGTGGCGGCGCTACTGGTTGAGCTGCCTGCGCGAGCACCACACACGTATCGGACGGTGGGTCGTACACGGTGCCTTCGCCACATTCGGCGGCCCTACTTACCGCCGGCGATAGAGACGTCATGGTCACCGCCAGCGCGAATGCGGCTGGGCCGATGACTGCCAAACGGTTAGCTATGCTGCGCATCACATGACTCCGTGCAGGGAGATCGTAGCTCTGACCTCGTTGCTACGGAAGGGGCCGAAGTGGCCTTTTTGGCGCGAACTCAACCAAAGTCCAGTCGGCGAGTTCGGGGACTCCGCACAGCAGCTTTCCGGGCCGGGCGAAGGCGACCACCCCGGTTATGGCGGGCCGGGGACGCCGTCCAGATCTCGGTGGATACCTTGCAGGTCCCCTTGGATCCCTTGCAGCTTCCCCTCGATTGCCTGCAGATCGGAGAGGGCATTCTGGTAGGCCGGCGACAAGTCGGCCGGGGCCGCGGGTTGAGACTGAGGGCAGTACGCAACGATGGCGCCCGCGGTGACTTCGGTGCTTTGGTTGGCGTCCCAAATCGACGATCGCTGCACGAATTCGACCGCATCCGCGAAATTGGGTTGGCGCGCCAGGAAGTCGCAGACCGCGTGACCCTGGGTTATCACGTATTCGTGGTTGGGGACTGGCACCCCTTCGTGCTTCAACGCGGCGATGAACGCCGCGTCGGCGGCCTCGATGCGCGCATTGGGCGCTTGCGGCGCAACAGGTTTGGGCGCGGGCGCGGCCGACGGCGGAGTTTCCGCCCGCTGCGCCGATGAATCCTGGCGGTGGACCGAAAACATCACCACCACCGCGGCGGCGACGGCCACCAGAGATAGCGGCAAGGCCGCGAGCAGGCCCAAGTGCCGCTGCACGCCCTTGCGCCGGCGAAGCGTGGTGCCGATTCCGGCGCCCCTCGACCCGGCGTTGGGGGCAACATCGGTTTCATAGGCTTTCGCCGCAGCGGGGAGAGACGCCCCGGCGCTGTGGGCCAGGAGCTCGTCGAGCAGTTCGTCCACCTCTCGGGACGACGGCTCGCCGCCGTGCTCTCGGACCGCTCGTCGCCCGAGCGCGATGCGCCGCAATTCTGAATCGATGGTCTCGCGGTCGCGCATATCAACCAGTTTGAGCGTGTCAGGACGACGTCACAAGCCCCTAGATACGGGCCGATAACGGCGCGCCCGCACAGCCGCGCTCCCGCTGACCATGCAGCGTTGTTAACGCCGCCACGAACGCCCCGAACGCGCGGAGACTTGCCGGGAGCCGGCCCGCCACACCTGCAGTTCGACCTCGTGCACGCCCCGACGAGCTGGCGCGATCCGCACGCCGGAGACTCCAGATCCGATTCGTCGCCCACGAACCTTTGGACGACATGAAAGCCATTCTGAGGCAGTCGATTACAGTTAATAGCCACCCCACGTGGTACGCTTGCCCGGGATGCCCGTCGGCATCCGTTCAAAATGAGAGAAGTTGAAGGTATGACACAGGGAACTGTGAAATGGTTTAACAGCGAAAAAGGCTTCGGTTTTATCGCTCCGGACGGCGGCGCAGCAGATGTGTTCGTCCACTACTCGGAAATCCAGGGAAACGGCTACAAGTCGCTGGAGGAAAATCAGCGAGTTGAGTTCAATGTCGAGCAAGGGGCCAAGGGTCCGCAGGCAGTCGGAGTAACCGCCGTCTAGCGCGAGTTCGACCGTGTGGGCTGGTGGGTCGTTTCCCACCAGCCCACAGCACGTTAAGGGGTCCCCGGCCCGCTTCCGCCAGGGCGTGCACCGGGGCGCGGTTTTTGGGGTTGATGAATGCCAGGCGCTCGGCGCAACGTCCGTGCGAACTCTGGCGTGTAGATTGGTAGCAGCAGTCCGCGTTCGCGCTGCCGAGTAGCCAAATTCTTGTGGGGATGAGCAGATCCACGAATCGATCGCCCTTCGCCCCCAAGCCAACCACATTTGGGCTGAAGCCAACCTAACTTGAGGACCCGCTCCATGACATCATCCGACTTGTTTTCCCATCGCTACGAGCCCGAGGTCGTGTCACCGGCCAGTCGCGATGCAGAACCGGTGCAACTTCCGACTTTCTCCGACCGCCCCAACAGCGATTCCGCCGCTCCGAAGCCCTGAGCGTCTGAGCGCGATCCCGGCCTGACCGCCGACCCATCGCGCGGCGCTCCGTCGCCTACTGCGCCGGAGGCGGCACGGGGCCGGGCGGCGGTCCGTCCGGCGGGGGCGGTGGAGCCGGTGACCGGTGCGTGCAGTCCGGCACATAAATCAGCACGCCCCCGACCATCGTCCAACCGATCGCGCATCCCGGCGGCAGCAGAGGGCGTGTATCGGGCGCAGCGATCAGCATCGTCACCATTGCGGCAAGCATCGCCGGACGAATGAGACGAGAGACGTGCTTGGGCATTGCCGCCGCAGCTCGGCGAATCCTGTTCCGTCTCTCGGTCGGTTCAGCCGCGGCGTCACACATGTAGCTTGTCCACTCTGCTGGGAAGGTGATTCTCAGTCTGGAATAAGCCGCGGTCACCCGCAACTTGTGGGGAATTCCAGGGCCCCGAGATTTCGCCGGTTTCCGCGCGGCATGAAGCCGGTTGCCGTCAACAAGATTTCGCACTTCGGGGATGCTTTGAGGCCACTACCTGAGGCGATCTGCCCCAGCCGATACGGGCCACGGCATTGATGTCAGGCGGTCAGATGCGAAAGACTATTCCTGGCAAATCGACGGAAGTGACTCCAGTGAGGCGTAACCCGACGGTCGCTGCGACCGCGCCGGTGTTTCTCGGCGCCATCATGTTGCTAGTCGTCGGCTGTTCGTCCCCGACGGTGAAGCCCAATGCAACGGCGATGACTGCTTCAACCGCCGCGACGGCGGGCGCCGCACCGCTCGCTTCGAGAACTGTTGCCGCAGCACCGAATCCGCCCCTTGGCGCCCAGCCACAACTGGCGTCTGACCCGGCTCAGTTGGCCGACGATTTGGTCGCGGACGAGCGCGCGCTTCGTGACCCGTCGACGGCGGAGCCGGCACTGACGGCGGCGGCGCACCGCGAGCAGGCCGCGTACCGCGCCATTGGGCGGCACCCCGATTGGGACTCGATCACCCGGCCGCGCATCCCGCCGGAGCTGAGCGGCGTCTACGACCGTAACCTCGATGCCCGTCGCCAGCTCCAGGCAATGACGCCCGCGAAAGACACGCTGCCCGCGTGGCGGATCGAGCCTCCCGTACCCGCCGACGAACTGATGAATGACTACCACGCGGCGGAATCGGAGACCGGCGTCGGCTGGAACTACCTGGCCGCGATCAACCTCGTCGAGACCCGCTTCGGCAGCATCAACGGCGCGAGCACGGCCGGCGCGCAGGGCCCCATGCAGTTCTTGCCGTCGACGTTCGCCACCTACGGCCAGGGCGGCGATATCAATTCGCCGCGCGACAGCATCATGGCGGCGGGCCGCTTCCTGTCCGCCAACGGCTTCGCCAACGACCCCGACCGCGCCATCTACGGCTACAACCACGCACACGAATACGTCCAGGCGGTCGACCAATACGCCGCGCTGATCGCGGCCGACCCGGCCGCGTTCCCCACCTACTACCGGTGGGACGTCTATTACGTCACCACCGCCGGCGACGTGTTGCTCCCCGTCGGTTACGCGGAGGCAGCCCCGATCGCCGTCGCGGATTACCTCGCGGCTCATCCCCAGTAAGGCAGCTCCGCACGGCGGCGACCAAGCGCGACAAGCTATTTCGTGTGCGGCACCGGGTGGGGGCGACGCTATGTTCGGTCCTGCTTGCGCGCGAGGAACGCCTGCATGTGCTCCTGGGGCTCTCCGGTCAAGAACGCCAGACCGAACTGCTCGATGCTGTCCTCGATCGCCCCGTGGACCGTCATGTCGAACCACTTGTTGAGCAGGCGCTTTTGCTGCCGGACAGCGTGCGGGCCGAATCCGGCGAGTTTCGCGGCGAGTTCGGCGATGCGAGAGTCGAGCGCGTCGGCGGAAACCACCTCATGCACCAAACCCCAGGAGACGGCCGTGCCCGCGTCGATTGTCTCACCGGTCAGCAGGAGCCACGCCGCGTGCGACGCCCCGATCAGCGCGGGCATCAAGGCCGAGTGGATCACCGAGGGGATTCCGACCGCCACTTCCGGCATGCCGAATGTCGCCCCGGATTCGGCGATCCGCAGATCGCAGCACATCGCGACCTCGAGCCCACCGCCGAGGCAGTACCCGGCCAATCGGGCGATGACGGGAACGGGACATTCGCGGATCGACTCGCACAGGGTTGCGAGCCGACGGATGAACGCCTCGGCGCTCGACCGGTCCAGGTTGACCATCTCGTTGATGTCGGCACCGCCGATGAACGCCGCCTCCCCCGCCCCGCGCAGCACGACCACCCGGACGTCACCATCGCCGTCGACGGCGCGGAATGCCTGTGTCAATTCCTCCACGGCGCGCGTGCCGACGATGTTGAGCCGTTTCGAATTGGTCAGCTCGATGGTGAGTACGCCGCTGTCACCACCGACCCGGACGAACCGCTCCTCCACCGCGTTCACGCACCCCTCATAGGTACTTCAGGGCGATGTCTTGGAGGTGAGCGCGCATCTTTTGGCCAGTCGCCTTCTCCAGCTTGATCCCCAGTTCGCCCGCGAGGTTGACGAAACCCATCAACAGCAGGATTTCTCCGTCCGGCTCATCGATCACGTTCTCGACGAGCCGGTTCCAGGCGAATTCGTTGCCGCTGTCGGACGTCCAAGCCGTCATGACGTCGATGGCTCGGCGGACGTTCTCTCGCACATCCATTCCCGGAGCCTGCCACGACGACCCGATCGCCGCCCACCAATGGCGCGCCGGCTAGACCGGCGGCCCGTCAGTACAGCGGAACCCAGACGCCCATGTACCAGAACCCCCAACCGCCGAACTGCCAGTTGAAGACCGGGATGGCGGTGTAGGAGTCGTACTGGAACGGCCCGAAATCGACCTGCGCGACGGCGACATCACGCTGCGGCCCCGACCACGGACGGTTCCAGCCGCCGGGAGGCGGCGGACCGTCCCAACCCCCTGGAGGCGGCGCGCCGACCCAGTGCGGCGGCGGATGGCCGGGGGCCGGACCGTCGTTCCAGCCGTGGCCCCGCGGCGGGGGTGGCGGCGGCGCACCGTGGTCGACGATGCTGAAGCCCGCCCGCGCATCGCCGGGCCCGCCTACCTGGGCGTTACCGCTGACGTACGTCCCGCGCGGAACGTAAGGCTGATGCGGAGGCTGGGTGCTCGGCGGGTTGAGGGCCTGCCTGCCCTGCGGCGGCGGGTTGTGCTCGCTCGCCGGCGCATTGGGTTGTCCACCCGGCCCGTTCTGATCGTGATCACCCGGCTGGTTGCCCGGCCCGCCCTGCTGCGGGTACTGGTTTGGCGCCGGCGAGTTCTGCCCGCCCTGCGGCGGGTTTTGCCCGTGCTCGTTGGGCGCCGGCGTGTTCTGCTGACCCTGCGGCGGGTTGTTCTGCCCGGTCTGCTGCGGCGGGTTGTTCTGGCCGGTCTGCTGCGGGGGATTGTTCTGCCCGCCGGGGCCGTTCTGACCGCCGGGTCCGCCCTGCTGACCGCCCTGTTGCCCGCCCTGCTGACCGCCGGGACCGTTCTGACCGCCGGGTCCGCCCTGTTGCCCGCCGGGTCCGCCCTGCTGCCCGCCGGGTCCGCCGGGGTTGCCCCCGCCCCCGCCGCCACCGCCACCGCCATGGCAGCCAGGGCACGGCGGCGGGGGGTCGAGCGGAGCCGCGAAGGCCGAACCCGCGTTCAAAGTAACCGCGGACATGCTCAGCCCCGCCGCGATGGCCGCCGCGCTGACGACACGTTTCATAGACATAGCTGCGTCCCCTCTTGGGTCTCGGTCGCCTGCACTACGGGCAGGTCACGTCCAACTCGAAAGACTTGGTTACCGGCTGCGGTTGCTGCGGGTTGCTCATGTCGAGCCCGGTCGCGGTGCCCTTGATTGCGTAGGTCTTCCCGTTGACCGCGGCTCCCGCGTTGCCCCCTTGATTGGGAGCCGCGTCGGAGAAGCCGAGCGTGATGCCGTTGACACTGCCGAGTCCGACCGAGTGCACGATGGGCGGGTTGGCGTTGCTGACCACGGCGCCGACCCCCGCCGTCGGGTCACCGACGCCGATGTTGGTGTTGTCGCCCGCCGGCGTGCACGTGACCTGGCCGCTGACGTTCTGCGCCTGACCGTCGACGATGACCTGCGGGCCGGCCGCCGACGGCGACGAGGAACCCGACGATCCCGTGCTTGACTTGTTACTCGAACAGCCGGCGCACGCCGCGACCACTACGGCCACGCCCGCCACGCCGACGACGATCCCACGCTTCACTACTGCTCTCCCTCGTGTCGCTGGTGTCGCACTAACGAACTCATTGGCCTCGTCAACCTAGCGAGTCCCGGCCAGTGCCGCGGCGCGCGGATACCCGTTAGCCGCAAGTTACAAACGCTGTGTTAAAGGCGGGCACGCGCGGTTGGGCGTCAAGGGAGAACGCGTAACCCCCACCTGCCCAGCAGCGGGTCGATGAGCGTGAAGTAGGTCGTGTTGTCGTCGCCGTCGGGCGAGGACATCAACAAGCCCACGGCACTTACGGTGCCGTCCGGGTTCTTCACAAAACCCGGACTGCCGCTGTCGCCATTGAGACTGAACACGCTGGCCTCGACAACGTCACCGTCTACGTGTGTGACGGAACCGCAGGTTTCACCGGTGACCGCGCCCAATTTGCAGAAGGGCATGCCTTCGCGAATTTTGTTAGCGCTCAACACATCCCGAACAGCATACCGCCCGCCGACATCTCCGAGGGGCGCCCCCACGCTCGGGCGGAGGAGGATGATGGCGGCGTCCCTCGTGTCGCCCTCCTTCTCGCTTGCGGTGATCTTTCCGAGCGGGACGTCATTGCCGTATGTCCACTGTGAGCCGTCGTGGGCGTCGCAATGGCCGCTGGTCATCAGGTAATAGCTGCCGTTATTGCCCTGCGCCGCGAAACCCGATGTGCACGAGCTATTTTCGTCTTCGACCTTGATACCCGGCGTGACGCCCGCGTCGGCCCGCGCCGGGTTCGCCAGCGCCGTCGCGGCGACGAGCACAGCACCGACCAAGCCCAAACCTCGCAACCACTGCAATGCCACGCCGCCTCTCTTGATGTGTCGGCCAGCATGCTAACAGCGCCAGCGGGTTTCGGCCGCCTGGGCGCTAAGTCCGGGCGCGCACCTGACCCGACCGAATTGACATGAGCGACAAATCTTTGGGGAATGCCCTGCCGGACAATTGCTTTCACTCTAGGCCGACGAACCGATCAGTCGTCGAGATGCCTGGCGAGGAACCCCAGGACGGCGTCGGCGAAGATGTCGTTGCGGTCGCCGGCGACCATGTGCCCGGCACCGCGCACATCGGTGAACTCGACCTGCGGAAAGCGCGCCAGGAATTCGTCCGCCCGTTCCTGGCTGACGAGGTCGCTCATCTGGCCCCGAATCAATAGCATCGGCACGCCGCCGCGCAAGATGGCGTCGACGGCCGCGTGCATGCGGTCGGGGTCGGTGACCTCGAAAGGGGGAAACGCGGCGGTCCCGCTGATGAACTGGGGATCCCAGTGCCAGTACCAGCGATCGCCGCGTCGGCGCAGATTCGTGGTCAGGCCGTCTAAGTCGGTTGGCCGCGGCCGGTGCGGGTTGTATTCGGCGATCGCGTCAGCGACCTCGTCAAGTGAGGCGAAGCCCGATTCCACCCGATCGGACATGAAGGCGTGTATCCGATTGGCTCCGGACTGGTCCATGTTCGGCACGATGTCGACCAACACGACCGCGCTGGCGATGCCCGGGGAAATCTCACCTGCGAGCAGCATCGAGGTGAACCCGCCAAGTGAGGCACCGACCAGCACCGGCTGCGGGGGCAGCGTGCCCAGCACCTCCTGGACGTCGCCGGCAAAGCTGACGACGCGGTAGTCGCCTTCGTCGGACCAGTCGGATTCGCCGTGGCCGCGTAGGTCGACGGTGACCGCTTGCCAGCCACGCTGGGCGACGGCTGCGGCGGCCCTGCCCCAGGAGCGGCGAGTCTGCCCGCCGCCGTGCAGGAACACCACGGCGCGCGCTCGAGGATCGCCAAGCCGGTCGGCGACGATGCGCACGCCGCCGGGTCCCTGGATCGAAAACGGTTCCACTGCCATGGGCATCAGGTGATACTAAGCCGCTTCTGCGCCGACCCGGGTGGCGAAGCGCCTCCAATACGATGCAGGCGGGGCGTCCAGAGGAGAATCCGATGCAGCTTGACGAGTACATGTCCTTGGACGCGACGGCGTTGGCCGAACTCGTCGACCGCAAGCAGGTGACGCCGGGCGAACTCCTCGCGTTGGCGCGTCAGCGAGCAGACGCAGTGAATCCGCGGTTGAACGCGATCGTCCGCCGCCTCGGCGATGTGGCGGACCGACAGGCCGCCGATCCGGGCCTGCGCGGACCGTTTGCCGGTGTGCCCTTCGTGATCAAAGACCTTGCTCAGGAGTACCGCGGCTTTCCGACCTCGAGCGGTTCCCGTTCGCTGGCCAACGACGTGGCCGACCAACACGCCCTGGTGACTCAGCGGTTCCTGGACGCGGGACTGGTGATCTTCGCAATGACCAACACCCCGGAGTTCGGGGCCAAGGGCGTGACGGAATCGGATTACTGGGGCCCGGCCCGCAACCCGTGGAACACCGAGCACACTCCCGGCGGTTCTTCGGGTGGATCCGGCGCGGCGGTCGCGGCCGGGATCGTCCCGGCGGCCGGAGCCAACGACGGTGGTGGATCGATCCGCATTCCCGCGGCCTGCAACGGGCTGGTCGGACTCAAGTTCAGCCGGGGGCTGTCGCCCTACGGTCCGCAGACCGGTGAGCCGATGTTTGGGATGGTGACCCAGGGCGTCGTATCACGCACCGTGCGCGACAGCGCCGCGCTGTGTGACGCGATCGTCGGCCGCGATCCGCACGCCGCCTACGAAGTTGCCCTTCCGCGAGGCACTTTCGCCGATCACATCAAGCGCAGGCCGGGCGAGCTGCGCATCGGATACTCGTGGTCCTCGGCGATCAACCCGCATCCCGATCGGGAAGCCGTCGCCGCGGTGGAACGGGCGGTGGCGCTCCTCAGCGATCTGGGGCACCGGGTCGAGGAGGTCCCACCCCCCTACGACGACGACGCGCTGGCGCGCGACTTTCTCACCATCTGGTTCGCGCAGCTCTATCAGCACGTTGCCGACGCCAGACAACGCACCGGCGCCCGCGACCGCGATTTCGAGGCCGACACCTTGGCCGTCAGTGAACTCGCCCGGGCCACCGGCGTTCTGGCGCCCATACTTGCGTTGGAGAACAGAAACAATCACATCCGATCCCTGTCGACGTTCCACGAGACCTTCGATTGCTTGTTGACCCCGACCCTGGCCACGCCGCCCCTTCGCGTCGGCGCCACGGCGACGCCGCGCGCGCTGCAACAGGCGGCCCGGGTCGCCAGCAAGCTGCGGGCGGGAAAAGTCATGGCGCACAGCGGAATTCTCGACCAACTGATTCAGGAAAGCCTGGGCTGGGTGCCTTACACGCAACTCGCCAACATCACCGGGCGCCCCGCGATCAGCGTGCCCCTGCACTGGACACAGGCCGGGCTTCCGCTCGGTGTGCAGTTGGTGGGGCGCCTGGGCGCCGACGGCGATCTACTTCAGCTGGCAGCCCAGCTCGAAGAAGCGGCCCCCTGGGTACACCGGTACCCCGCGCCCGCGTGACTATCTCGGGAATCCGGGCTTGTCCCCCGGCCCGTGATCGCCCCGCCATAATCTGGCGAACCGCCGGGCCACGTCGCCAAGCCGATACCCCGCTCGTTGTGAAGCGTTGATCCTGCCGAGGGCCTGTTTGCCCTCTGCTGCGTAGTCCTTGACCGTTTCGTCGCCTTCTTCAGCGCGCATCCTCAACCTCCGGTCCTCATCAGGCTGTTTGTGTCCGCGCCTAACGCTCAGACGGTTCCGACGGCGTCAAACGCTCCGGCGGATCTGCCGGTGCGAGCCGTTCAGGTGTTTCCGTCGGCGCCGGTCGCTCGGGTGTCTCGCTCGGAGTACCCCGCTCCCGCGGCTCGCTTGAGTTCATCATTTAGCCCTCCGATCGGCTCAGAGTTGCCTACCCGCCGACCCGGGGGATCGAAACGCCTACGGGCCGCGCCCCCACCGCGCACGGTCAGGCCACCGGTTGCTTGCTGGCCTTCACCGGCGTGGTGCTCGGCGGCAGCTTGAGCAGGTTGCCGCGCAGGCTGCCCCGCAAGGTGCGCGCGGCAACCAGCAGCCAGGTGAACAACAGGCCGGCGTACGCGATGGTCGCGGCCACCCGGAACGCGGGCAGATGCGTGTGGCCGGCGAGCTGGGAGGTACCCGTGACGAAGGTTCCGACCGGGAAGGTCAGGCTCCACCATGTCAGGGCGAACGGCATGCCGCGCAGCAGTGTGCGCACGGTCAGCGCGGTTGCCAGCGCGATCCACAACACCGCGAAGCCCCACACCGGAACTCCGTACAGGATCGCGAAGGCGTTCATGTCCTCGGCCACTTCGGGGTCAACGGCCAGTCCGGCGCTGGCACCCAAAAGCCCTGCGGCGGTGATGGATTGGCCGAGCGGACCCAGCACGATCCACAGCGTTGGCACCCGCGCGGAACCCGAGGTGCCATACAGGGTCAGGCGCGCCCAGATCATCGCGATGATGTTCAGGGAAGCCAGCAATGACAGCCCGAACATCGCGTAACAGCCGTACAGCAGGGTCTCGCGCCCGGTGCCCGACGACACGTGCGGCAGCAACAGCGCACCGGTCGCCGCGGTCACCATGGGCGGAACCACCGGCATGAGCCAGCCACCGAATGCCGCGTCGGGCTCGACGTTGTGCTGGGTGAACATCAAGAACGGAATGCTCACCGCGGTGAACAGCCCGCCCAGCGTCCCCGCGGTCCACAGCACCCAATCCAGGTCGACGGCGATGCGTTCGCCCAGCAGATCCCTGCCGACCAACACAGCTCCGCCGCCGACCGTCATCAACGCCATCGGGGCGGCGCCGTAGAAGTGCGCCATCTGTGGATTGCGCGCGTGCGTGCGCGCGACGGTGGGGTGGCGCAACCAGTGGCCCCCGACCAGGACGATCAGCACCGCCAGCAGGACGGCGGCCATCACCCAGACCACTTGGGCGAAAGCGCGCAATCCCGCCACGTGCACGGGCAGGGTGGCGCCGGCGATGGCGACGATGCCGGTGCCCATCACCGAGGCGAACCAGTTGGGTCCGATGTTGCCCAGTACCTCGACCCGGGTCTGCGGCGACGGCGCGCCATCCGGGTTGGTGGTGGTCATAGCTGAAAAACCCTACTGCGCCGCGCCGAACCGGGCGGGCATCCCGCTTACACTCCAACGGTGATGCATCCGGCGCCCACGACGAGGCGGGCAGTCACCAGGGTCCCGCTCATGGTCGGGATTGCCGTAGTGGTGGCGCTGGCCATTCTGGCCATCCCCATCAAGCAACGATGCGGGGCGCCGGGCTTGTCCTGCGCGACCGCGGTGGACCCCCGGGGCAATGTTCATTACTACTACGAGGTCGAGCCGCTCGGTGTCTACCTCGCCGAGATCTTGGCCGGCTCGAACATCACCGTTTTCTACGAGTCGGGCGAGGACCTCGTCCCAGCCCGATAGCCGCCGTCTCGGCTCGATAACAAGTTCGAGTCGGTCCCGTCGGCAGTGTGACCTTGTCGAAACCACGGTGCGACGCTCGAGCCGGAACGCGCTGGTCAGACCGGGATTGCCGCCGCTAACGCGCGCGCGGGCCGCCGCAAGGGGCCGACCTGGGAAGCCTTCTCGATTGGGGGCTTCACAGCAAGCTAACGCATACTTGACACCATGCTTGAAGCGACATCGCCGCAAACCGCCGCTGCGGTGGCTGGTGATGCGCTGGGCGTGGGCAGAGGTTTGTGATGGCCCGCTCGGGCGGTGCTCATCGCCGCCATCGAGCCGTCCGCCAGCCCTCACGTTTCCGCAAAGGGCTGACGCGCACCCTGGGCGCGCTGATCTCGGTGGCGGCGGTGGGGATGACCGGGGCGGGATACTACGTGGCTCACGGCGCGCTGGGCGGCATCACCGTCTCGAACGCCCTGCAGCCCGACGATCCGCGGTCCAGCGGCGACGACATGAACATCCTGCTGATCGGGCTGGACTCCCGCAAAGACCAGGACGGCAACGACCTGCCCTGGTCGATCCTGAAACATCTGCACGCCGGCGATTCCGACGACGGCGGCTACAACACCAACACACTGATCCTGGTGCACGTCAGCGCCGACAACAAAGTTGTGGCCTTCTCAATCCCGCGCGACGACTGGGTGCCCTTCACCGGGGTCCCCGGATACAACCACATCAAGATCAAGGAGGCGTACGGCCTCACCAAGCAGTACGTCGCGAACAAGCTTGCCAACCAGGGCACCAGCAGCCAGAAAGAACTTGAGACCAAGGGTCGCGAAGCGGGCCGGGCGGCGACCCTGCGCGCGGTGCGCAGCCTGACCGGCGTCCCGATCGACTATTTCGCCGAGGTCAATCTGGCCGGGTTCTTCGACCTGGCGCAGACACTGGGCGGGGTGGAGGTCTGCCTCAACCATCCCGTCTACGACTCGTATTCCGGTGCCGACTTCCCGGCAGGGCGACAGACGCTGGACGCCTCCGAGGCGTTGTCCTTCGTCCGGCAGCGCCACGGGCTGGAAAACGGGGACCTGGACCGGACCCACCGGCAGCAGGCGTTCATTTCGTCGGTCATGCAGGAGCTGCAGGCCGCGGGAACCTTCACCAACTTGGACAAACTCAAAGGCCTGATGGCGGTGGCGCGCAAGGATGTGGTGCTGTCTTCCGGGTGGGATGAGGAGATGATCCAGCGGCTGGGTTCGCTGGCGTCCGGCGGCCACGTCGAGTTCCGGACGCTTCCGGTAGTGCGCTACGACAACATCGACGGCCAGGACGTCAACATCATCGACCCGGCCGCGATCAAGGCGGAGGTGGCCACTGCGATCGGTGCCTCGCCCCAGACCACGACGCCCGCCACCACAGCCGCAAAACCGAGTCCATCAACCATCGTCGACGTCATCAATGCCGGAAGCATGAGCGGACTAGCGACCGAGGTGTCGCACGCCCTGCAAAACCACGGCTACACCACGGGGCAGACCCGGGACCGCAATTCGGGTGAGCCCACGGCGAGCACGGTCGCGTATGGCGCCGGGTCGGAAACCGACGCACGTAACGTGGCCAAACTGCTCGGCCTCGACGCGCCCAGCCAGCCCGATCCCAGCGTCCAGCCCGGACATATCAGGGTGACCGTCGATACCAATTTCTCGGTGTCGATGGTTGACGACGGCACTTCGGACGAAACGGCGAGCACCACAACGTCGACCAAGGCCAAGAGTTACTACTACAACGGCACCACCACGACCTATCCGACGCCGGATCAGGGGAAACCGATCGACGGCGGCGGCGTGCCCTGCGTTAACTAGCGGCTAAGCGTGCGTTCCGCCGTCGATGCGGATCTCGGTCCCGGTGATGAACGCGCCGTCATCGGAGACCAGCATTGCAATCACCCCGGCGACCGCCGACGGGTCGGCCATCCCGGTGCCGCTGGACTCCACCGTGGTCGGCAGGATCGGCATCAACCTCGAAAACAACGACCAGTCAGCGTCTTTCGGGATGTATCCCCCGGTCGCGTCGGTGATTCCGGACTTGATGCTGCCGGGTGCCACACAGACCGCACGCAGGCCGTCACGCGCGTATTCGAGCGCCAGTGAGTGAGTGAAGGCCTGGATTCCGCCTTTGCTTGCCGCGTACGCCGCCATATACGGGTGGGCGAACGACGCCGAGGTCGAACTGAAGTTGACGATCGCGCTGCGCGGATTCGCCAATAGCATCGGAAGCGCCTCGCGCACAACGAGAAACGTCCCGGTCAGGTTGACGCCGACGATCTGGTTCCACAGTTCCAGGCTGGTCTGGTGGGTGTGCGCGGCGCGCAGGATGCCGGCGGCATTGACCAATGAGTCCAGGCCGCCGAGCTTTTCGACGGTCCGGCGCACGCCGTCGATCACCGAATCCTCGTTGCCGACGTCCATCGGCACGGTGGTGAGGCGGCCGGCGGTCGCGGCCTCGTCCGCGCGGGCCCGGGTGGCGTCCAGGCCGGCCTCGGCGACGTCGGAGGCAACCACGGTGGCGCCCTCGTCGAGGAGCCGCAGCGCGGTCGCCTGCCCGATCCCCGACGCGGCGCCCGTCACCAGGATTCGCTTGCCCTCGAGTCGATTCATTGGTCGCTCCCGTGCTCGTCGCGTCACTAGGCGCTCATCATCGCAAAGGACGGCCCCCGGCAAGGCAGAGTGGATGCATGGACATCGGATTTATCGGCTTGGGCAACATGGGCCGGGGCATGGCCGCCAACCTGATCGGGGCGGGCCATCAGGTCACCGTCTACAACCGCTCCCCCGGCAAGGCGGAGGGCCTGGTCGAGCGGGGCGCCACTGCCGCCTCGACCGTCGCCGAGGCGTGCACCGGCGACGTGGTGTTCACGATGCTGGCCGACGACCACGCCGTCGAGGCCGTTGCGTTCGGCGGACACGGGATTCTGGCGGCACTGGCCGCGGGCGCCACGCACGTCTCGTCGAGCACCATCAGCGTTGCCCTCTCGGAGCACCTGGCCACCGCGCACGCCGAAGCGGGTCAGCGGTACGCCGCGGCGCCGGTATTCGGTCGGCCCGAAGCGGCCGCCGCCGCAAAGCTTTTCGTCGTCGCGGCGGGCGAGCCGCAGGTGCTGCAACCGCTGTCCCCGCTGTTCGACACGATCGGCCAGCGGACCTTTGTGGTGTCCGAGCAGCCGCACAGCGCCAACCTGGTGAAGCTGAGCGGCAACTTCCTCATCGCTTCGGTGATCGAGAGCGTCAGTGAGGCCGTCGCGCTGGTCGCCAAGGCGGGGGTCGACAGGCAGCAATACGTCGACATCCTCACTTCGACGCTGTTCGCGGCCCCGGTCTATCAGACCTACGGCGGGCTCATCGCCCGCCGGGAATTCGAGCCGGCCGGCTTCGCCGCCCAGCTGGGCCTCAAAGATGTTCGCCTGGCGCTGGCCGCCGCGGAGCAGTTGCAGGTGCCACTGCCGGTGGCAAGCCTGCTGCGTGACCGCTTCCTCACGTTGGTGGCTACGGGCGGCGGGCACCTAGACTGGTCGGCGCTCGCCACGCTCGCCGATCGAGATGCCGGCCTGGGATCAGACGACTCCGCGTAGCCCGTCGGCGCCGAACGCGGGTTCCAGCATCGCCGAGTAGTCCGGGCCCCGTCGCAGCATGAGCCCACCGTCGACGTTGATGATCTGCCCGGTGATGTAGCACGCGGCATCGCTGAGCAAGAACATCGCCAGGTTGGCGACGTCCTCGACCTCGCCGGGCCGCGGAAGCGGCGTGCACTCGCGGTAGTCGTCGCTCACCTCCGGCAACGCGAAGACCGGGGCGACCAGATCCGTGCGGATCAGGCCCGGCCGGATGCTGTTGACGCGCACCCAGGACGGGCCGAGCTCGTCGGCTGCCAGCTGCATCATGTGGTCGACGGCCGACTTGCTGACGCCATAGGCGCCGAACCACCGGTGGGTGTTGCTGGCGGCGATCGATGAGATGCCCACGAATGAGCCACCGCCGCCGCGGACCAGCTCCCGCGCGGCGTGCTTGAGCACGTACATGGTGCCGTTGACGTTCAGATCGACGGTGCGCCGCCAGCCTTCGGAGTCAATCTGGGTGATCGGCCCGATGGTCTCAGAGCCACCGGCGCAATGCACCACCCCGTGGAGTTGACCGTGCCAGGCAGTGGCGGCGTCCACCGCGCGGGCGGCCTCCTCCTCGTTGGTGACGTCGGTCGGCTCGTAGCGAATGGACCCGCCACTCCCAAGCGCTTCGATCTCGCTGACTGCCCCCGCCAGCCGGTCGGGGTTGCGGCCGACGATCATGACCGAGGCGCCCGCCACGACCAGTCCGGCGGCGACGCCCTTGCCGATCCCGCTGCCACCGCCGGTGACCAGATATGTCCGGTTTTCGAAAGAAAGCTGCACGCCGACGCCCTCTCAAACTGAAACAGGTTCTAGATATCGAACCACGTGGAGAACTCGCGGCGGCAACGGGTGGTCGCGTGCGGCCGGCGAGCGTTACGGCGTATCGCGGCGGGCCACCTGCGTCGGCTTGGCGTTGCGCCAGTCCTCGACGTCGGGCGGCAGTCCGACCGCGTACCTGTTCTCGTTGTGGGCCGCCCAGTGCGCATGCCCGAGCTCGTGGATGTGGAACGCGTGCCGCAGGGCCTCGGTGAATCCCATTGCGTCGGAAGCGGCGTTGACCGAGTCCTTGACGAGCAGCGCCGCCATCGTGGGCCGGTCGGCGATGCGCCGGGCGAATTCCAGTGTCTTGTCGGCCAGCTCGTCGACCGGGAACACCTTGGACACCATGCCAAGCCGATAGGCCTCGTCGGCGTCGAGCGCATCTCCGGTCAGCAGCAGCTCTTTGGCCTTCCGGGGACCGAATTCCCAAGGGTGAGCGTAATATTCGACGCCCGGCATCCCCAAGCGCACCGCGACGACATCGCTGAACTTGGCATTGTCGGCGGCCACGATGAGATCGCACGCCCAAATCAGCATCAGACCCGCGGAGATCGCGTTGCCCTGCACCTGGGCGATGGTGATTTTGCGCAAATCCCGCCAGCGGCAGGTGTTTTGGAAGAAGTAGTGCCACTCCTGCAGGTAGATCTTCTCCGCGATCGGATCGCGGGTCCCGCCGTTGATGCGGAAGCTAGGAAGCTGGCTTCGCTCGGCGATCGCCAGCTCTGAGCCCAGGTCGTGGCCGGCGGAGAAGTTACGGCCGCGCGCCGCCAGGATCACCACGCGCACGGTGTCGTCGGCCTCGGCGCGCAGAAACGCCTCGTCGAGTTGCACCAGCAGGCCGCGGCTTTGCGCGTTGTGGGCCTCCGGCCGGTTGAGCCATATCCGCGCGATGCGGCCCTCGTCGAGGGTTTCATAGCTGACCAATTCGTCAGCATCGGCGTTGCCCGAATGAGCACCGGTTTGCTCGGAGAGTGTCATGCGGCCACCTCGTTTGTTGTCAGGTCCGACGTCGTTACACATTACGGCCAGTGTGTAAGTGGGTCACCGGTGGGTGGGTGAGCCGTCCGGCCGCATGCCGAGCGGCAGCAGGCGGTGGTCGCGGGTGAACGCCAGGCGGACCAGTCCGAGTGCGACGACGACGGTGGTGGCCGCCACCGAGCCGAGGATCAAGAACATCACGACGGCCTGGACCAGCACGGCCTGCACCGGGTGCACGCCGGCGAGGATGAGTCCCGTCATGGCACCCGGGAGGAACACCAGCCCGGTGGCTTTGGTGGTTTCGATCTGCGGCGAGATCGCCGACCGCAAGGCGGTCCGCAGGTACGGGGAGGCGGCCTGACGGGAGGGTTGCCCGAGGGCGAGCCTGGCTTCAACCTCGTCACGCTTGTCGCGGAGCTCGTCGACCAACCGCCGGGCGACCAACACCGTGGCCGTCATCGAGTTGCCGATCATCATCCCGGCGACCGGCACCAATGTCCGCGCCTGTAGGGGGAACACCCGCAGCCCGAAGATCACCCCGAGGGTGATGACGGCCGCGGCGGCGAACGCCGCGATCGTCAGCGGCGCGAGTCGCGGCACCTCAGGCGCCCTACGCCGGGCGAGATCCCCGGCGTAGGCCACCATGCCAGCCACCCACGCCCATGACCACCACAGCGAACGGCCGGGCTCGAACAGCAACGTCAGCGCGCCGCCGACGAGCAGCAACTGCGCCAACGCGCGGGCCGCCGCCCATGCAAGCTGCCCCTGCAGCCCCAACCGCTGCCAGAGCGAAATCGCCGCCGCGAACGCCACCAGAATGAGCGACGCGGCCAGGCCCATCCAGCCAACCTGGCCGTTCATCCCGCCACCGACCCGACCGGGCCGAGCCCCAGGCTTCGGCCCCGCTCGATGTGCAGGACCCGGTCCGCGGCGCGTTCCACCTGCGCCGGATCGTGGGTGACCCACAGCGCGGGAATCCCGTCGACCGCCAGGTCACGCACGGCACGCTCGATCACCCTGGCGGCCTCGGCGTCGACCGCGGAGGTGGGCTCGTCGAGGAGCAACACCTGCGGTTGGGCCATCAGGGTGCGGGCCAGGCACATCCGCTGCGCCTCCCCGCCGGACAAGGCCGTGGCGTCGCGGTCCAGCCACGATCCGGTCAGAGCGACCCGGGACAGGGTGTCCCGCATCCGTTCGTCGGAGGCGTCTGGGTTGGCCGCCCGCAGGTTGTCGGCGACCGTCCCCGGAAACGGCGACGGACGCTGGAAACACATGCCCACCCGGCGCCGCAACCACAGGGGATCGATGCCGGCGACGTCGTCCCCGCAGAACGACACCGTGCCGCTCGTTGGGACCTCGAGCCGGTTGCACAGCCGAAGCAGGGTGGTTTTGCCCGAGCCCGACGGTCCGAACACCGCGGTCACGCCCCGACCCGGGATGGCCGCCGTCAGGCCGTCCAGCCCCCGGACGCCTCGCTGCTCAACGACCACGTCGAGGAACTCGAACATCAAGTCCTCACCCACCTGCTCATCCTGCATCACCTACAGTTATGTCATGGCTACGAAATCTGACCCTGGCGAGATCGACGACGTCGAACCCGTTGCCGACAGCACCGCGAGCCAGGCCAGGCGAGTCGTCGCGGCCTATGCGAACGACGCCGACGAGTGCCGCGTCTTCCTGTCCATGCTCGGTATTGGGCCCGCAAAACAAGACGCGTAAATGGCACCCGGGGACGGGCACGACTCGACGACACCGACCTTCGGGAATTCCGACTTTGTGGTGGTCGCCAACCGGCTGCCGGTAGACCAGGAACGGCTTCCCGACGGCACCACGGCGTGGAAGCGCAGCCCCGGCGGCCTCGTGACGGCCCTGGAGCCGCTGCTGCGCCGCCAGCGGGGCGCGTGGGTCGGCTGGGCGGGCGTCGCCGAGGAAGAGACCGATTTCGACGACGAGCCCATTGTCCAGGAGGACTTGGAGCTGCGCCCGGTGCGACTGAGCGCCGACGACATCGCCGAGTACTACGAGGGATTCTCGAACGCCACGCTGTGGCCGCTGTACCACGACGTCATCGTCAAACCGATCTACCACCGCCAATGGTGGGACCGCTACGTCGAGGTCAACCGGCGCTTCGCCGCGGCCACCTCCCGCGCCGCCGCCCAGGGCGCGACCGTGTGGGTGCAGGACTACCAGCTGCAACTGGTGCCGGCGATGCTGCGAGAACTGCGGCCCGACCTGACCATCGGCTTTTTCCTGCACATCCCCTTCCCGCCGGTGGAATTGTTCATGCAGCTGCCGTGGCGCACCGAGATCATCGAGGGCCTGCTCGGCGCCGACCTGGTGGGCTTCCACCTGACCGGAGGCGCCCAGAACTTCCTGTTCCTGTCCCGGCGATTGATCGGCGTCAACACGTCCCGCGGGTCGGTCGGGGTGCGGACGCGGTACGGCGAGGTCGATCTCGGGTCGCGCGTCGTCCGGGTCGGCGCCTTCCCCATCTCCATCGATTCGGGCTCGCTCGACCAGGCCGCCCGCGACCGCGACGTCAGGCGCCGCGCCCGGGAGATCCGGGCCGAGCTGGGCAACCCTCGCAAGGTGCTGCTCGGCGTCGACCGGCTGGACTACACCAAGGGCATCGATGTGCGGCTGAAGGCCTTCTCGGAGTTGCTCGCGGAGGGACGGGCCAAACGCGACGACACCGTTTTGGTGCAGCTCGCGACGCCGAGCCGCGAACGCGTGGAGAGCTACCAGATTCTGCGCAACGACATCGAGCGCGAGGTGGGCCACATCAACGGCGAATACGCCGAGGTCGGTCATCCGGTGGTGCACTACTTGCACCGTCCGGTCCCCCGCACCGAATTGATCGCGTTCTTCGTGGCCGCCGACGTCATGCTGGTCACCCCGCTGCGCGACGGCATGAACCTGGTCGCCAAGGAGTACGTCGCCTGTCGCAGCGACCTCGGCGGTGCGCTGGTCCTGTCCGAATTCACCGGCGCTGCCGCCGAACTCCGGCAGGCCTATCTGGTCAACCCGCACGACCTCGAGGGCGTCAAGGACGCGATCGAAGCGGCGCTGAACCAGCCCGTCGAAGAGGGTCGGCGCCGGATGCGGTCGATGCGGCGTCAGGTCCTCGCCCACGACGTCGACCGCTGGGCGCGGTCATTCCTGGACGCGTTAGCGGAGCCGCAGGCGCAGGACGCCAAGTAGGCCGCCCGAACCCATGGTGTTGCCGCGCAAACGCTGTGATACTCGGTGGATCGGTGCAGGGGAAGGACCGGAAGGGAGGGCACTGTGAAGCTCCGTCGCGCGTTGGCCGCTGGCGCAGGCATCTTCTCGGCTGTCGCCATCGGAATCGCACTGGACTCCGGTGACCCCGCGCACGCGATCGGACCGCCCCCGGATGGCAACTACAACTTCAACGAGGCGGGGGTCTCCGGGGTGACCTGGACGATCTCGGCGTTGTGCGACCAGCCGTCCGGAACCCGAAACATGAATGACTATTCCGACCCGATCGTCTTCGCGATGAACTGCGCCCTGAACATCGTGAGTTCGACGGCCGAACGGATCACCGCCGCGGACAAATTACAGAACTTCAGCGGCAGGGCCCGAATGTCCAGCATGCTGTGGACGTTCAAAGTCGAGAAACCGGACGGCGTCTCGTGTCCGGGCGGCGGCACCGCACCGTCCACCGAAACCTACGCGTTCAGCGACGAGAACATGAGCGGCACCCACACCAGCCTGCACGGCGCCGTCTGCGGGATGCAGCCGGAGATGAAGAAGCAACCGTTCTCGCTGCAGATGACCGGCCCCCCGCCCAGCCCGGTCGAACGTTATCCGTTGTACTGCAACGGCATTGCGATGTGTTATTAAGATGTGCGCCTAGATCGGCGTGATGTAGGCGATCAGCCATTGCTTGCCGATCTTTTTGAAGTCGACCCGCAACCTGCTGCCGTCGTAGAGCGGCTGGCGTGTTTTGTCGGTCACGGTGCGGTTCATATAGACCATCAGCGATGCCGAATCACGCTTGGCGGACATCACTCCCACGCCCACGACGCTGGCCTGGACGACCACCTCGCGCTTTTTGGCCTCCGGAATGATCTGCGTGTTGGCGCTTTTCCGGAATTCCTGGCGGTAGTCGGGGGTCAACAGCGGGTACGCGTCGCTGAGGCTGCGTTCCACCGTCTGATAGTCATAGGCGAAGACCTGGGGAATCTCCTTGGTAGCCAACGCAGGTAGCACCGCCCGCGCGGCTTCCTCGCCGCGCGTCTGCACCCGCTGCCAGTAGAACCAGCCGGCCGCCGCGGACAACCCGACGAACACCAGAATCAGGAGATAGCCCGCGACGACGAGCAGCCGGCGCCGCCACCGCATCAATTACCCCCGTTGGGATACTTCAGGTCGTAGCCCGTCATCCGCCCCTGCTCGTCCTCGTGCACGATCACTCGCAGGCGATAGGGCATGGAGGGTTTGTTCACGCCGTCGATGTCGGCGACCGTGACCCGCACCGAAACAAGCACGGACGCATTGTCGGTGACCGTGTCGATGCCCTCGAGCGCGGCGCCGTTTATGACCGCTTCGGACGTGGCGTTGGTGGACCGGAAGATGCCCTTGAGGTTCTCGATGTTGTTGTTGGCCCCGAGCATGCCGCGCAGCGGTCCGCTGGTGCCGTTGAAGAAGCGGTTCACGCTCTCGTCGATGTTGTCCTGCTTGTAGCTGAACATGTTGACCACCGTCTGCGTGGCTGTGTCGACGAAACGCTGGTCGCGTGATTGCTGGGCGTTGGCGTGCCGCTGCTGGACGACGAGCACGGCCAGGCAACCGGCCAGCGCGCCGATGGCCAACACCGCGGCCGCGAACGAAATCCATGCCACCAGGGCACGGTGCGGTCGGCGCCGCGGTGGCGGCTTGAGCGACTTGAGCGCCTTGACGGGCTTGGCCGGCCGCGTCGGCGCGGCTTCGACCTGCACGGTGGCGGCTTCGTTCACTTCGCCGTTCGCGGGGCCGGCCGCGCGGGAGGCCCGACGACGGACGCGCTGATTGGTCGTTGGCTCCTCTGCCACTACATCGGCCTCGGATCAAGCATCAGGTCCACCCAATTCTCGGCGCTGGACACGCCGCTAGCACCGGCCGCGAAAATACCAGTGCCACCGGCCGGGTCCTTAAATGCGCCGGTCTTCTCGTCGTAGGTGGCGTACGCAGGCCCGCTGGCCTGCGGTTGGCCGCCGGGCGGCGGACCCCACGGCTTCTCCGGTCCCGGGCCCGCCGGCGGGGGATTGATCCCTTCCGGCGGCGCCGGCGGCGGCAGCCACTTGGGATACGGCAGCTGCGGCGGCACGGGCGGAACCCCGGGCGGCTGCCACGACGTGAACGGCGGTGGCGGCCCGTTGTCGTTGGGCGGTGGCGGGTCGTATGCCGGCTGTTTGTTCGGCAGCGGGCCGGGCCCCGACACCACCCCGGGCGGGGGTGGCCCGACGATCGGGGTGCCCGGATCGGGTTCCGCACCCGGCGGGATGTAGGGGAACTTGTTGGGCGGCAACACGTTCAGCCCGTTGGTCACCGGGGTGTCGTACGGCACGGGCGGACCGCGCCACGGGTTGCGACCAATGGGGACGTAGCCCTTCGGGTCGCGGCAGAGCTGAACGGTCGGCGCCCGCTTGCCTGGGAATTCCTGGCACGGATAGTTGCGCGCGCCCCGCACGGTGCTCGGATCGTTCTGGGCCACCTTGCAGTACATGTCCCTCGGCAGCTCGCGCACCGTCTCGTCGGCCGGCGTGCGCATCAACGGCGGGGGCAGGAAGCCGACGGCGCACGGCGGCGGGTCGTTCAGGTCCAGCTTGAAGTCCAGCTTGGCGCCTTCGTCCTGCGGCGCACCGCCCGCCGCCGTGGTGATCGCGGCGAACAGCGCCGGCAGCACGACCAGCAGCTGCTCTATCGACTTGTGGTAGATCACCCCCACCCGACCCAGGTTGGCCAGGCTGGCGGCCAACGTCGGGAAGGACGGGCGGATGCCGGAGAACGCGGTGCTGGCCTCGTCGGTCGCGCCCGGGGCGGTGGCCAGCGTGGAGCGCAGCTGCGGGTCGGCCTGGCGCACCTCGGAGGTGAACCGCGCTAGCCCGTCGGACAGCGACTTGATGTCGGCGCCGGCGCGAATCTGCGACTGCAGGAACGGGCCGGCCTGGTCGATCAATTGGGAGACTTCCGGATAGTTGGCGTTGGCCTCGTCCACCAGCAGACGGGCGGACTCGAACAGCCGGGCCAGCTCGGGTCCCGACCCGTTGGCCGCGATGAACGTCTCATGCAACACCTCGCGCAACCGGGTGTCGCCCAGGCTGTTGGTCAGCGCCTCCGCGCGCTTCAACAGGTCGGCGACGTCCTGACCGATCCGGGTGTTCTGCCGATCGATCCGAAACCCGTTGCGCAGCTTGGTCCCCGCCGGTGCGCTCGGTGGCACCAGGTCGATGTATTGCTCACCGACGGCCGATACGCTCTTGACGGTGGCGGTGACGTTTGACGGGATGGCGGTTCCGCTGTTCAACCGCATCCCGGCGGTGACGCCATTGGGATTGAGCCCCACCGATTCCACCCGGCCGACGGCGACGCCACGGTAGGTGACGTTGGCGTTCTTGTACAAGCCACCGCCGGCTACGAAATCGGCCGTCCCGGCGTAGGTTCCGAGGCCGAACGTCGAGGGCAGCCGGAGGTAGAAGATCGCCATCACGGTCAATGTGATGGCGGTGATCACCGCGAATATCCACAGCTGGATTTTGGTCAGTCTGTCGTGCATCTGCGCCCGCCCCCTACTGTCCCGAAGCCGTGCCGGGCGGAATCTTGAACGGATCGGCCGCCTGTCCGGACAGGTTGGCCATTTCGCCGACCAAAAAGTCGGGCGGATTGAGGATCTCGTTCATGTGGGCCATGTTCGGGTCGAAATACGCCGTGGTGAAGAAGGTTTCACCGAGCCGGCGCAGCGTTAGATCGAACGTGGTGAACACGTTGAGATAGTCACCGCGCACCGCGTTCTTGATGCCGAAGTTGGGGAAGGGGAACGTCAGCAAGAGCTGCAGCGACGTGACGAAGTTCTTCCGGTTGTCGGCGAGCGCCTTGGAGGCGGCGTACAGGTCCTTGAGGTCGGCGGCGAAATCCACCTTCGTTTTTGCCAGCACGTGCGAGGTCACCGTCGCCAGCTTCTTGAGCGCGGCGAACGCCTCGACGATATGGTCGCGGTTCTTGTTGAGCACCCGAATCGCGTCGGGCAGCGTGTCCAGTGCCCGGCCCAGGTTGTCCTTGTCGCGGGCCAGGCTCGCCGAAAATCGGTTCAACCCGTCGACCGCATCGATGATGTCGTTGACCTGCCGGTTGAGTCCGGCGGTCAGTTCCGCCAGCCGGGGGACCAGGTCGACGAATTGGTCTTGCCGACCAGCAACGGCCTGATAGGTCTCGTCGGTGATCTCTTCGAGGGCACCGACATTGCCCTTGTTCACCACGACGCCGAGGGCCGACAGCACCTCCTCGGTGGTGGGATAGCGGCCGGTGTTGGCCTCGGAGATCTTGGACCCATCGGAAAGTTTGCCGACGGCCGGCTTGCCCTTGGGGCGGGCCAGGTCGATGTGCATCGAACCCAGCAGCGATGTCTGGGCGACGGTCGCTGTCGCGTTGGCGGGCAGCGCGACATGGTTGTCCAACGACAATTTCACTGCCGCGTAGAACGATCCATCGGACCGCTGCACGGCCTGGATACCGGAGACACTGCCGACCGTGACGTCGTCAACCATGACCGGAGAGTTTTGCGGCAGGGTCGCCACGTCGGGCAGATCGACAGTGATCGAGTAGGCGCCGCCGCCATGGCCCGCCGTCCCAGGCATCGACAGCGAGTTCAGGCCGTTGAATTGGCAGCCCGCCAGCAGCGCGCTCCCCGCCGCTAAAGCGCTACCGCGCAACCACATCCGGTTCACTTAGCCGCCCCCCTGGTCGGCCGGCGGCGTCGGCGCCTGGCCCGGCGCGGGGCCTGGTAGGGGCCCGAACGCGCTCCCTGGTCCGGGGCCGGGGGCCGGGGGGGCATTACCCAAGGCCGGCGCCTGGCCGGGGGCCGGGGCGGTCTGCGGGGCCGGCGGGACCAACAATGCCTGCAGGTCCGCCGGGTTCTGGGCGGCGGGGGGCGTCTTGGCACCATTGGCCGGGATCCAGGTGAGATCGGGAACCGGTGTGGCCGACTTGGCCTGAGTTTCCGGGGTGTCGTAGATGATCTGACCCTTGTAGGCCGTGATCGTGTTGAGCGGGTGGAACATGATCGGCGGGTAGTTCACCGTGAGCCGGCGCAGCACCGGTCCCAGCCGCTCGCGGCACAGCTCGGCGCGCCGGAAGTAGTCGGGCGCGCGTGGCCCGGCCGCGGTTTCGAAGGACCCACCGCAGATGAACTGCACGGGGTTGGCGAATTCCGGAATCGACAACAGGCCGTTGAGCGTGCCCTGCGCCGGGTCGTAAATGTTGTAGAAGTTTGCGATGCCGGGGCCCGCCACGTGCAAAACCTGCTCGATATTCTCGCTCTGGTCGCTCAGCGTCTTCGCGAAGTCGTTGAGGTTGTTGACCGTATCGATGATGGTCGAGTTGTTCTCGTGCAGGAATCCCCGGATGTCGGAGAGCGCCTTGTTGAGCGTGCCCAGGGTGTTGTCGAGGTGACGCGAGCTGTCGGCGAGCACCTGGGAGACCGAGGCGACGTTCCCGGCGAACTGCACGATCTGTTCGTTGCTGGCCGACAGCGCGTTGACCAGAACCTGAAGATTCTTGACCGTGCCGAAGATGTCACTGCGTGAATCGCCCAGCCGCCCAGCGGCTTGGGAGAGTTCGCGCAACGCGTTGTGGAACGACTCGCCGTTGCCGTTGAACGTGTCCGCGGCCTGATTGATCGCCCGCCCCAACGGCCCCTGCATCGACCCCGTGGTGGGACCGAGCTGCACGGCCAGCTGCGTCAGCGACTCTTTGACCTCGTCCCACTCCACCGGAACCCCGGTACGTTCCAGGGCGATGCTCCCGCCGTCGGGCAGCACCGCGCCACCGGTGTACGCCGGCGTCAGCTGAATGAACCGCGCCGCCACCAGGTTCGGCGACATGATGATGGCCTTGGCGTCTTTCGGGATCTTCACGTCCTTGGACACCGACATGGTGATCTTGACGTCGGAGGGCCGCGGCTCGATGGTGTCGATCTGACCCACCGGAACGCCGACGACCCGGACCTGGTCGCCGGGGTAGAGCCCGACCGCGGACGTGAAGTAACCGACGATGCTGCGCGTATTGCCGGTCGACGACAGCACATATACGCCACCCACCAACACCGCGATGAGCGCGATGGCGGTGGTGTAGCGCAGCCCCCGGCTGCCGGCGATTCGCCGCATCATGGCGACTTCGGCCTAATGATCCAGCGCTCCTGGATCAGCCCGCGCAGGTAGTCGGCCAAGCTGGCCGGCATCTTGCCGGGCTGGTAGAAGAAGTCGAACATCGTCGCGAGCAGCGGCGCGGGGATCACCCCGTAGACGTTGACGTTGAATCCCGGCCCGGACCCCACGACCTCGCCCAGCTCGGTCGCGTAGGTCGGCAGCCGCTTGAGGGCCTCGGTGATGTAGTCGCGGCGCTCGTTGAGGTTGCTCAGCACGTCGTTGAGCTTGCTCAGCGCCGGCCCGAACTCCTTACGGTTGTCGGCGACGAAGCCGGAGATCTGCGCCGAGAGGCCCTGGATCCCCGAGATCAACCGCCCCAGGGCGGCTCGCCGCTCGTCGAGCGCAGCGAACAACTCGTTACCGTCGTCGACCAGTTTGTTGACCTGGCCGGCGCGCTGGGACAGCACGCCCGTAACCGACTTCGCATGCGCCAGAAGGCTTTGCAGCGCCTCGTCGCGCCGGTTCAGGGTTCGCGACAGCGTCGTCACACCGTCGAGCGCGCCGCGCAGCTCGGGGGTGGCGTCGTGCAGCGTGTCGGTCAATACGTTCAAGGCCTGCTCGAACTGAGGCTTGTTCAGGTTGTTGGCGTTTTGACCCAGGTCCTCCAGCGCGCCGGCGAGGGTGTACGGCGTGGTCGTGCGGCTGAGCGGGATCGTTGTCGACCTGCCACTGCCGGCCGGGCTTACCGCGATGGACCGCTCACCGAGAATGGTGTCGGTGCGGATCGCGGCGAGTGACTGATCCCCAACGGCGACATGGCGATCCACGCTGAAGCTGATCTTGGCGCTGTCTCCGGCGAGGCCGACCGACGTCACCTTGCCGACCTTGAAGCCCGAGACGTACACCGCGTTACCGGGATTGATGCCGCCTGCGTCGGAGAAATAGGCGTCGTAGATCTTTCCCTGCGGCCAGAACGGTAATCCCGCGTAGCCGAATGCGATGAGCACAACGCACACCACCAGCACCACCCCGAAGATGCCGGTGCGCAGCGGATCGCGCTCACGCTTTGCGTTACTTGGCAAAAGCGCACCTCCCCTTGCTGGGATCCACCTGGCCGCCGAGGGGCAGCAGGATGTCGCTGCCCGCCGGGCCATTGATCTTGATCGTCACCGAGCAGAAGTAGATGTTGAAGAACGAGCCGTAGGCGCCCAACGCGGCCAGCCGCAGATAATCCTCGCCAAGCTGCTCGACATCGTTGTTGACCTCGGCCTTGCGGTCGTCCAGTTCGGTCGCCAGCGGCCGGGTGTTCTCCAGAATGCCCTGCAGCGGCCGGCGCGAATTCTGCAGCAGCTCGGTCAGATCCGTCGTGGTCGAGGCCAGCGGCGGGATGGCGCCCGCGATGTCGTCCTTGTTCTTGGCGAGCCCGCTGATCAATTGCTGCAACTGGTCCACGCTGGTCGAGAACTGGGCGCTGCGCTCATCGACGGTCTTGAGCACGGTGTTGAGGTTGTTGATCACGTCACCGATGAGCTGGTCCCGCTGGCCCAACGCCGACGAGAACGCACTGGTGTCGGCCAGCACGTTGGACAACGCGCCGCCCTGGCCCTGCAGCAACTCGATGACGGCGCTGCTGATCGTGTTGACCTTGTCCGCGTCCAGCCCCTTGAGCACCGGCCGAAGCCCGCCCAGCAGCGCATCGAGATCCAGTGCGGGCTGGGTGTGTTGGGCGTTGATCGTCCCGCCCGGCGGCAGCTTCCGCAGCTCCCCGGGTCCCGAGGTGATCTCCAAATACCGGTCACCGACCAGGTTTTCGTAGCGGATCACCGCGCGCGTGGAGGAATAGAGCGTGTAGCGCTTGTCGAGTCCGAACGACACGTCGATGGTGTTGTCCTGGTTGAGCTTCACGCCGGACACCGCACCGACCGGCACGCCGGCGATACGCACCTTCTGGCCCGCCTTCAACCGCGACACGTTGGTAAACGTTGCGTGGTAAGTGCTTTCGGGACCGAATCGGAAGTCGCCGAAGACCACCACAAGTCCCGCGGATACCAGCAGCATGGCCACCGTGAAGATGCTGACCTTGATCATCATCGAGCGGTGTGTCGGCATCTCCCCCGCGGCCATCAGAAGTCGTCCCGTTCCGCGAAGGCGCCGTGGAACAAGAACTGCAGCGTCGAGGGCGCGTCGAACTGCAGTTCGGTGAACGGCTCGTACGGAATGTTCGCGTTGTCGGTGACCAGGAACGGCGACCGGAAGAACGACCCGCCGGTCTGTTTCGTCGGAATGTCCGGCAACCCGCGGCAATTCGGTCCACCGGAGGCGTTGACGATCGGCAGGGACTCGGGGAAGGTGTACGCCGGCGCACCGAGCACGAAGCTCGAGGACGTGAACAGTCCCGCCTTGCGGACACCGAGCAGCGGGGCGAATTCCTTGATACCGCGCTCGATTCCCGCGAACAGGCAGCCGAATTCGGGCGAATAGTCCGCGGCCACCTTCAGCGGGGCCCGCAGCCGGTTGATGGCGTCGATGAAGTTCTGCTCGGCCGGCGCCAACGTCTCATAGGCGTTGTTGGCCAGGCCGATGGTGGCCAGCAAGGTGTCGTTGAGGTTGTTCTGCTGGTCGACAACGGTCTTGTTGATCGTCGGTAGGTTGTCGAAGATGGTGTTCAGGTCCGGAGCGGCGTCGGCATAGATGTTGGTGACGACAGCGGCCTTACGGAAATCCTCCTGCAGCGCAGGCAGCTTCGGGTTTGCCTGGCGCGTCAATGTGTTCAGGCCCGACAAGATGCCGCCGAAGTCGTCGCCGTGCCCACGCAGACCTTCGGACAAAGCGCTCAGCGTCCCGTTGAGCTCGACGGGGTCGATCTTGTGCAGCAGGTCCATCAGCGACTGGAACAGGGTGTTGACTTCCAGCTGCACCGCGGAGGCCGCAACGTGCGCGTTGGGACGTAGCGAGGTCGGAGAAGGGTTCTGCGGCGGAAGGAATTCGACCGACTTGGCGCCGAATATGGTGTTACCCGCGATATGCACCGGCGAATTGGAGGGAATGAAGCGCATGTCGTCGCTGTTGATGCCCAGCGTCAGACGCGCCTGGTCATCGGAGTAGTCGATGGCCTCGACCTTGCCGATCTGGATGCCCCGGTATTTGACCTTGGCGCCCTTCTCCATCACCAGCCCGGCCCGGGGAGCCGAGACCGTGACCTTGTCGATCGAGGCGAAAGCCGCTGTGTAGGAAAGGTAAGTCACGAGGGCGAACGCCAGTATCAGGCTGGCCAGCACCGCTGCTGCCACCCGGACGGAGCTACGTCGCATTCCTGTGTTTGCCATGTTCCTTTAAGCGGTCCTCTTACCCGGAGAGGTTGAAGTTACCGGACGCGCCGTAGACAGCGAGTGAGATGAACAGTGTGATGACGACGACGACGATCAGCGAGGTGCGCACGGCCTGGCCGACCGCGATGCCGACGCCGACCGGGCCGCCGCTGGCGTTATAGCCGTAATAGGTATGGACGAGCATCACCGCGATGGACATCACGATCGCCTGGAGGAACGACCACAGCAGGTCCGACGGGATGAGGAACGTATTGAAGTAGTGGTCGTAGAGACCCTTGGACTGGCCGTTGATGTACACCGTGGTGAAGCGGGCGGCGAAGAACGCCGCCAGTACCGACAGTGAATACAGCGGGATGATCGCGATCAGTCCGGCGATCAGCCGGGTGGACACCAAGTAGGACACCGAGTGCACCGCCATGCATTCGACCGCGTCAATTTCCTCGGATACCCGCATGGCGCCCAATTGCGCGGTGGCACCGGCGCCGATGGTGGCCGCCAGCGCGATGCCGGCGATCACCGGCGCGACGACGCGAACGTTGAGAAAAGCCGACAGGAAGCCTGTCAGCGCCTCGATGCCGATGTTGCCCAACGACGAATACCCCTGCACGGCGATGACCCCGCCGGAGGCCAGGGTCAGGAAGGCCGCGACGCCCACTGTGCCGCCGATCATGACGAGCGCCCCGGCGCCCATTGTCATCTCGGCGATCAGCCGGACCGTCTCTTTGCGGTAGCGGGTGAGGGCATTCGGGACGTATCGGACAGTTTGGCCGTAGAACAACGCCTGCTCACCGAAGTCGTCGATCGGCTCCTGCAGCCGGAAGGCGAGGTTGCGCAACCGGTAGGTGACGTCGTAGCTCATCGAGTGCTCACTTCGCCGAGATTCGCACGCCGATGGCGGTCATCACCACGTTGATGACGAACAGACAGATGAACGCGTAGACCACGGTTTCGTTGACCGCGTTGCCGACGCCCTTGGGGCCGCCCTTGACGGTCAGGCCGCGATAGCAGCCGACCAGGCCGGCCATCACACCGAACAGCAGCGCCTTGACCTCGGCGAGCACCAGCTCACGCAGGCCGGTCAGCACCGTCAGCCCGTTGATGAAGGCGCCGGGGTTGACGCCCTGCAGGAAGACCGAGAACACGTAACCGCCGGACAAGCCGATGGCGCACACCAAGCCGTTGAGCAGGAGCGCAACGACAGTGGAGGCCAGCACGCGGGGTACCACGAGCCGCTGGATCGGGTCGATGCCCAGAACCCGCATCGCGTCGATCTCCTCGCGGATGGTGCGCGCACCGAGGTCGGCGCAGATCGCGGTGGCACCGGCACCCGCGACGACGAGCACGGTCACCACCGGACCCAGCTGGGTGATGGTGCCGAAGGCCGTTCCGGCGCCGGACAAGTCGGCGGCGCCGATTTCACGCAGCAGGATATTGAGCGTGAACGCCACCAGCACAGTGAATGGGATCGATACCAGCAGCGTGGGGACTAGCGAGACGCGCGCGATCATCCACGTCTGTTCCAGGAACTCGCCCAATTGGAACGGCCGGCGGAAAGACTGCCGGCCGGTGTCGATCATCATTTCGAAGAACCCGCCGACTGCGCGGGCGGGAACGGCAAGCTGCTGCATCAACTTGGCTACCCCCCTCAGCTGCTCGCGGCGAAGTCTATGCGTCGCCTTAGCGGTGTCGTTCGTCGCATGCGGCTCGGTGTGAGCCGGATCATATTAACCCAGAACAAGTTAATGCTGTCAATGAACAGCATTTCCTTGTCTGAAACGTTAACTTGCCAGGTCAGATGCGCTTACGCCATTCCAAACTGACACACGTTCTTACTGCTGATTCCCCCCCACGAAGTAACCTCACACAGCTATTGCTCCATCAGCCCGACCGCGGAAAAGTTCCGCTCCGGATCCCGCCCAGCAAAGTACTCTTGCAGCGTCGCGCTCAGTTGCGCAGGCTCCCACGCCTCACCCGCGGCGCTGAATTGATGTTCAGCGGTCGGGGCCGCAACCAGTGTCACCCGGGGCCCGTAGACAATGAACACCTGACCGTTGACTTCCGCGGCCGCCGGCGATGACAAGAATTTGACCAGGCTGACCACATGCTCAGGTGACAGGGGGTCGATGCCGCCCGCCTCGACCTCGGGTGCGGCACCGAAGACGTCGGCCGTCATGGCGGTGCGGGCGCGCGGGCAAATCGCGTTGGCGCACACTCCGTAGCGACCCAGCGCCCGCGCGGCCGTCAGGGTGAGCGAGATGATGCCGGCCTTGGCGGCGCCGTAGTTGGCCTGACCCACCGGGCCGACCAGGCCCGCCTCCGACGCAGTGTTGACCAGCCGGCCGAAGACGGTTCCCCCGGCATCCTTTGCCTTGGAGCGCCAGTAGGTGGCCGCGTTGCGGGTCAGCAGGAAGTGGCCGCGCAGGTGCACGGCGATCACCAGGTCCCATTCCTCGTCGGACATGTTGAACAGCATCCGGTCGCGGGTGATCCCCGCGTTGTTGACCACAATGTCGAGTCCACCGAGACCATCGGCCTGGGCGACCAGCTCGTCGGCGGTTGCCCGCTCGCTGATATCGCCGGCCACCGCGACCGCCTTGGAGCCGGCGGCATTGATCTCGTCGATGACGTCGGAGGCATCGAGGGCGGCGGCGATGTCGTTGACGACGACGGTGGCGCCCGCCCGAGCCAGGCCGAGGGCCTCGGCCCGGCCCAGTCCCGCGGCCGCACCGGTCACCACCGCAACCTTTCCGGAGAGATCGGTCGCGTTCGTGCTGCTAGTCAATTTATGAATACCTCTAGTTTCTGGTGGCGCACTTCAGTCTTCGCGCAACAGCGCGGCTCGCGGACACTCGGCGATCGCCTGCTCGGCCAACTGCTCCTGGTCCGCGGGAATCGGGTCGAGCTTCACGACGGCGTAATCGTCGTCGTCCAGGTCGAAGATATCCGGCGCAATTCCCATGCACACAGCGTTACCTTCACACCGGTCACGGTCGACGATCACCCGCACAGCACCCTCCTTGCACCTGGCCTTCACCTGAGGACGTGCCCCATCAGTATGTAGGACCACCATAGGGCCCCGATACCGCCGGGGAAACGGCCGCTGGAATCTCAGACTAGAACGTGTTACAACCGGGAAGACGAACGGGTAGTCGTCGGCCGAGTAACGTCGGCTAGTCGAGGCGTGTCACGTTAACAAAGGACGGCTGGAATGCGCATCAGTTACACCCCTGAACAGGAGGAGCTGCGTCGCGAGCTGCGGTCGTACTTCACCACGCTTATGACCCCCGAGCGTCGGGAGGCGCTGCACTCGACGCAGGGCGAGGTGGGAACCGGCACCGCCTATCGCGACACCGTCGCGCAGATGGGCAAGGACGGGTGGCTGACCCTGAACTGGCCCAAGGAATACGGCGGCCAGGACCGCTCCCCGATGGACTCGCTGATCTTCACCGACGAGGCCGCGATCGCCGGCGTGCCGGTGCCGTTCCTGACGATCAACAGTGTGGCGCCGACCATCATGGCGTTCGGCACCGAGGAACAGAAGAAATTCTTCCTGCCCAAGATCGCGGCCGGGGAGTTGCACTTCTCCATCGGCTACTCCGAGCCGGGCGCCGGCACCGACCTGGCGAACCTGCGTACCACCGCAGTCCGCGACGGCGATGACTACGTCATCAACGGCCAGAAGATGTGGACCAGCCTGATCGCCTACGCCGACTGGGTCTGGCTGGCCGTCCGCACCAACCCGGAAGCCAAGAAGCACCGCGGCATTTCGATGCTGGTCGTGCCGACGACCGCGGAGGGGTTCTCCTGGACGCCCGTGCACACCATGGCCGGTGTGGACACCAGCGCCACCTATTACTCCGACGTGCGAGTCCCGGTGACCAACCTGGTCGGCGAGGAGAACGGCGGCTGGAAGCTGGTGACCAATCAGCTCAACCACGAACGCGTCGCTCTCGTGTCGCCGCAACCGATCTTTTTGGCCCTCCGCGAGGTTCGCGAGTGGGCGCAGAACACCAAGGACGCCGGCGGGGCCCGGCTGATCGACTCGGAATGGGTGCAGATCAACCTGGCCCGGGTGCACGCCAAGGCCGAGGTGCTCAAGCTGATCAACTGGGAACTGGCCTCGTCGAACAGCGAGTCCTTGTCGCCGGCCGACGCGTCAGCGGCCAAGGTGTACGGCACCGAACTGGCCACCGAGGCGTACCGGCTGCTTATGGAGGTACTGGGGACCGCGGCGACGGTGCGCCAGGATTCGCCGGGCGCGCTGCTGCGTGGCCGGGTCGAGCGGATGCACCGCGCGTGCCTGATCCTGACCTTCGGCGGCGGCACCAACGAGGTGCAGCGCGACATCATCGGCATGGTCGCGCTGGGCCTGCCCCGAAACCGCTGAGCCCCCTCTTCCTAAGGACGAACATCGATGGACTTTTCGACAACCGAAGCGGCGAACGATCTCGGCGGCCTGGTCGACACGATCGTGAACTCGGTATGCACACCGGAGCGCCAGCGTGAGCTCGACAAGCTGGACCAACGGTTCGACCGTGAGCTGTGGGGCAAGCTCGTCGACGCCGGCATCCTCACCAGCGCTTCGGCCACCTCGGTGGGCGGCGATGGATTCGGGGTGCTCGAGCAGGTCGCCATTCTGGTGGCGTTGGGTCACCAGTTGGCGGCCGTGCCTTACTTGGAGTCGGTGATGCTGGGCGCCGGCGCATTGGCCCGCTTCGGAACCGAGGAGCTGCAACAGGATTGGGGCGCCCCGGCGGTCAGTGGCGAGAAGATCCTCGCCGTTGCGCTGCTGGGCGAGATGGGTGAGGGTCCGGTGCAGGCCACCCGCGCCGGCGACGGCTATCGCCTCACAGGTACCCGCACCCAGGTCGGCTTCGGGCCGGCAGCCGACGCCTTCCTCGTTCCCGCCGAGACCGATTCAGGCACGGCCGTTTTCGTGGTTGCCGCCGGAGATCCCGGCGTTTCGGTGACCCCATTGCAGACCACCGGCCTGGGCAGCGTCGGGCACCTGGCGCTGGACGGGACCGAGGTGGACGGTACCCGGATGGTCGGCGGCGCCGAGGTCGTCGTCTGGCTCGACATACTTGCGGCCCTGGGCCGCAGCGCCTTCCAACTCGGAGTGCTGGAACGTGGACTGCAGCTCACCGCCGAATACGCCCGTGAGCGGGAGCAATTCGATCGTCCGATCGGTAGCTTCCAGGCGGTGTCACAACGGCTGGCCGACGGCTACATCGACGTCAAAGGCTTGCGGCTCACGCTGACTCAGGCGGCGTGGAAGGTCTCCGAGGACGTTCCCGCCGACATCGACGTGGCAAGCGCCGCGTTCTGGGCCGCCGACGCCGGGCACCGCGTGGCGCACACCATCGTGCACGTGCACGGCGGCGTCGGCGTCGATACCGACCACCCGGTTCACCGCTATTTCTTGGCCGCCAAGGAGGCCGAGTTCGCGTTGGGCGGGGCCACCGGCCAGCTGCGCCGGATCGGCCGCGAGCTGGCGGAAACCCCTGCCTAGTTTCGTGCTTCCTCCCGACCCCACGGTCACCAGGCTGCTGGTACCGCTGGCCGAGATCGAGGACCGCGGCGTCTATTTCGAAGACTCGTACGTCAGCTGGCGCGATCACCTGCGCCACGGCGCCGCGATCGCGGCGGCCCTGCGTGACCGCCTCGACCCGTCGAGGCCACCGCACGTCGGCGTGCTGCTGGAGAACACCCCGTTCTTCTCGGCGATGCTGACGGCGGCCGGCATGTCAGGGATCGTGCCGGTGGGCCTCAACCCGGTGCGCCGCGGTGACGCGCTGGCGCGTGACATCGCCCATGCCGACTGCCAGGTGGTGCTGGCCGACTCGAATTCGGCCGAGTCGCTTGGCGGCATCGACTACGTCAACGTCGACTCCACCGAGTGGGCCGACGAAGTTTCCGCACATCGCGATGTCGAGCCGCACTTCCAATCGGCAACGGCCGCAGACCTTTTCATGCTGATCTTCACCTCGGGTACCAGTGGCGAGCCGAAGGCGGTCAAGTGCAGCCACGGCAAGGTCGCGATCGCGGGGGTGACGATGACGCAGCGATTCGACCTCGGCCACGACGACGTCTGTTACGTGTCGATGCCGCTGTTTCATTCCAACGCGGTGCTGGTCGGCTGGGCGGTGGCGGTGGCCTGCCAGGGCTCGCTGGCGTTGCGGCGCAAGTTCTCCGCGTCCAACTTCCTGGTCGATGTCCGCCGCTTCGGCGCCACCTACGCCAACTACGTCGGCAAGCCCCTGTCGTACGTGCTGGCCACGCCGGAGCAGCCCGACGACGCGGACAATCCGCTGCGGGCGGTCTACGGCAACGAGGGCGTGCCCCGCGATGTCGAACGCTTCGCGCGCCGATTCGGCTGTGTGGTCCAGGACGGGTTCGGTTCCACCGAAGGCGGGGTGGCGATCGCGCGCACCCCGGACACCCCGGACGGTGCGTTGGGCCCGCTGCCCGAGGGCGTCGAGATCGTCGACCCCGACACCGGTGCACCCTGTCCGGCGGGCGTGGTCGGCGAGCTGGTGAACACCGCCGGGCCGGGGCGGTTCGAGGGCTACTACAACGACGAGGCCGCCGAGGCCGAGCGGATGTCCGGCGGGGTCTATCACACCGGCGACCTCGCCTACCGCGACGCCGCCGGCTACGCGTACTTCGCGGGACGGCTGGGCGATTGGATGCGCGTCGACGGTGAAAACCTCGGCGCCGCGCCGATCGAACGGGTGCTGTTACGCCACCCGGACGTGACCGAGGTGGCCGTCTACGCGGTGCCGGATCCGGTGGTCGGTGACCAGGTGATGGCCGCTTTGGTGCTGGCTGCCGGGGCCGAGTTCGATGCCGAGAAGTTTCGCGCCTTCCTGGCCGAGCAGCCCGACCTGGGGCCCAAGCAGTGGCCGTCCTACGTCCGGGTCAGCGCCGAACTTCCGCGCACAGTGACCTTCAAGGTGCTCAAGCGCCAGTTGGCGGCGCAGGGTGTCGACTGCGACGATCCGGTGGTGCGAATACAGCCGCAACGGGAGAGAGGAACGTCCGCGGGTGATGAAACTTCGTAAGGTGATCGCCGGGTCGGCTCTTCTCGCGTGCCTCGGCCCGGCCGCGCTCGGGTTGGGCGCCGGTTTCGCCGTGGCGGAGCCAGTGCCACCGCCACCTCCGCTGCCTCCCCCGCCGCCACTGGTGTGGGCGCCGCAGACACCGGAGCCCGACCCATGGCAGCCTCCGCCGCAGGAGGAGTCACCGCCGCTGCCGCCGCTGCCGCCGAGCTAGCGACGCGCCGTCACCGTTGTCGCGCTGGGCGTCAAGACGGGTCGACGATAATGCGACACTGCACAGACATGTCGTCGAAGGAGACGCGATGGTTGGTCCGATCAGCCGGCCTCTGGAGACAGCGCTCGAAGCGAGCTTTGATCAGCTTTCCGCCACGGTACCGGCGGACGTCGGCATTGCGATCGCCCGACCGGATCGCACCTACTCGTTGGGCCGGTGGTGGTCCGGTGTCGCATGGTCGACCATCAAGGTGCCGTTGGCGATCGCCGCGCTGCGTTGCGATTGGTTGCACGCCAAGGACCTGGCCGTCAAGGCGATCACGGAATCCGACAATCGCGCATCGGAGCAATTGTGGTCCCGTTTGGGCGATCCGGGGGAAGCGGCACGGCGGGTGCAGGCGGTGATCGCCGAGGGCGGTGACACGGCCACCGTGGTCGAATCTCGCCGGCTTCGGCGTGGGTATACGGCGTTCGGCCAGACGCAGTGGACCCTGCAGCGGCAGGCGCGGTTCGCCGCCGAGCTGCCGTCGATCCCCGATTCGGCCGACGTCATCGACCTGATGCAGCGCCTCACCAGCGGCCATCGCTGGGGGCTGGCCGCCAAAGGCCTTGCGGCCAAGGGCGGTTGGGGGCCCGGCATGCACGGCGACTACCTGGTGCGGCAGTTCGGCATCGTACCCACGCCATCGGGGCAGTGGGGCGTGGCGCTGGCGGCCACGGTTCACGACGGGGTGTTGGAAACAGGCGTCGAGGTCCTGAACACAATGGCCGAGTGGGTCCTCAGCCGGCTTCCCGGGTTAGCCCGTTATTGACGGCACCACGGCGTCGATCAGGTGCGGCCCGGGTTCGCTCAAGGCTTGACGCAGCGCGTCGGCGAGTTCCTCCGCGGTGGCGACGCGGCGGGCGGGCACTCCCATCCCCTCGCTGATCTTGACGAAATCCATTGTGGGGCGCGACAAGTCCAGCAGGTCCAGCGCCTTGGGCCCGGGAGCCGATCCGGCGCCCACCCGAGCCAACTCGATCCGCAGGATGTCGTAGGCGCTGTTGTCGTAGATCACGGTGGTCACGTTCAGGTTTTCCCGCGCCTGAGTCCACAATCCGGAGATCGTGTACATCGCCGACCCGTCCGATTCCAGGCAGAGCACCGGACAATCGGGTGCGGCGACCGCGGCACCCACGGCGGCCGGGATGCCGTATCCGATCGCCCCGCCGGTCAGCGTCAGCCAGTCATGGGCCGGCGCCCCCGCCGTGGCCTGGGCGAGCAGCACACCCGAGGTGTTCGACTCGTCGACGACGATCGCCCGTTCCGGCAGTAGCGCGCCGATCACGTCGGCCGCTGACGCGGACGTGAGGACACCCGTGGGCAGCTGCGGCCGCGCCGCGGCCGCCACCGGGGCAGACGTTCCGGGCGCGACCTCGTCGGCCACCGCGGCGAGCGCCTCGGCGGCACCGCTGTGCCCGGCAAGCAGATGCACCTCGCAGCCGGCCGGGACCAGGTCGCTGGGCATGTTCGGGTAGGCGAAGAACGACACCGGCGACTTGGCCCCGGCCAGCACCAGATGCTTGGCACCGTCGAGTTGGGCGGTAGCAGCCTCGGCGAAATAGGCCAGCCGCTCGACGGCGGGAACGCCCGCGCCGCGCTCCAGCCGGGTCGGGAACGTCTCGCACAGCACGCGGGCGCCGGTCGCCTGCGCGATCCGAACGGCGGCGGCAAGACCCGGGCCGCGAGTGGCGTCACCGCCGATCATGAGCACCGTGGGTTCGCCGGAGCGCAGCACCTCGATCACTTCGAACGCCAACCGCGGCTCGGCCCCCGCGGGTTCCGCGGGCACGGTGCCGCCGGGTTGCGCCCCGTCCGACCAGGACACATCGGCGGGCAGGATCAGCGTCGAAATCTGCGAGCCCGCGCGGCTGGCGGCGATCGCCTCGGCGGCGTCGGACGCGACGTCCGCGGTGTGTTCGGTGCGACGCACCCACCCCGAGACCGTGCCCGCGAGCGCGTCGATATCGGATTCCAGTGGGGCGTCGTACTTTTTGTGGTACGTGGCGTGGTCGCCGACGACCACCACCATCGGCACCTGAGCGCGCCGGGCGTTGTGCAGGTTCGCCAGGCCGTTGCCCAGGCCGGGACCCAGGTGAAGCAGCACTGCGGCCGGCCGGCCGGCGATACGGGCGTAGCCGTCGGCCGCGCCGGTCGCGACTCCCTCGAACAGGGCCAGCACACCGCGCATGCGCGGGACGGTGTCCAGCGCGGCCACGAAGTGCATCTCCGAGGTGCCCGGGTTGGCGAAGCACACGTCGACGCCACCGTCGACCAGGGTGTTGATCAGGGCCTGGGCACCGTTCACGTAATTGCCTCCAGTTTGAAAACGCGCCCGGCGTTGCCGTGCAAGAAGTCCCGGCGGCCCTCGTCGGCCAGACCGAGGTCCGCCAATCCCGCCAAGGCGTGCGCGTGAGTCATCATCGGATAGTTGGTGCCGAACAAGACCTTGCGTTGTCCGGTAGCGGTTTTCATGAACCGGACGAGCTCATCCGGAAGTCGCTTGATCGTGTAGGCCGACGTGTCGATGTAGACGTTTGGATGCTTGCGGGCGACGGCAACCATCTCCTCGGTCCACGGATACCCGACGTGGCCACACACGATCACCAGCTCGGGAAAGTCGAGCGCGATCTGGTCGATGTAGGGGATCGGACGGCCGGTCTCCGATGGTCGCAGCGGACCGGTATGGCCCACCTGGGTGCAGAACGGCACCCCCAGCTCCACGCATTCGGCGAACAGCGGATAGTAGCGGCGGTCGGTGGGTGGCGCGTTCCACAGCCACGGCACCACCCGTAGGCCCAGGAATCCCTCTCGAACGCGGCGCCTCAGTTCACGAACCGCTTCCATCGGGCGATCGAGGTCGACGGTGGCCAGCCCGCCAAACCGGTTCGGATGCAGGCGAATCCACTCGGCGACCTCGTCGTTGGAGATCAAATCCTGGCCGCCGGGCCCGCGCCACGCGCTGAGCAGGCCGAACCGGACGTCGGCCGCGTCCATGGTCGCGATGCTCGCCTCGATCGGGACGTCGGCGTCCGGTATGGAGTCACCGGTCCAACGCCGCAGCGATGCCAGCATGTCGCTGCGCAGGAACCGCGCAGTGGGATGCTGCATCCACACATCGACCGTCATCGCGATCAAGAGTAGACGCGGTGTCAGAGGGCCAGCGCGGCGCGGGCGCAGGCGTGCGTCCGCTGGGCGTACCCGCCGCCGAACAGCACGACGTGCGCCAGCAGGGGGAAGAGCTGGTGCAGCCCGGTGCGGTTGCGCCATCCGGCGCGCAGCGGCCGCACCCGTTCGTAGCCCGCGACGATGGCGTCGTAGTGCGGGCAGCCGAACAGCGCGAGCATCGCGAGGTCGCTTTCGCGGTGACCGGCGTGCGCGGCCGGGTCGATCAGCACCACCCCGTCGGGCGTCCACATCACGTTGCCGCCCCACAGGTCGCCGTGCAGCCGGGCGGGCCGGTCGTCGTCGTCGAAATCGCCCGAGCGGCAACGCGCTACGACGGAATCGATGGCGCTTCGGGTGGAAGCATCGAGCCGCGGCGCGGCCAGCTCCGCCATCGGGATCAGCCGCTCCTCCGCGTAGAAGTCGCCCCAGCGGCGGTGCCGCCGCAGCGACATCGGCAGCGGCTGGGACAGCGGCCCGAAGAACCCGGGTCCGTCCCAGCCGTCGGGCCCGGCACCGAAGTCGGGGGCGCCGGCGTCGTGCGTCACGGCGAGGTGGCCGCCGAACGCGAGCGCCGCCTCCGGGGTCGGGAGCGCCGAATCAAGCCGCCGCAGGGTCAGGCTCGTCGCGTCGACGGAGACAACGTCCGCGCAGGGCACACCCCCGTCGACGCCGGCCAGCCACCGCAATCCGGCGGCCTCCCACGCGAAGTAATTGCTGGGCGCGGCCGGGTGCTGCTTGACGAAGTCGCTCAAGCGGTCGCGTGGGCGGCGTGCACGTCGTCGGCCGGACGTGCCTCCGTCTGCTCCTTGGCCCAGCGGTAGTCGGGCTTACCGGCCGGTGACCGCTTCACCTCGTCGACCAGCCAAAGGCTGCGGGGCACTTTGTATCCGGCGATCTCGGAGCGCACGAAGCGGTCCAGCTCCGCCAGCGACGGCCGGGCACCCGGGCGGGGCTGCACGACGGCGGCCACGTGTTGGCCGTAGCGGGGATCGGGAACACCGACCACCAGCGCGTCGAATACGTCGGGGTGGCCCTTGAGCGCCGCCTCGACCTCCTCGGGGTAGATCTTCTCGCCGCCGCTGTTGATCGACACCGAGCCGCGGCCCAGCATCGTCACGGTGCCGTCCTCCTCGACCAGGGCCCAGTCCCCGGGGATCGCGTAGCGGACCCCGTTGATGGTCTTGAACGTTTCGGCGGTCTTCTTCTCGTCCTTGTAGTAGCCGACCGGGATGTTGCCCTTCTTGGCGATGAACCCGCGCACACCCGAGCCGGGCTTCACCTCATTGCCCTCCTCGTCGAGGACGACGGTGCGGTGGTCGATCGTCACGCGCGGGCCGCCGGCGTGCGGCGCGTCCTTCGCGACGATGCTGGTGCCGCCGAATCCGGTCTCCGAGGAGCCGATCGAGTCGGTGATGACCCGGTTGGGCAGCAGCTCGAGCAGCCTCTCCTTGATGCTCGGCGAGAACAGCGCCGCGGTGCTGGCGAGCAGGAACAGCGACGACAGGTCATAGTCGTGGTCGGTGTCGAGCGCGTCGAGCAGCGGGCGTGCCATCGCGTCGCCGGTGAAGAACAGCAGGTTCACCTTGTGCTCGTGGATCGTGCGCCACACCTCTTCGGCGTTGAATTCCGGTGCGAGCACGGTGGTTTGGCCCGAGAAGATCGACATCCAGGTGGCCGACTGGGTGGCGCCGTGGATCATCGGCGGAATCGGGTAGCGCACCATCGGCGGATTGGCGGCCGCGGCCTTGGCCAGGTCGTGCTCGTCCTCGACGAATTGACCTGTCGCGAAATCGGTTCCGCCGAACAGCACCCGGTAGATGTCCTCGTGGCGCCACATCACGCCCTTCGGGAAGCCGGTGGTGCCGCCGGTGTAGAGCAGGTAGATGTCGTCGGCGCTGCGCTCGCCGAAGTCGCGCTCGGGGGAGCCCTGGGCGATCGCCGAGTAGAACTCGACGCCGCCGTAGCGCTGGTAGTCGTTGTCGGAGCCGTCCTCGATGACGAGGATCGTCTTGACGTTCGGGGTGTCCGGCAGCACGTTGGCCACCCGGTCGGAGTACTGGCGCTCGTGGACCAGGGCGACCATGTCGGAGTTGTCGAACAGGTAGCGAAGCTCGCCCTCGACGTAGCGGTAGTTGACGTTCACCAGGATGGCGCCCGCCTTCACGATGCCGAGCATCGCGATGACGATCTCGATGCGGTTACGGCAGTACAGCCCGACCTTGTCGTCCTTTTTCACCCCCTGGTCGATCAGGTAGTGGGCCAGGCGGTTGGCCTTCTCCTCCAACTGGGCGTAGGTCAGCTTCTCGTCGCCGCAGATCAGGGCGACACGGTCCGGCACAGCGTCGATGGCGTGCTCTGCGAGATCGGCAATATTCAGGGCCACGGCACCAAATTAGAACGTGTTACATTTCTTGACAAGCTCATGCCCCTCGTCGACGGAAAGGCAGTAGCCGTGGCTCAGGCTCCAGCAAACGAACAAACGGGACAGGACGCCCTCGTCGAACAGCGCGGCCACACCCTGATCGTCACGTTGAACCGGCCGCACGCCCGCAACGCCCTGAGCACCGAAATGATGGAAATCATGGTGCAGGCCTGGGACCGCGTCGACAACGATCCGGACATCCGCTGCTGCATCCTGACTGGGGCCGGTGGCTACTTCTGCGCCGGCATGGACCTCAAGGCGGCAACCAAGAAGCCGCCGGGTGAGTCGTTCAAGGACGGCAGCTACGACCCGTCGCGAATCGACGCTCTGCTGAAGGGCCGCCGGCTGACCAAGCCGCTGATCGCGGCCGTCGAAGGACCCGCGATCGCCGGGGGCACCGAGATCCTGCAGGGCACCGACATCCGCATCGCGGGCGAGAGCGCCAAATTCGGCATCTCGGAGGCCAAGTGGAGCCTCTACCCGATGGGCGGGTCGGCCGTGCGGCTGGTGCGGCAGATCCCCTACACGGTCGCGTGCGACCTGCTGCTGACCGGTCGGCACATCAACGCCGTTGAAGCCAAGGAGATGGGCCTGATCGGGCATGTGGTGCCGGACGGCCAGGCGTTGACCAAGGCGCTCGAGCTCGCGGAGATCATCGAGAACAACGGCCCGCTGGCCGTGCAGGCGATCCTGCGGGCGATCCGCGAGACCGAGGGCATGCACGAGAACGAGGCCTTCAAGATCGACACTCAGATCGGCATCAAGGTGTTCCTGTCCGACGATGCCAAGGAAGGCCCCCGGGCGTTCGCCGAGAAGCGCAAGCCCAACTTCCAGAACAAGTAACCCTCCGCTGGCGCCTTCGCGCCGAACGTGAACAGAGGGCCACATTTCGGCCGGTTTTTCGCCCTGACGTCACGTTCGGCATTCTGTCAGTCCCCCGCGCCACACTGCCGGCATGCGGGAACCATTCATCGGCAGCGAGGCGCTGGCATCGGGCGCACTGACGCGGTACCGGTTGCGCAGCAGATTCGTAGCGCTGCACCCGGACGTCTATGTCGAACGCGACACGGATCTCACCGCCGTCACGCGCGCCCACGCCGCATGGTTGTGGTCACGGCGGCGCGGCGTGGTCGCGGGACAGTCCGCTGCGGCATTGCACGACGCCAAATGGGTCGACCACCGCGGCCCGGCTCAGTTGGTGTACGAACACCGTCGTCCACCGGCGGGAATCCGCACCTGGTCGGAGAGCGTCGCTCCCGGCGAAATCCAGTTGATCGGCGGAATACCGGCTACCACCTCGACGCGCACCGCTTTCGACCTTGCCTGCCGGAATCCCACCGGAAGGGCTGTCGCGGCCATCGATGCGCTGGCCCGGGCAACCAGGCTGAATGTCGATCAGGTCCAACGACTCGCCGAACGCTACAAAGGTCATCGCAACATCCGCCGGGCGCGGCGCGCGCTGACACTCGTCGACGCGGGCGCGGAATCGCCGCGCGAGACGTGGCTGCGGCTGCTGCTCATCGAGGCCGGCTATCCGCGGCCGCGCACCCAGATTCCGGTTTACGGCGAATACGGCGAGCTCGTCGCGGTCTTCGACATGGGTTGGGAGGACGTCAAACTGGCCGTCGAATACGAAGGTGATCACCATCGCACCGATCGCAGGCAATTCAGCCGGGATATCGCCCGCTACGAAGCGCTGGCCGACCTCGGATGGATGGCCATCCGGGTCACGGCCGACGACACGCGGGGCGGCATCCTCGCACGCGTGGCCGCCGCCTGGACCCGCCGAACGTGAACACATGGTTGGTTTCGGCCGATTTTCTCGCCCTCAGATCACGCTCGGCGAAGAGCGGTAGGGCGCCTACCCCAGCGGCGCGCTCGGTGTGAACGCCACCGGCATTTTCTCCAGGCCGGACACGAAGTTGGCGGGACGCAACGGCAGGTCGGCGTCCGAAGCCAACCGCATGTCCGGCAGGCGCTGCAGCAGCCGGGTCTGCATGATCGACAGCTCCAGCCGGGCGAGCTGGTTGCCGAGGCAAAAATGCGTCCCGAAGCCGAAGGCGAGGTGGTTGTTCGGGTAGCGCTCGATGTTGAAGGTCTCCGGCTCGTCGAAAACCTTCTCGTCGAAGTTCGCCGACTCGAACAGCAGGATCATCTTCTCGCCCTGGTGCAGTTGGGTGCCGTGGAATTCGGTGTCGGCGGTGATCGTGCGTGCCATGTTCTTCACCGGCGCGGTCCAGCGGAGCATCTCTTCGATCGCGTTGGGCAGCAAGCTCAGATCGGCCGCCAGGCGCCGGTGCTGATCGGGATGCAACAGCAACTGCCTCGTCCCGCCGGAGAGCGTGTGCCGCGTGGTCTCGTCGCCGCCGATCAACAGCAGCAAAACCTCGGTGACAATCTGGTGGTCCTCGAGCCGTGAGCCCTCGACCTCTGCGTGCACCAGCACGCTGACCAGGTCGTCGGTCGGCTGCTTCTTGCGGGCCTCGATCATCCCCATCATGTACTGGCTGTAGGCCGCGAAAGCGTCCATGGTGACCTGGACGTCCGCTTCGGCCGCGGTGCTGCTCAACGCGCCGACCAGGTCGTCGGACCACTTGAGGAACATCGTGCGCTCTTCCGGCCGCACGCCGAGCATGTCGCCGATGACGGCCATCGGCAGCGGCGCGGCCAGGTCCCAGACGAAGTCACACTCGCCGCGTTCGCACACCGCGTCGATCAGCGTGTCGCACAGCGAAACAATCTTGGATTCCAGGTCTTTGACGCGCTTGCGAGTGAAGCCGGAGTTGACGAGCTTGCGGCGCAACAGATGTTGCGGATCGTCCATCTCGATCATCATCTCGACGCCCGGTTGGTCCGGGCGGATGCCGCCGGCGTTGGAGAACAACTCCGGGTTGCGCTCGGCCTCGATCACCGCCTGATAGGTCGAGGCGGCGGCTAATCCGTTGCGGTCCCGAAAGACTGGCTCGTTCTCGCGCATCCACTTGTAGACGGGCCGAGAGTCGCCGGCGTAGAAAGTCCCGTCGGTGAGGTCAATATCGGGTTTGGTCTTCAACTCGCTGGCGGTCATGAGATCTCCTGGGCATCACCGAAGGACATTTGTACGCGGTCAACAGAGCTAGACACCATGGCACGCTTCGGGAGACCAAGCGAAGCAAGCTCTTTAGAGTACGGATGCTCGCCGAGCCGGATGCTCACCCCGCCGAATCGCGTGCGCACGCCGTCCAGGGTGTGCTCGAAGGCGGTCTCGCGGGTGACTCCGTCGCGGTGCGAGTAGGTGCGTTGCGCTTGCTGGCGCGGGGTCAGCCGGAACGGCAGGCCGCGGCGGAATTCCATGCCGATCACCGGCTGGCCGTCGATGCTGAGGTCAAAACCGAACCGTCGGCCTTCCCGAACGGTGAAGTCGCCCATCACCTTCGGGTAGCCCCAGATCTTGGTTCCCGCTTCCAGGGTGAACGCCTGGTCGACGGGAAGGTGGTGGATGAAGGCGCCGGCCGACTGCAGGGCACGCGGCCCGCTTGCCTTCGAGCCGGGCGGGTTCACCATCACGCTGGTGCCGAACTCGTGGTACCGGCCCAGGTCGCCGTCGATGTAGTGCATCAACATCAGCACCACAATCGCGCGGCCGGGAAGGTAGCGGCAGACCTGCAGGCCGCTGTAGTCGATCATCTGCTGCGCGGCGTCGGCGTCGACGGAGAACATCGCCATATGTTGATTTGCCTGGCGGATTCGTACCGGCATCGTGAGTACCGTGCCCGCGATGGTGTGCTGCGAGGCTGTCATCGGGCCAATCTAGAACGTGTTCTATTCGTTCGGCAATAGCGGGTCAGGTCAGCGTGGCGAGCTCCCTGATCTGCGCCTCGTTGCGTCCGTTGACCACCATCATGGTGACGCCGGCGGCTTCCCAGACCTTGACCTGCTCACGGACGTAGTTGATATCGCCGACGATCGCGGCGTCGTCGACGACCTCGTCCGGGATGATCGCCGCAGCCTTATCCTTCTGGTTGCTGCGGAAGAGCTTGGTCACCTCGTCGACCACCTCGGCGTAGCCCATCCGGCGGTACACGTCGGCGTGAAAGTTGGTGTCCTCGGCGCCCATGCCGCCCATGTAGAGGGCCAGATAGGGCTTCATGGCCGCGAAGGCGGCAGCACGGTCGTCGGTGATGACGATGTTCGCGGTCGCGCAGATCTCGAAGTCCTCACGGCTGCGCCGCGCCCCGGGCCGCGCGAAGCCCTCGTCGAGCCACTCGTTGTAGGTATCCGCCATCCGCGGCGTGTAGAAGATCGGCAGCCAGCCGTCGCAGATCTCGGCGGCCAGCGCGACGTTCTTCGGCCCCTCGGCCCCCAGCATGATCGGGATGTCGGGGCGTAATGGGTGGGTGATGGGCTTGAGCGCCTTGCCCAGACCGGTCGTCCCCTCCCCCGTCAGCGGCAACGGATAATGCGGTCCGTCGCTGGTCACAGCCTTCTCTCGCGCCCACACCTGTCTCATGATGTCGACGTACTCGCGGGTGCGGGCCAGTGGCTTGGGGAAGGGCCGGCCGTACCAGCCCTCGACCACCTGCGGGCCGGAGACACCGAGGCCCAGGATGTGCCGGCCGCCGGACAGGTGGTCGAGCGTCAGCGCGGCCATCGCGGTTGCCGTCGGGGTGCGCGCGGACAGCTGGATCACCGAGGTGCCCAGCCGGAGCCGGTGGGTCGACGATCCCAACCAGGCCAGCGGCGTGTAGGCGTCGGACCCCCACGCCTCGGCGGTGAACACGGCGTCGAAACCGGTTTCCTCCGCCGCGGCTACGAGCTCCGCGTGATTCTCCGGCGGCTGAGCGCCCCAATACCCGAGCTGCAACCCCAGCTTCATCGTCATTGACCCTTCCGGCGACCCGATGTTGAAACCGTTCTTAGAACCTGTTCTACTCGATGGCGTGACAGCCAGCTCGAGCAGCCCGACCTTGACGGATCACCCTGAGCCGCCGCTCTCCGCGCCACTGACGTTGTCGTTCGACTACACCCGTTCGGTCGGCCCCACGCTAAGCAAGTTCTTCACCGCACTGCGTGAGCGCCATGTCTTGGGGGTGCGCGGATGCGATGGCCGGGTGCACGTTCCACCGGCGGAATATGACCCGGTTACCTACGAGCCGCTGGGCGAGATGGTACCGGTCTCCAGCGTCGGGACCGTCGTGTCCTGGACGTGGCAACCCGAGCCGATCGAGGGCCAGCCGCTGGACCGTCCGTTCGCCTGGGCGCTGATCAAGCTCGACGGCGCGGACACCCCGCTGATGCATGCCGTGGACGCGGGCAGTCCTTCCGCCATCAAGAGCGGCTCCCGGGTGCACGTGCACTGGGCCGACGAGCCGGTGGGCGCCATCACCGACATCGCCTACTTCGCACTCGGCGAGGAAGCCGAACCCGCGTCCGAACACGCGGGGGGCGAACAGGATCCGGTGACCATGATCGTCACACCGATCTCGCTGACGATTCAGCACACCGCCTCCCACGAGGAGAGCGCCTACTTGCGCGCCATCGCCCAGGGCAAGCTGCTGGGCGCGCGGACCGGCAAGAACGGCAAAGTTTACTTCCCGCCGCACGGCGCGGACCCGGCCACCGGACAGCCCACCACCGAGTTCGTCGAGCTGCCGGACAAGGGCACGGTCACGACGTTCGCAATCATCAACATCCCGTTCCAGGGGCAGCGCATCAAACCGCCGTACGTGGCGGCCTATGTCTTGCTCGACGGGGCCGACATCCCTTTCCTGCACCTGGTCGCCGACATCGACGCCCACGAGGTGCGGATGGGGATGCGCGTGGAAGCGGTGTGGAAACCCCGCGAGGAGTGGGGCTTTGGCATCGACAACATCGAGTACTTCCGGCCGACAGGGGAACCCGACGCCGAGTACGACACCTACAAGCACCACCTGTAAAGGGCCTACCTGTAAATGAGCGCTCGCAACGTTGCGGTGGTCGGCTTTGCCCACGCGCCGCATGTCCGCCGCACCGACGGCACCACCAATGGCGTCGAGATGTTGATGCCGTGCTTCGCCCAGCTTTACGAGGACCTCGGAATCACCCAGGCCGACATCGGCTTCTGGTGCTCGGGTTCGTCCGATTACCTTGCGGGACGGGCGTTCTCGTTCATCTCGGCAATTGACTCGATCGGCGCCGTCCCGCCGATCAACGAGTCGCATGTCGAGATGGACGCGGCCTGGGCGCTCTACGAGGCGTACATCAAGCTGCTGACCGGGGAGGTGGACACCGCGCTGGTGTACGGATTCGGCAAGTCCTCGGCCGGGATTCTGCGGCAGATCCTGTCGCGGCAGACCGACCCCTACACCGTCGCGCCGCTGTGGCCCGACTCCGTGTCGATGGCGGGGCTCCAGGCCCGCATCGGGCTCGAGAACGGCAAGTGGAGCGAAGAGCAGATGGCGCGCGTAGCATTCGACTCCTTCGAGAATGCCCGGCGGGTGGACTCTGTGGAGCCGGCGATCAGCGTGGCCGAACTGCTCGAGCGGCCGTTCTTCGCCGAGCCCCTGCGGCGCCACGACATCGCGCCGATCACTGACGGCGCCGCCGCCATCGTGCTCGCGGCGGGTGATCGTGCGCGCGAACTACGCGAAAACCCGGCCTGGATAACCGGAATCGAGCACCGCATCGAGACGCCCTCGCTGGGTGCGCGCGACCTCACCGAATCCGTGTCCACCAAGGTGGCGGCCCAAGTGGCCACCGGCGGCAGGACCGACAACCTCGACGTTGCGGAGATCTGCGCTCCCTTCACCCACCAGCACCTGATCATCGCGGATGCCATCCGGATACCGGGGCCGACGAAAGTCAATCCGTCGGGCGGCGCGCTGGCCGCCAACCCCATGTTCGTCGCGGGCCTCGAGCGCGTCGGCTTTGCGGCGCAACACATCTGGAATGGGTCGGCCGAGCGGGTGCTCGCGCACGCCACCAGCGGGCCGGCGTTGCAACAGAACCTGGTCGCGGTCATGGAAGGAATGAACTGATGGCCGGTGCAGGGCCGAACCTCGCCGCGGTACTCGGTACCGGACAAACGAAGTACGTCGCGAAGCGACAAGATGTCTCGATGAACGGGCTGGTGCGCGAAGCGATCGACCGCGCGCTGGCCGACTCCGGCTCCACCTTCGACGACATCGACGCCGTGGTCGTCGGCAAGGCTCCCGACTTCTTCGAAGGCGTCATGATGCCCGAGCTGTTCATGGCCGACGCCATGGGAGCCACCGGCAAGCCGCTGATCCGGGTGCACACCGCAGGTTCGGTCGGCGGGTCCACCGGGGTGGTGGCCGCCAGCCTCGTCCAATCGGGCAAGTACCGGCGTGTGCTGGCGATGGCCTGGGAAAAGCAGTCCGAGTCAAACGCGATGTGGGCGTTGTCGATTCCGATCCCCTTCATCAAGCCGGTCGGCGCCGGGGCGGGCGGTTATTTCGCCCCACACGTGCGGTCGTACATCCGCCGATCGGGCGCACCGCTCAACATCGGCGCCATGGTCGCGGTCAAGGACCGGCTCAACGGGGCCCGCAACCCGCTGGCCCACCTGCACCAGCCCGACATCACCCTGGAGAAGGTGATGCAGTCGCCGATGCTGTGGGATCCCATCCGTTACGACGAGACCTGTCCGTCGTCGGACGGCGCCGCCGCGGTCGTGATCGGCAATGAGGAGGCCGCCGAAGCCCGTCTGGCGCAAGGACAACCGGTGGCATGGATCCATGCCACCGCGCTGCGCACCGAACCGCTGCAGTTCTCGGGCCGCGACCAGGTCAGCCCGCAGGCCGGGCGTGACGCGGCCGCCGCGCTGTGGAAGGCGGCGGGCATTACCAGCCCGATCGACGAGATCGATGCCGCGGAAATCTACGTGCCGTTCTCGTGGTTCGAGCCGATGTGGTTGGAAAACCTCGGGTTTGCGCCCGAGGGCGAGGGCTGGAAACTCACTGAAGCCGGCGAGACGGCGATCGGCGGACGGCTGCCGGTCAACCCGTCCGGCGGTGTGCTGTCTTCGAACCCGATCGGCGCCTCCGGCCTGATTCGGTTCGCCGAGGCAGCGATTCAGGTGATGGGCAAAGGTGGGGATCACCAGGTTCAGGGCGCGCGCAAGGCCTTGGGGCACGCCTATGGCGGCGGCTCGCAGTACTACTCCATGTGGGTGGTCGGTGCGGACAAGCCGACGCCTGAGAAAGTCGGCTCGTGAGCGAACACCCGGCGCACGAGGCCGGTCGGCGCTCGCGCGAGGCGGTCATAGCCAGGGACAAAGAGGCATGGCTGGCGGTGTTCGCCGACGACGCCATTGTGGAGGACCCGATCGGACCGTCGGCCTTCGACCCGGAGGGCAAGGGCCACCGGGGCCGCGACGCGATCTCGGCTTTCTGGGACAAGGCCATCGCCCCCACCACCAAAATCGAGTTCGTCTTCCGCGACACCTACCAATGCGGCAACGAGGAAGCCAACATCGGGCACATCCTCATCACCCATGGTGACTACCAGGTGACCGCCGAAGGCGTGTTCACGTACAAGGCCGACGACGAGGGCAAGATGACCGCCCTGCGTGCGTACTGGGAGATGGACCGGGCGACAGCCACGTTGAAGAAGGTAACCAGCTAGGTCGGGGGGCGAGCATCGCACGTTAGTGCTTCCCTCGCTGCTCCGATTCTGCCGATCGTCGGCCCCATCTGCTGGCAGGCTATCTTCATGCCCGACAAGCACGCCGTTCTCGTGCATGGCTCATGGAGCCGCGGGGAGCAGTGGGCACCCGCCCGGGCGGCTTTTGCGGAACGTGGCTTCACGGTGCACACGCCGACATTGCGTCATCATGAATTGCCCCTGCACGACGGTGCGGCCAGGATCGCGTCGTTGAGCATCCGCGACTACACAGACGATCTCGTCGCGCTGGTCGCATCGTTGGATTCCCCGCCGCTGCTGGTCGGGCACTCGTTGGGGGGCCTGTTGGTTCAGCTGGTCGCGGCACGGACGGCACATGCCGGCGTCGTCGCCGCCTGCCCGTCGTCAGTGGGGCCCTCGGGTCTGAACGCAACGACGATCGGCATCGCGCTGCCGCACGCCCGTAAGCCACGGCCATGGGCCAGGGCCGTCTATCCCCCGGCGTGGCAACGGTTTCGGCGAGGGATCGCGAGCGCACAGACCGACGAAGCGGCTCGCGAGGTGTTCGACGACCTGGTCTGCGAATCCGGGCGGGTGCTGTTTTTCGAACTGGCGATGCCGTGGCTGGACCGGAATAAGGCCGCAAGAGTGGATTTCGGCACCGTCACGGGACCCGTGCTCGTCATCAGTGGCGCCCGCGACCGCATCATGCCGCCGCGCCTGGCGCGCCGGGCGGCGGACCGGTTTGCCAACGCGAGTTACGTGCAGATTCCGGGGTCTGACCACATGGTGTTTTCCGGAGCGGCGCTACCCGCCACCATGGGCCTCATCGACGATTGGATCGCGACGCATCGCCTTTTCGCCGGTGTCTGACGCGTTGGCGGCCGCGTCAGCCGGGAAGGTCTAGAGCGGCTCGAGCCCGGCCAGGTGCCGCTGAGCCAGCTCGCGATAGGCCTGCGGATTCACCTTGACCCACATCTCGGCGCCCGTCCCGGCGACCGGGCCCTTGATCTGCGCCGGTGCACCGACCGCCAGCATGCCGGCCGGAATCTGGGTGCCGGCCGTCACCAGCGAGTGGGCCGCGATCAGGCTGCGTGCGCCGATCACCGCACCGTCGAGAACGGTGGCGTGGTTGGCGATCAAGGCCTCGGATCCGACGTGTACCCCATGAATGCAGCACATGTGCGCCACCGTGGCGCCGGGGCCGATGTCGACCGGGATGCCCGGCGGAGCGTGCAGCACGGACCCGTCCTGCACGTTCGCGCCCTCCCGCACCACGATGGGCCCGTAATCGCCGCGCAGAACGGTGTTGAACCACACCGAGGCGCCGGCCTCGACGACAACGTCGCCGATCAGGGTGGCGGTCGGGGCCACGAACGCGGTGGGATCCACCCGCGGCGCCCGCCCCTCGAAAGCAAACAGCGGCATCGTCTAGATATACCCCGAGCGCGCACACGCCGCGGGAAAGCTCAGCCAGATTCGCCATCGTTGCGCGCCACCGCCGCAAAACTGTAACGTGTTCTAGTTAGAGGGGTCGTGAGTTGGAGGTGACTGGTGAGTACCGACACCAAAGCGGTCGGCATCCGGGAAATCGATCCCGGCGCGTTGCCGACGAGGTACGCCCGGGGCTGGCATTGCCTGGGCGTCGCGAAGGATTTCCAGGACGGTAAGCCGCACTCCGTCGAGGCGTTCGGTACCAAGCTCGTGGTGTTCGCCGACTCAAGTGGGGACCTGAAGGTGCTGGACGGTTACTGCCGGCACATGGGTGGCGACCTCTCGGAGGGCACCATCAAGGGCGACGAGGTGGCCTGCCCGTTCCACGACTGGCGCTGGGGCGGTGATGGGCGCTGCAAACTGGTGCCGTACGCCAAGCGCACACCCAAGACGGCGCGCACCCGCTCGTGGACGACCGATGTGCGCGGCGGCCTGCTGTTCGTCTGGCACGACCACGAGCAGAACCCGCCGGACCCCGCGGTGCGGATTCCCGACATTCCGGAAGCAGCCAGCGACGAGTGGACCGAATGGCGGTGGAACCGGATCCTTATCGAGGGCTCGAACTGCCGCGACATCATCGACAACGTCACCGACATGGCGCACTTCTTCTACATCCACTTCGGTTTGCCGACGTACTTCAAGAACGTTTTCGAGGGCCATATCGCGTCGCAGTATCTGCACAACGTGGGGCGGCCGGACGTCAACGACCTGGGCACCTCGTACGGTGAGGCGCACCTTGACTCGGAGGCGTCCTATTTCGGGCCGTCCTTCATGATCAACTGGCTGCACAACAGCTACGGCGGATACAAGGCCGAGTCGATCCTGATCAACTGCCACTACCCGGTGACCCAGAACTCGTTCGTGCTGCAGTGGGGCGTCATCGTCGAAAAGCCCAAGGGCATGGACGAAAAGATGACCGAGAAGCTGTCGCGAGTGTTCACCGAAGGCGTCAGCAAGGGCTTCCTTCAGGACGTCGAAATCTGGAAGCACAAGACCCGCATCGACAACCCGCTGCTGGTCGAGGAGGACGGCGCGGTTTATCAGCTGCGTCGCTGGTATCAGCAGTTCTATGTCGACGTTGCCGACATCCAGCCGGAGATGGTGGAACGCTTCGAGATCGAGGTGGACACCACGCGCGCCAACGAGTACTGGAACGCCGAGGTCGAAGAGAACCTGAAGACCAAAGAGACCGAAGACGTTCCTGCGGAGCAACACTGACCGATATGCCCGGTGATCAGGTTCCTGACGTCGATCGGCTCGCTCGGTCGATGTTGTTGCTGCACGGCGATCACCACGATCACGACGAGCGACCGGTCAGTTCCGAAAGCAATGGCGGATCTTGGTCGAAGTCAAGGGATTTCGCCAACGATCCGCAGCGCGCCGCCGCCGTCGCCGAGGCCAGCCGCGCCGACCGAGAACGCTACCTCAGTTCGGGGCTGCTTCCGGTGGACTGCCGGTTCTGTCACGTCACGGTCACCGTCCGAAGGCTGGGCCCGGGCCACACCGCCGTTCAATGGAACACCGAAGCCTGGCAGCGCTGCGCGCACTTCGCCGAGGTGCGTAGTTCCGGTGGCGATACCGCACGCACCCGGTCGTGCCCCAAACTGAGCGACAGCATCGAGCACGCCGTCGCGGAGGGCTATCTAGGCGAGCCGGCCGATCCGGACGCTGACTGAATCACTGCCCTTGGCGCAGTTTGGTGATCGCCTCGAACGCCTCGAGGAATACCGTTGCGATGTCGCCGTCGCGAGCGCTGGCCATCGGGTTCTTCTCCAATAGGACGCGCTGCACGCCAATGCCCAACAGCAGGGCCGTGACCATGTCCGCGCGAATCCGGGGCCGATCCGCGGTTATCCGCTTCGCCAGGTTGCGCGTAAGGCCCTTGTCGAGCTGGGCATTGAGGCGCGCCACCACCGAGGGGTCGCCGCTGGACCGCAAGAGCGCAAACAACGGCGCATCGACGTCGCGGCGGGCGTGCAGGACGCGGGCAATCAACAGCTCCGCCAGCGCCTCGTCGGAGGCGCCCAGGATCTCCTCTACATTCTCCGAAACGTCCGTTGCTTCCGCGAAAAGGCGCTCCTTAGAACCGAAATAGCGGCGAACCAAAGTGACGTCCACACCGGCCTTCGCCGCCACCTCGCGTAGACCGATGGCGCTATATCCCCTGGCCAGAAAGAGCTCGCGAGCGGCTTCGAGCAGGCGGTTGCGGGTAGCGCCCGCGTCGCGGCGCCGGGGCGTCACGGTGTTCATGTCACTCCTTCCCTCGGTCTACAACTGTAGACATAACTGCCGCGGCACCGCTAGGCTGGGCGTTATGTCTACGTGTGTAGACATAACGGAGAGAGCGGAGGCTGCCATGGCCGGAATCATGCTTGTCAAACAGCGAGTCGCCAGCGTCGACCGATGGAACGCTGTGTTTCGCGATCCGAAACTCGACGCAATTCGGCGCCGCCATGGCCTCGTGGTGACGGGAACCTACATCGACGCCGACGACTCCAGCACCGTCATAGTGGTCATGGATATGGACAATGTCGGTGCCGCAAGACAGTTCGCGGCATCGCCGGACCTTGCCTCGGCGCGCGAGCGGGCCGGCGCCATCGGGCCTGCAGACGGTGTGTGGTTAGGGCCGCGCATGATCGGCGACTGATCTACAGCCCGGCGAACCGCTCCTTGACGGTTTCGACGGTCAGCCCGTAATCGGCCAGCGAGTAGCGGTGTTTCGGCGCCCGCTCGCCGGACTGGCTGTCCGCGTGCGCCTTTTCCATCGCCGCCCGCGCCTCCTCGGTCAGCGACAAACCGAAGTGCCGGTAGATGTCGGCCACCGTGCCGATCGGATCGGCGATCAGTTCCTTGTAGTCAACGTCATAGAACTGTGCCGGCGAGTACTTGGCGCGGGCGGTGTTGAAGCGCTCCAGTCCACGCGACCAGGTATCCATTGCGTCAGCCCCGATTTGAGCTCCGTCGAACGATGTCGACCATCCCTCCGCGGTGTGCTGGGCAAGCGAGCACATCGAAGCCATGATCGTCTCGACCGGCCGATGCGTCTGAATCACCAGCGCGTCGGGATAGGTCGCCATCAAGGCGTCCAACGCAAACAGATGGCTGGGATTTTTCAGCACCCAACGCTTTTCGGCGTCGTTCAGTCCGATCAGCTGGAGGTTCTTGCGGTGCCGCTGGTAGGACGGCGTCCAGTCCTGCTCTGACAGCCACTGCGCGTAGGTGGGCACGTGCGCCAACGTCTCGTAGGAAACCGAATGCAGCGATTGCCGAAGCAGCTGCCAGCACTCCTCCAGTTCGTATGCGGCCATGAAATGCAGGCCGGTGTAGCCGGGGTTGTCGCGATGGTGCTGGTTGAATTGCGCGTCGAGTTGGCGGTAAAGCGGGTGCGAATCCCAGGTTTCGCGCGGTGGACGCGGCTGTGGGAATTCGGCCAGCCACATGTGCAGGCCCTGATGAGCGGGGTCGGCGCCGAGCAGGCGGTGCAGCGCGGTGGTGCCGGTGCGCACCAGGCCGGTGACGAAGATCGGGCGTTCGATCACCACGTCGGCGTGCTGCGGATACTGCTTCCACGAAGCCTCGGAAAGCAACCTGGCCACCAGCGCGCCGCGTAAGAAGAACCGATTCATCTTGCTGCCCAACACGGTTAGGCCGGCTTCGCGCCGGTAGGAGTCCAGCAGGACCTCCAGCGCTTCGAGATAGTTGTCGTCGTCGGCGCCGAAGTCGTCGAGGCCGGTCAGCTTGGTGGCCGACGCGTGCAGTTCGTCGACGGTGCCGATATCGGTGCGATCGGTCATCAGTTGTGGTACTCCCCGCAGTTGACGTCCAGGGTCTGCCCGGTGATGCCGCTGGACAGATCGCTGGCCAGGAAAAGGATCGCCGAGGCGACTTCGTCTTCGGTCGGCAGGCGCTTCAGGTCGGAGTTCGCCGCGGTGGCCGCGTAGATCTGGTCCGCCGTGGTGCCGTACTTGCCGGCCTGGTGCTCGAAATAAGCCTGCAATGTTTCACCCCAGATATAGCCGGGGGCAACGGAATTGACGCGGATCCCCTTTTCACCCAGCTCGGTGGCCAGGGATTGCGACATGGACAGCAGCGCCGACTTGGCCATCTTGTAGGCGCCGTATTTGGCTTGGGAGTGCCGTAGCACCATGGAGTTGACGTTGACGATCGATCCGTGTGAGGACTCCAGCGCGGGCGTGAAAGCTTGGATGAGCCGCAACGCGCCGAGCGCGCTGAGCTCGATCGCGTCACGGATGTGCTGAAAGCTGGTGCCGGCCAACGGCTTCATGGACGGCACCCGGAACGCGTTGTTGATCAGCACGTCGACCTTACCGTAGGTCGCCATAGTGGTCTCGACGAGATAGTTGACCTCGTCGTCGTCGGTGATGTCGGCACGCACCGCCAACGCCTTGTTCCCGGTGTCATTGATCTGCTTGGCGACGCTTTCCAGCCGCTCCACGGTCCGCGCCGCCAACACCAGGTCTGCGCCGTCCTGGGAACACCGGTTCGCCAGGGTGGTACCGAGCCCCGGTCCGACGCCACTGATGACGACGACCTTGTCCTTGAGCAATCCTGACATCGTCACCCCAGCATCCTGGCCGCAATTTGTTGTTGACGCAGCGCTATTCGCGCGCGCCATTCGTCGTCGGAGATCTTGTTGTGCTCGAAGTACGGCAACGTGGCCGGTACGGCGTCGAAGTCGACCAATTCCACGGTCGGGCCGTCGGCCTCGGTGAGCTGACGGGACACCCGCTGCCAACGGAACTGCAAAAAGCCCCGCCGATGGTTCAGCGTCTCCACCCAGTTGGTCACGCCCGGGTTCTGGTCGGACACGACGATGCGCACCTTTCCATCCGGATCCGCTTGCGCCTGAGTGTTGTTCAGCGACGTCTGATGGTTGATGTAGTCCAGCGAGATGTACCACAGGCTGCCCAGCTGGAAGCCGAGATAGGGCGCGTCGGAGACCGGGATGGTGATCACCAGGGCCTGATCGGGCCGCAGGTCGTAGTGGCCCACCGACGAATACTGCGTCGCCAAGCCGCCCGGCGTCAGCCGGGGCGCGACCATCGTGTTGACCGGAAGGTCGAGATAAAACCACTGCGGAAATTGCAGCCAGGTCTTCACCCGGTTGACGAGCTGCTTTCCGGCTGTGACATAACGCTTTTCGATGGTTTCGCGGGTCAGCGGCGGCGGGGCGGTGCCCGCGGTGTCCAGCCGGGAAATGGCCAGCGTCCCGCGCTGTGCCGACCAGTCGCCGTAGACCTCGCGGATGACCAGCTGCCCATTGCTGGTGGGCCGCACCCGCCACTCGAAGCTGCCGTCGGCCGCGATCTCGAGCTCGCGGTCGTCGAATGCAGCCTGGCTGGCCGGCACGTTGTCGTCGGTGTATTCACCACCGAGCAGCTGGAAGCTCAGGTCAGTCGTAGTGCCGCGCCGGCCCGTGACGACGTAGTCATGATTGGCGCGCACCCGGGTCCCGAAGTAGAGGGTGTCGGGATTGTCCAGACCCATCTTGGTGAACGGGCCGGTGCCCGACTGCAGGAACGGGTGGTCCCGGTCGTAGTCGAAGGCCAGGTGTACGCAGGCCGAGACGCAGCCCGCCAGGTACTGCAGCCCTTCGAGCAGGTCTGCCTCGGTCTCGATGAAGGGCGCATCGACGACCAGTTTCTCGGCTTCGGCGATCGCGGCGGTGAGCGGGCGTGAAAAAGAATCTTCGGACACGCCTAGACGCTAGAACGTGTTCTACTTTTTCGTCAATGGCGAACGTTCCCGCGCGTCGGCCGCACGTTCAAAGACGAGGCCGACTCGCTAGGGTGCGCACTGCTGCGACAGGTCGATCAGATGCTGCCGCACGTCGGGATGCCGATTCAGGTAGTCCATGACGTTGCCGTTGCCGCCCTCCGCCTCAGACTTGGCCTGCAACTGCTGATGGAGCTGGGGATGCTGCTTCAGGTACGAGTCGATGGAATTACCGACGGTCTGATTGCACTGGGGAGCCGCGTTGACTGTGCCCGCCAGTGGCACGGCGATCACCGCGGCGGCGGTAGCGGTCATCAGCCCCCCGGCGAGCAGGCCGTACAGCCCACGGCGGCGAGCGCCGACTGTGTTGGATGTGCTCATGCGCGCCAGCGTACTCGCGGCAGCTTTGCGTAGCCTGTGCGTTGCCGTCGCTCAGGGAGAAACTGTCAGCGCGAGGTCGCGGCACCGCTCTCTTGTTCGCGCTTGATTTCCAGCGCGATGTCGATGAGTTGGTCTTCCTGGCCGCCAATGAGCTTGCGCTGGCCCGCACGGTGCAGCAGCTGGTGGGCGGGCACGCCATAGCGCTCGGACTGGCGGATGGCGTGCTTGAGGAAGCTCGAGTACACCCCGGAGTAGCCCATGATCAGCGCGTTGCGGTCCAGCAGGCACTCGGCGGGCATGGCCGGGGCGACCACCTCTTCGGCGGCGTCGGCGATGTCGAAGAAGTCGATCCCGGTCTTGACGCCGATCTTGTCGAACACCCCAATGAGCGCCTCGACGGGCGCGTTGCCCGCGCCGGCGCCGAACCGGCGGCACGAGCCGTCGATCTGCTTGGCGCCGGCCCGCACGGCCTCAACCGAGTTCGCCACGCCGAGCCCGAGGTTCTCGTGGCCGTGGAAGCCGACCTGGGCGTCGTCACCGAGTTCGGCGACCAGCGCCGCGACGCGGTCGCGCACCCCCTCGAGAACCAGCGCCCCGGCCGAGTCGACCACGTAGACGCACTGGCAGCCGGCGTCGGCCATGATGCGGGCCTGGGCGGCCAGCTTCTCCGGCGGGATCGTGTGGCTCATCATCAGGAACCCGACGGTTTCCAGCCCCAGCTCGCGGGCCAGGCCGAAGTGCTGAATCGACACGTCGGCCTCGGTGCAGTGGGTGGCGATCCGGCAGATCGAGCCGCCGTTGTTCTGGGCTTCCTTGATGTCCTCCTTCGTGCCCACGCCGGGCAGCATCAAAAAGGCGATCTTGGCTTCCTTGGCCGTCTCGGCAGCCAGCTTGATCAGCTCCTGCTCGGGCGTCTTGGAGAACCCGTAATTGAAGCTCGACCCGCCCAGCCCGTCGCCGTGGGTGACCTCGATGACCGGCACACCCGCGGTGTCCAGGGCCGCCACGATGGCCCCCACCTCTTCTTTGGTGAATTGGTGGCGCTTGTGGTGGGAGCCGTCGCGCAGCGACGTGTCGGTCAACCGCACGTCCCAGATCGGGTTGAAGAAAATGTCGGTACTCATGCCTGCGCTCCCGGCGCCGTTGCGGATAGGGACTCCTTGGCGATCTCCTCGCCGACCTTGGTGGCCGCGGCGGTCATGATGTCCAGGTTGCCCGCATACGGGGGCAGGTAATCGCCGGCGCCCTCGACCTCGACGAACGTCGTGACGACCGCCTGGCCACCGGAGTTCATCGACGGCTCGTCGAACTGCGGCTCGTTGAGCAGCCGATACCCTGGCACGTAGGTCTGCACCTCGGCCACGACATCGTGGATGGATTTGGCGATCGCGTCCCGGTCGGCGCCTTCGGGGATGGCGCAGAAGATGGTGTCGCGCATGATCATCGGCGGGTCGGCGGGATTGAGGATGATGATCGCCTTGCCGCGCTTGGCTCCGCCGATCGTCTCCACACCCTTGCTGGTGGTCTTGGTGAACTCGTCGATGTTGGCCCGGGTGCCCGGCCCCGCGGAGACCGACGCCACCGACGCCACGATCTCGGCGTACGGCACGCCGCCGTGGTCGACCAACGCGCGACTGACCGCGTACACGATCGGAATGGTCGCCTGTCCCCCGCAGGTGATCATGTTGACGTTCGGAGCATCCAGATGTTGGCGGAGGTTGGCCGGCGGGATGACCGCGGGGCCCACCGCGGCCGGCGTCAGGTCGATCGCCCGGATTCCCGCGGCCTCATACTTCGGCGCCGCCTCCCGGTGCACGTAGGCGCTGGTCGCCTCGAACACCAGGTCGGGCTTCTCGGACTGGGCAAGCAGCCAGTCCACCCCTTCGTGCGTGGTCTCCAGGCCCAGCTTGCGGGCCCGCGCCAGGCCTTCGCTTTCCGGGTCGATGCCCACCATCCAGCGCGGCTCCAGCCAGTCCGACCGCAGCAGTTTGTAGAGCAGGTCGGTGCTGATGTTTCCCGACCCGACAATGGCCACATTCGCCTTAGTCGGCATGACGCTCCTTTGCGAAGCTCTCGATATTTAAGTCCGACGATTTAATTCGAGACTATTCGAACGACAACTGAACGGAACCCAGGCCCGTGAAGTCGGCCACAAACTGGTCGCCGGCGTGCGCGTCGATCGCTCGCGTGCACGATCCGGGAAGCACCAGGTCGCCTTTGCGCAGCCGCACGCCGAAGCCCTCCACCTTGCGGGCCAGCCAAGCCACCGCGGTGACCGGGTTGCCCAGCACCGCGTCGGTGCGGCCCTCCGCGACCACCTCGCCGTTGCAGCGCAACACGGCGTCGATGCCCTTCAAGTCGACGTCGCGCGGCGAGACGCGCGCCTTGCCGAGAACGAAGCCCGCGGACGAGGCGTTGTCGGCGATGGTGTCGCACAACTCGATCTTCCAGTCGGTGATCCTGGTATCGATCAACTCGATCGAGGGGACCAGCGCCTCGGTGGCCGCCAGCACGTCATCCTCGGTGCAGCTGGCTCCCGGCAGGTCGGCGTTCAGGATGAAACCGACCTCGACCTCGACCCTCGGCCACAGGTAGCGGTTCGCCTTGACCGGCGTGTCCTCGGACAATTCCATCTCGTCCAGCAAATGCCCGTAGTCCGGCTCGTCGACCCCCATCATCTGCTGGATCGCCTTCGACGACAGGCCCACCTTGTGGCCCAGCACCCGGGCTCCCTCGGCGACCCGCTGACGGATGTTGATCAGCTGGATTTCGTAGGCGTCGACGACGTCGATGTCGGGGTAGGCGGCAGTCAGCGGCGCGATCGGCTCGCGGCTCCGCTCAGCCTGCGCCAAGTCGGCAGCAAGCTCGTCTCGCATCGCAACACTGAGCATCTGCAGAAGTCCCCTCGTCCGTGTGACCGGCCCAGTAGCGCCCGGCCTGGGCAATTCTATAACGTGTTCTACATGACAGCACAGGAGCTCGACGTCGTCGTGGTCGGAAGCGGCGGAGCCGGCATGGTGGCTGCCCTTACCGCCGCTCACCGGGGCCTATCCACAGTAGTCATCGAGAAGGCTGCGCACTTTGGCGGCTCCACCGCCCGCTCTGGTGGTGGCGTGTGGATCCCCAACAACGAGGTGCTCAAGCGCGACGGCGTCCGCGACAATCCCGAGGCGGCCCGGACCTACCTGCACGGGATCGTCGGCAACGTCGTCGAGCCGGAGCGCATCGACACCTACCTCGACCGCGGACCCGAGATGCTGTCGTTCGTGCTGAAGCACACGCCGCTGAAGATGTGCTGGGTTCCGCGCTACTCCGACTATTACCCGGAGGCGCCGGGCGGTCGCGCGGAAGGCCGCTCGATCGAGCCGAAGCCGTTCGACGCCCGCAAGCTCGGACCCGACGAGGCCGGGCTGGAGCCGGCATACGGCAAGGTGCCGCTCAACGTGGTTGTGATGCAACAGGACTACGTGCGGCTGAACCAGCTCAAGCGACACCCCCGGGGCGTGCTGCGCAGCCTGAAGGTCGGCGCCCGCACCATGTGGGCGAAGGCGACCGGTAAGAACCTCGTCGGCATGGGCCGGGCGTTGATCGGCCCGCTGCGGATCGGGCTCCAGCGGGCGGGCGTCCCGGTGTTGCTCAACACCGCGCTGACCGACCTGTACGTCGAGGACGGCGTGGTGCGCGGGGTCTACGTCCGCGATAGTGGCGCATCCGAATCATCGGAGCCGCGCCTCATCCGGGCCCGACGTGCCGTGATCCTCGCCTCCGGCGGCTTCGAGCACAACGAACAGATGCGGGTGAAGTACCAGCGCGCACCGATCACCACGGAGTGGACCGTGGGCGCCAAGGCCAATACCGGCGACGGCATTGTGGCCGCCGAAAAGCTGGGTGCCGCACTGGAACTGATGGAAGACGCCTGGTGGGGCCCGACGGTCCCGCTGGTGGGCGCACCGTGGTTCGCGTTGTCGGAACGCAATTCGCCGGGATCGATCATCGTGAACATGTCGGGCAAGCGGTTCATGAACGAGTCGATGCCCTACGTCGAGGCCTGCCACCACATGTACGGTGGCGAATTCGGCCAGGGGTCGGGGCCGGGCGAGAACATTCCGGCGTGGCTGGTGTTCGACCAGCAATACCGCGACCGCTATATCTTCGCGGGATTGCAGCCGGGACAACGCATTCCCCGCAAGTGGCTAGAGTCCGGGGTCATCATCCAGGCGGACACGCTCGAGGAGCTCGCCCAAAAGGCAGGCCTTCCGGCGGCCGAGTTTCTGGCTACCGTGCAGCGCTTCAACGGCTTCGCCCGGTCTGGTGTCGACGAGGATTACCACCGCGGCGAGAGCGCGTACGACCGCTACTACGGCGACCCGACCAACAAGCCCAACCCCAACCTCGGCGAGCTCACCCACGCGCCGTACTACGCCGCCAAGATGGTGCCAGGAGATCTGGGCACGAAGGGCGGCGTCCGCACCGACGTCCACGGCCGTGCGCTGCGCGACGACGGTTCGATCATCGAAGGCCTGTACGCCGCCGGCAATGTCAGTGCCCCGGTGATGGGTCACACCTACCCGGGTCCGGGCGGCACGATTGGCCCGGCGATGACCTTCGGTTACTTGGCCGCACTGCACATCGCGGGGGAAAACTGATATGCCTATCGATGTAGACGTCGCGCTGGCCGCCGAGCTGGACCCCATCGAATTCGCTTGGACAAGCAGCGATGTGCAGCTCTACCACTTGGCGTTGGGGGCCGGTAAGGATCCGATGGACCCGCGCGAACTGCGCTATCTCGTTGACGACACACCGCAGGTCCTGCCGACGTTCGGCAACGTGGCGGCGTCCTTTCACATGACCAAGCCGCAGACCGTGCAATTCCCCGGCATCGACATCGAGCTGGGCAAGGTGCTGCACGCCAGCGAGCGGGTGGAGGTGCCCGGGCCGCTGCCGCCCTCGGGATCTGCTCGCGCCGTCACCCGGTTCACGGACATCTGGGACAAGGGCAAGGCCGCGGTGATCTGGAGTGAGACGACGGTCAGCGCGCCCGACGGCACGCTGCTGTGGACCCAGCGGCGGTCCATTTTCGCCCGTGGCGAAGGCGGATTCGGCGGCGAGCGCGGGCCGTCCACGTCGGACGCGGCGCCGGACCGGGCGCCCGATGTCGAGGTGGCGGTGCCGATCCTGCCGCAGCAAGCGCTGCTGTACCGGCTCTGCGGGGACCGTAACCCGCTGCACTCCGACCCGGAATTCGCTGCGGCAGCTGGCTTTTCGCAGCCGATCCTGCACGGCCTGTGCACGTACGGCATGACGTGCAAGGCCATCGTCGACACGCTGCTGGACGGCGACGCCGGCGCTGTGGCCGCCTACGGCGCACGCTTCGCCGGTGTGGCGTTCCCCGGCGAGACGCTCAATGTCGGCATCTGGAAGGAGGACGGGCGGCTGCTGGCCAGCGTCGTCGCCCCTGCCCGCGACAACGCCGTGGTTTTGAGCGGCGTAGAGCTGGTGCCGGCGTAAGTTTCTTTTCCACCGAACGTGAAGTTAGTTGCACGTTCGGCTTCGAGCGTGAAACTACGTTCACACTCGACGGGCACGAGCCGCGCGCACTCGGCGGATAATTTCGGCTGGCCGGTCCCCTGCCAGCACCCGGATGACGATCCACCCAAGCCGCTCGAGCGTTTCCAGTCGCCGGACGTCCCAGGTGTATTGCCGACGATCGCTGCGGTGTTGCTCACCGTCATACTCGACCGCAACTTTTATTTCCTCCCAGCCCATGTCGAGATAAGCCACCAGGTCCCCGAAGTCATCTGTGACCGGGATCTGCGTCACAGGTGGCGGTAATCCGGCCTGGACTAGCACAACGCGCAGCCAAGACTCCTTCGGAGACTGCGCCCCACTGTCGAAGAGAGCTATTGCCTCCCTTGCCTGTACGATGCCTCGACGGCCCGAGTACCGGTCCGCGAGCAGCTCGACATCGGCCGTTTTGATTCGCGTTGCGCGAGCCAACGCGTCGATGCCGGCAACCGCCGCCGTGGTCGAATACCAACAACCGAGGTCCAGAGCCGTCCTGGCCGCCGAAGTCACCGCGATCCCCCCTAAGACGACAATTTCGTCTTCGTCGATACGGTCTCCATGAGCTCTGATCCCAGCCTGACGGTGGCGGTTGTCGTGAATGAGATCCACGACCGTCGCCCCATCGACCCATTTGCTCCCGTGCAGTGCCGCCGCGGAGAACCCGGCGACCACGCCCTGTCGCCCAGTCCACAACCATCCGGCCCTCGCGCGTAGCGCGGCGGTAACGTCTGAATCCCGACTGACGTACACATCTCGGAAGAGCCGGGTATAGCCAGTGCTTAGCTGACCTCGGGTCAATGCTCCTCGAGCAACGGCCTCACTGCCAAGGAAAGGCTCACCCACGACGGCAGCGTCGCACGAGTCACGCGGGGCGTCACTTCAGTCGTCGAGCGTGAAGTTAGTTTCACACTCGGCCGCGAGCGTGAAGCCAACTTCACACTCGGCGGGAAGGAAACGAAGGGCGAAGCCCTAGCCCAGGATCAGGCCCGACGTGGGGACGCCGGTTCCCGCGGTGACGAGGACGTGTTCGACGTCGGGTACCGGGTTCACCGAGGTGCCGCGCAATTGCCGCACACCCTCGGCGATACCGTTCATGCCGTGGATGTAGGCCTCACCGAGCTGACCGCCATGCGTGTTGATGGGAAGCCGGCCACCAATTTCAATCGCGCCGTCGGCGATGAAGTCCTTGGCCTCGCCCTTGCCGCAGAATCCCAACTCTTCCAACTGGATCAGCGTGAAGGGCGTGAAGTGGTCGTACAAGATGGCGGTCTGAATGTCGGACGGCTTCAGGCCGGATTGCTGCCAAAGCTGCTGGCCCACCACACCCATCTCGGGTAGGCCCAGTTCCGGTCGGTAGTAGCTGACCATCGTGTACTGGTCCGGACTCGAGCCCTGCGATGCCGCCTCGATGACGGCCGGCCGCTGCTTGAGGTCCCGCGCGCGCTCGGGCGAAGCCACCACGATCGCGACCGCGCCGTCGGTCTCCTGGCAGCAGTCCAGCAGCCGCAGCGGCTCGGCGATCCACCGCGAATTCTGGTGGTCCTCAATGGTGATCGGCTTTTCGTAGAAGTACGCCTTTGGATTCTTGGCGGCGTGCTTACGGTCGGCCACCGAGATGGCGCCGAAGTCGCGGCTGTTCGCGCCGGACAGGTGCATGTAGCGCTGGGCGATCATGGCGACCTGCGCGGCCGGCGTCGAGAGGCCATGCGGGTAGGAGAACGAGTTGTCCGCAGCGGTCGAATCTGCCCGTGCACGGGCATCTCCCACGAGCCGAGTCTGCACCTGGCCGAACCGCATGCCCGAGCGCTCGTTGAACGCCCGATACGCCACCACGACGTCCGCCACTCCGGTGGCGACGGCCATCGCCGCCTGCTGGACGGTCGCGCAGGCGGCGCCGCCGCCATATCCGATCTGCGAGAAGAACTTCAGATCACCGATGCCCACCGCCCGCGCGACCGCAGTCTCGTTGTTGGTGTCCATCGTGAAGGTGGTCAGCCCATCAACATCGGACGGCGAAAGACCCGCGTCGCCTAACGCATCCAGCACCGCCTCGGCCGCCAACCGCAGCTCGCTGCGACCGGAATCCTTCGAGAAGTCGGTGGCGCCGATGCCGACGATCGCGGCTTTGCCCGACAACATCAGGAGTCCCCCATCCGCAGGGTCACGGTCGCGATGACGTGGTCACCAAGGCTGTTGCGCCCGAACACCTTAACCGTGATCAGGCCGTCGTCCACGGCGGTCACCTCACCGGAGAAGGTCACCGTGTCGTAGGCGTACCACGGCACCCCGAGCCGCAGCCCGATGGACTTGATCAGCGCCGACGGACCCGCCCAGTCGGTGACGTAGCGCTGCACCAGCCCGGTGTCGGTCAGGATGTTCACGAAGATGTCCTTCGACCCCTTGGCCTGCGCCAGATCGCGGTCGTGGTGTACGTCCTGAAAGTCCCGCGTGGCCAGGGCCGTCGAGATGATGAACGTGGGATCACCGTGCAGCTTCAGCTCCGGCAGTACGGTGCCCACTGCGATGGCCGGGGCGCTCATGCGTCTGGCTCCCATGCGTACAGGGTCCACTCGGGGCCGGTGTCGCCCGCCGGGAAGTCGATATAGGTTGCGCGCACCGGCATCCCGATCGCCACCGAGCCCGGGTCCGCCCCGCGCAGCTCGCCGAGCATCCGCACGCCCTCCTCGAGTTCGACCAGCGCGATCACGAAAGGCAGCGTGCGCCCGGGCACCTTCGGTGCGTGGTGCACAACGAAACTGAAGACCGTGCCCTTACCGCTGGCCACCACGTAGTCGATCGGGGCGGCCTTGTCCTGCCACACGGCGGGCACCGGCGGATGCTGCAGGCTGCCGTCCGGCCGCCGCTGGATCCGCAGCTCGTGCGCCTTGACGCCCTCCCAGAAGAACACCGTGTCGCGCGACGACGAGGGGCGCATCATGGCATCAGGGTCGAGGTCGTCGGGCACCGACGAAGCCTGCTCAGCGGCCTCGCGCGGCCTGAATTTCAGGATGCGCCAGTTCATCTCGGCGACATCCTCGTCCCCGACCCGCCAGATGATGTGCTGGTTGATGAAATAACCCTCACCCAAACCGGTCTGCTTGGGCCCGACTACGTCGCCCATCTCCGAGGTGATGCTGACGTGCTCGCCGGGTTGCAGGTAACGGTGATAGGTCTGCTCGCAGTTCGTGGCGACGACGCCGATGTAGCCGGCTTCGTCGAACAACTGCATGATGGGGCCCATCGGGTCGTCCTTCGGCCGTTCCCCGCTCAGGCCGAACATGGTCCACACCTGAATCATGGCCGGCGGGGCCACAATTCCCGGGTGTCCGACGGCGCGGGCGGCGGCCTCGTCGACGTAGATCGGGTTGCCGTCCCCGATGGCCTCCACCCAGTTGTTGATCATCGGCTGGTTCACCGGATCGCGGCCGGCGCGCGGCTTCGGGCCCCCGGCCGCCTTGATCTCCGCGATCGCTTCCTGGATGTCGGTCACCTGGGCACCCTCGGCACCTTGAGGCCGGCGGCCGCGATCATTTCCCGCATCACTTCGTTCACGCCTCCACCGAAGGTGATCACCAGGTTCCGCTTGGTCTGCGAGTCCAGCCAGTTGAGCAGCTCGGCGGTCTCCGGCTCGGCCGGGTTGCCGTACTTGCCGACGATCTCCTCGGCGAGCCGACCGATGTATTGAATACGCTCCGTACCAAAGACTTTCGTCGAAGCGGCGTCGGCTACGTTGATGTCCTCGCCCGCGGCGGCCACCTGCCAGTTCAGCAGCTCGTTGATTCGCCACATCGCGTGGATCTCACCGAGCGCCCGCTTGACGTCGGCGTGGTCGATCGGCGTGACCCCGTCAGCGCCGGGCTTGGACGCCCAGGCGTGCACCCGGTCGTAGATGCCGGCCGTACGGCCCGCGGGGCCCAGCATGACCCGTTCGTTGTTGAGCTGGGTGGTGATCAGCCGCCAGCCGCCGTTCTCCTCGCCGACCAGCATGTCCGCTGGCACGCGCACGTCGTTGTAGTACGTGGCGTTGGTGTGGTGGGCGCCGTCGGACAGGATGATCGGCGTCCAGGAATAACCGGGATCCTTGGTGTCCACGATCAGGATCGAAATGCCTTTGTGCTTCACGGCTTCCGGATCTGTGCGGCACGCCAGCCAGATGTAGTCCGCGTCGTGGGCGCCGGTGGTGAAGATCTTCTGCCCGTTGACGATGTACTCGTCACCCTGACGCACGGCGGTGGTCCGCAGGGAGGCCAGGTCGGTTCCCGCCTCGGGCTCGGTGTAGCCGATCGCGAAGTGCACCTCACCGGCCAGGATCGCCGGCAGGAACTTCTTCTTCTGCGCATCGCTACCGAACTGCTGTAGGACGGGACCCACCGTCTGCAACGTCACCGCGGGCAGCGGCACATCGGCTCGGTGCGCCTCGTTGACGAAGATCGACTGTTCGATCGGGCCGAAACCCAAGCCGCCGAACTCCTTTGGCCATCCCACCCCAAGCTTGCCGTCCCGGCCCATCCGCCGGATCACCGCACGATAGGCCTCGTTGTGACGGTCCTGCTCCATCGCCTTCATCTCGTCGGAGGAGATGAGGTTCGAAAAGTATTCCCGTAGTTCCGCTTGCAGCTGACGCTGCTCCGGAGTCAGGTCTATGAACATTGCGCTCCCACCAGGTCGAGACGATGAGAAGGCCCGCCCAGCAGCCGGGTCAGGTCTTTGATTGTGGAGTAGTACCGATGCATCGGATAGGTGATGTCCATTCCCATGCCGCCGTGCAGGTGGTGGCAGAGCTGCATCACCGGGGGCGCCTGCGAGGTGACCCAGTACCCCAGGACATCGAGGTCGTCGTCCGCATCCCGTCCTTCGGAGAGTCGCCACACGACCGACTTCGCCGCTAAATCGATTGTGCGCGAGGCGATGTAGACCTCGGCGAGCTGGGCGGCCACCGTCTGGAACGTCGACAGCGGCTTGCCGAACTGCTTGCGATTGGCGACGTAGTCGGCGGTGAGGCGCAGCGCCCCGGCCACCAATCCGTCGGCGTAGGCGCCGATTGCCGCCAGCGCCAACTGGTTGACCCGGGGCGCCGTCGCGCCCGCCAGCACGTCGGAGTCACCGACCGCGACGTCAGCGAACGTCACCGTGTACTCATCGGCGTCGCTGGATGTCGGGGTCTGGATAAGCTGCACACCGTCGGCCGTCGGCGATACGACGACGACCGCGCTGTCCGCGGTGACGATCATCCAATCCGCTTGTCCGGCATAGCCAACGCCGACCTTGGTGCCCGACAGCCGCCCGTTGGCGAACGTGGTTGACGGCCGGTCGGGCAGCGCGGTGCCCGGCTCGTTGAGCGCGGCCGTCAGAAGGCCGCCCTTCGGGACCCCGGCCAGGAACCGGTCCTGCTGTTCATCGGACGCCAGGTCGAGCAGCGGCACCACGCCGAAACCGAGCGTGACCAGCGCCGGCGTGATAGCGCCGTGGCGACCCACCTCGGTCAGCACCGTGGCGACCTCGGGCAAGCCGACACCGTCGCCGCCCAGACGCTCGGGAACCGGCAGTGCGGGCACACCTCCGCTGACCAGCGCGTCCCAGCTGAGATCCCGGTCCAGAACGGACGTCACCACATCGGCGACGGCCTGTTGCGTCGCAGTGAGATTGAAGTCCATCAGGACGTCACCGTGTGGAGCCGGTGTAGTCGACCTGCCAGTGCTTGATCCCGTTGAGCCAACCCGACCGCAGTCGCTCGGGCTCACCGATCGGCTTGAGGTCCGGCATGTGATCGGCGACCGCGTTGAAGATCAGGTTGATGGTCATACGGGCCAGGTTCGCGCCGATGCAGTAGTGGGCGCCGGTGCCGCCGAAGCCGACATGGGGATTCGGGTCGCGCAGGATGTTGAAGGTGTGCGGGTCGTCAAAGACCTCTTCATCGAAATTGGCCGACCGGTAAGACATCACCACCCGCTGACCCTTCTTGATCTGCACGCCGGCCAACTCGGTGTCCTCGTTGGCGGTGCGCTGGAAGGCCGATACCGGAGTGGCCCACCGGATGATCTCGTCGGCGGTGGTCGATGGGCGCTCCTTCTTGAAGAGCTCCCATTGATCGAGGTTGTTCGCCATGGCGATCATGCCGTGGGTGATCGAGTTCCGGGTGGTCTCGTTGCCCGCCACCGCGAGCATGACCACGAAGAAGCCGAACTCGTCGTCGGAGAGCTTCTCGCCGTCGATGTCGGCCTGGATGAGCGTGGTGACGATGTCGTCGGTGGGGTTCTTGCCCCGCTCCTCGGCCATGGCCATCGCGTACGTGATCAGCTCCATGGACGACTGCGCGGGATCGACGTGGGCGTACTCGGGGTCGGTGCCACCGGTCATCTCGTTGGACCAGCGGAAGAGCTTGTCGCGATCCTCCTGCGGAACGCCGAGTAGGCCCGCGATGGCTTGCAGCGGCAGCTCGCACGAGACCTGCTCGACGAAGTCGCCGCTACCCTCGGTCGCCGCGGTCTTGGCGATGTTCTGGGCGCGCTGGGCCAGCTCGGCTTCCAGCCGTCCGATGGCCCGCGGAGTGAAACCGCGGGAGATGATCTTGCGCAGCCGGGTGTGGTGGGGTGCGTCCATGTTGAGCATGACGCTGCGCTGCAGCTCGACCTGCTCGCGCTTCATCTCCGGCGGCCACGTCGGGATAGCGCCGTTCATCCAGCTCGAGAAGATGTCGCTGCGCTTCGACACCTCCTTGACGTCGGCGTGCTTGGTGACGAGCCAGTATCCGTCGTCCTCGAAGCCACCCGAGCCGCCCGGAATGTCGACCCAGTGGATCGGCTCCGCCTTGCGCAGCCAGGCGAGTTCCTCAACGGGCAACCCTGCGAGGTTGACGTCAGGGTCGAGAAAGTCGAAGTCGGCGGGAATGTTGGGGGGTGCCATGATGTGTGCGCTCCTCAATTGCAACGTGTTCTAGTGCCAGTAAAACACGGCTCCTGCGCAGATAAAAGGCAGGTCACCATCCTCGCTTGTCAGACTAATGAAACGTGTTCTAGCCTGACGGAATGGGTAACCCGGTAATCGTCGAAGCCACCCGCAGCCCCATCGGCAAACGCAACGGATGGCTGTCGGGCCTGCACGCCACCGAGCTGCTTGGTGCGGTGCAGAAGGCACTGGTTGAAAAGGCCGGCATCGACGCCGGCGACGTCGAACAGGTCATCGGCGGCTGCGTGACGCAGTTCGGCGAGCAGTCGAACAACATCAGCCGGGTCAGCTGGCTCGTCGCCGGGCTGCCGGACCACGTTGGCGCCATGACCGTGGACTGCCAGTGCGGCAGCGGGCAGCAGGCCAACGGCCTGGTCGCGGGTCTGATCGCGGCTGGTGCCATCGACATCGGCATCGCCTGCGGCATCGAGGCGATGAGCCGCGTCGGGCTGGGCGCCAACGCCGGTCCCGACCGCAGCATCCTGCGGCCCGCGTCGTGGGACATCGACCTGCCCGACCAGTTCACCGCGGCCGAGCGGATTGCCAAGCGGCGTGGCATCACCCGAGAAGACATCGACAAATTCGGCTACCAGTCGCAGGCCAAGGCCAAGCAGGCGTGGGAGGAGGGCCGCTTCGACCGCGAGATCTCCCCGATCGAGGCGCCGGCGCTCGACGAGAACAAGCAACCGACGTCTGAGCGCGTCACCATCTCCCGCGACCAGGGCCTGCGCGACACCACCCTCTCGGGTCTGAGCTCGCTCAAGCCGGTCATCGAGGGTGGGATCCACACGGCGGGAACCTCGTCGCAGATTTCCGACGGGGCCGCGGCCGTGCTGTGGATGGACGAGGACAAGGCCAAGGCGCTCGGATTGCGGCCGCGGGCCCGCATCATCAGCCAGGCGCTGGTCGGCGCCGAGCCCTACTACCACCTGGACGGCCCGGTGCAGTCGACGGCCAAGGTGCTGGAGAAGGCCGGCATGAAGATGGGCGACATCGACATCACCGAAATCAACGAGGCATTCGCGTCGGTCGTGCTGTCCTGGGCCCGGGTGCACAATCCGGACATGGACAAGGTGAACGTCAACGGCGGTGCCATCGCGCTGGGCCACCCGGTGGGCAGCACCGGCAGCCGGCTGATCACCACCGCGCTGCACGAGCTGGAGCGCACCGACCAGAGCACCGCGCTGATCACCATGTGCGCGGGCGGTGCCCTGTCGACCGGCACCATTATCGAGCGCATCTAGCCCGTCTTGATCGTCTCGGAATCCAGCCGCATCGCCGCGGCGCAGTCCTACATCGACGCGCTCGTCAGCCATAACGGCGACTCCGTTCCGTTCGCCGCCGGCTGCACCCGCATCGAGCAGGGTGTCAAGAACGGATTCTCCGGAAACCACTTGCGCCGCAGCCTCAATCGCGGGGCTCAGTACCGATTGCTCAAGGAAACGACGCCGCCCGAGTACAAGATCGACGGCGACCGGGTGCACGCGGTCTACGCCGTGCTGACCAAGGCGGCGTTCGGCGCTCGGCGGCTGGCCGCACGGGTCGACGAGACGTTCGTGATTCCCGCCGAAACCCCGAGCGGCAGAGCCGAAATCCAGCACATCAGCGTCCGCTTTCATCCGTTCATCCAGCGCTAGGAATGCGATGCCGAAACCGAAACCAAGCTCACTGAATTCGCCTTGGGTTGGCTTGATCATCAAGTACATGGCCAAAGGCAACACGTGGATCTACCGGCGCAGCAACGGAAGATTCGGCGGCACCTTCCAGAACGCTCCAGTCGCACTGCTCACCACGACCGGCCGCAAAACGGGTGAACCCCGGGTGAGCCCGCTGCTCTACCTGCGCGAAGGGAACCGGGTAGTACTCGTCGCGTCAAAGGGCGGCAGCGACAGGCACCCGCTGTGGTACCTCAACCTCAAGGCCAATCCCAAAGTCTCCGTGCAGATCAAGGACGAGGTGCTGCAACTGCAGGCCCGCGATGCCACCGAGGCCGAGCGCGCGGAGTACTGGCCGAAGCTGGACGCCATGTACCCGTCGTTCGACGACTACCGGTCCTGGACGGATCGGGTCATCCCGATCGTCATCTGCGACCCCTAAGGTATTGACGATTTCCTCAGCCAAGACTTGACTGAGGATCTCGCCGTGTGTGACGATTTCGTCAGAAAGTGCCGTTGCCGCACCCCGACGGGCAACGCGCTGTGAGGAGATTCGATGCGTCGCACCCCGGCGGGTGTCCCGGTATACCACCCCGACATCTACTCCACCGACGCCATCATCGATCCTTATCCGCACTACCAGCGGCTGCGCGACCTCGGCCCGGTGGTCTGGCTGGGCAAGCAGAAGGCGTACGCGCTTCCTCGCTACGCCGAGTGCAAGGCAGCGTTGCGTGATGACAAGACATTTCTCTCCGGCAGGGGCGTTTCACTCAACCCGATCACCAATCGCTTATCCCGCGGCACGACGCTCAACAGCGACGGGGATGAACACGATCAGCGACGAAAACTGGTGGCGCACCGGCTGTTACCGCGCGTGTTGCGAGGGATCAGCGAGAGCGTGGACGCAACCGCCGCCGCGGTCGTGGATGCCGCGCTCGCTAAGGGTGAGGTCGATGGCGTCAGCGATCTCGCGGCCGCCCTGCCGCTCGCGGTAGTGCCCGACCTCATCGGGTGGCCGCGCAACCATCGCGGTCGCCTCATCGAATGGGGTGGGGCCACTTTCGACGTCCTCGGTCCGCTGAACTGGCAAGCGATCAAATCGACGCCTCGAGCGTTGCAAATGCTGAGCTTCGCGCGTCGCGTGGTTCGCCAGCGCGCTGTTCTGGACGGCAGCATGGCACACGAGCTGCTGATTGCCGCCGACGAAGGCAAGCTGTCGCACCGCGAATGCCCGCCGCTGATGGTCGACTACCTCGCGCCGTCGATAGACACCACCATGAGTGCCATCTCCAACGCGTTGTATTTGTTCGCCAACCATCCCGAGCAATGGCGGCTCCTCAAAACGGAGCCGGCCCTCATGACGAACGCGATCAATGAAGTCGTCCGGTACGAGCCACCTTTGCGCGCATTCGCGCGTTGGGTAGCTCGACCGACTGAACTCCTCGGCACGACAATGCCATTCGGCGCTCGGGTGCTCGTGATGTACGCCTCGGCCAACCGAGACGAAAACGAGTGGGAGCAACCCGACGTCTTCGACATTCGCCGCGACGCCAGCCGTCAGATCGGCTTCGGCCAGGGTGCACACGCCTGCGCCGGCCAAGGTCTGGCGCGCTTGGAGACGGCCGCCATGCTGTGCGCGCTCGTCGACCGCGTCGACCGCATCGAGGTCACCGGCCCACCGAAATGGGCTATCAACAACATCATTCGCCGGCACCAATCCCTGCCACTCAAGCTGATTGCCGCTTAGCGATCTCATTCGGGATTGCCGACGTACAAACGGATCTGAGAGGAATCCAATGAGACTCCTACCGCCGGCCGCCGAGCCTTTCCTCCCACCGGCCGAGCGCGACATGCTCCCCTCGGAGCGCCGCGAATTCGTCCGCACACACCGAACGTGTGTGTTCGGCTACCGCCGCCGCCGGGACGGGCCGGCCATGTCGGTCGTCTATTACGTCCCGACCGATGACGACCAATTGCTGGTGTCCACCATGGCCGGACGTGCGAAGACGAATGCCGTGGCGCGGGACCCGAAAGTCAGCATGTGTGTGCTGGACGAGCGCTGGCCGTTCTCGTTCTTGCAGGTCTACGCCGACGCGGTGATCGAACGTGACAACGACTTGATCGTCGACGTCATGATGGCCGTGGGCTGGCGCATGTCCGGACAGCAGCCAGGCGCCGAAGCACGGCCCTTCGTCAAGGAAATGGCCGAGCGCGAAGGCAGAGTGGTGATCCGTTGTCGCCCCTACGCGACGTTCGCCACGCCGCCGCGTCATCTGTATGCGAATGAAGAAGCAACCGAACTGACCCACTGGGGATCGTCTTCGGTCGCCTGGAGCGCTCCGGACCCGGTTGCCCAATAGCTGAGTTAGGCGCCGTAGACAGGGGCCGCCGGGCGCGCCTTGGCGAGCAGATCGGCGACGACGGGTCCCAGTTCCGCGGGGTCCCACTTCGCGCCCTTGTCGATTTGCGGTCCGTGCGCCCAACCCTCGGCGATCCGGATCTTGCCGCCCTCGACCTCGAACACCTTCCCCGTGACGTCGCGGGATTCGGTGCTGCCCAGCCACACCACCAGCGGTGAGATGTTCTCCGGTGCCATCGCGTCGAAATCCTGGTCCTGCGTTGCCATCATCTCGGCGAAGACGGTCTCGGTCATGCGGGTGCGGGCCGACGGTGCGATGGCGTTGACGGTGACGCCGTAGCGGCCCATTTCGGCGGCGCCAACCAGCGTAAGTGCCGCGATGCCGGCCTTGGCGGCGCTGTAGTTACCCTGTCCGACGCTGCCCTGCAGGCCGGCACCCGAACTGGTGTTGACGATCCGCGCGTTGACGGTTTTGCCCTCTTTGGACAGCCCGCGCCAGTACGAGGCCGCGTGCCGCATCGTGGCGAAGTGACCTTTGAGATGGACGGCGATGACGGCGTCGAACTCTTCCTCGCTGGTGTTGGCCATCATCCGGTCACGCACGATGCCGGCGTTGTTCACCAGAACGTCCAGCCCACCGAAGGTGTCGACGGCGGTCTGGATCAGGCCCGCGGCTTCGTTCCAGTCGGCGATGTTGGATCCGTTAGCGACGGCTTCCCCACCGGCCGCGGTGATTTCGTCGACCACGCCCTGTGCGGCGCTGCCGCCGCCGGCCGGTGAACCGTCGAGGCCCACGCCGATGTCGTTGACCACCACGCGGGCGCCTTCGGCCGCGAAGGCCAGCGCATGCGCGCGACCGATGCCGCCGCCGGCTCCGGTGACGATGACAACGCGGCCGTCAACCACTCCCATTGTTCGTGTCTCCTCTACTTGATCGCGCTGGCGTTCGTTGTGGCCAGATAGTGCGGCGGCTCACCGCCGCCGTGCACCTCCAGCGAGGCGCCGCTGATGTAGGACGCGGTGTCCGACGCCAGAAACGCTGTGGCCCAACCGATGTCCTCAGGCTTGGCCAGCCGGCCCAGTGGCACGTTCTTTGAGATCGCGGCGATGGACTCGGCGTCACCATAGAAAAGCTCGGACTGCTCGGTCTCCACCATGCCGACCACGCAGGCATTCACCCGGACCTTCGGCCCCCACTCCACCGCCAGTGTCTGCGTGAGGCTTTCCAAGCCCGCCTTGGCCGCACCGTACGCGCCGGTGCCGGGCGACGGCCGTCGACCACTCAGGCTGCAGATGTTGATGATCGACCCGCCGCGGTCCTGGTTTTGCATCTGAGCGTTGGCGTGTTGCGAAACCGACAGCGCGCCAATGAGGTTGAGCTCGATGATCTTTCGGTTGAACTTTGCGCTGGACTCCGCGGTCAGCACGTACGGCGAACCGCCCGCATTGTTGACCACGACGTCGAGCCGGCCGTGTTCGTCGACGATGGAGTCGATCAGCGCCTTGACGGCGTCGTCGTCGCGGATGTCACACGAATGAAATTCATAGGGCAGGCCCTCGACGGGACGCCGTGCGCAGGTGATGACAGTCGCGCCCTGCGCGGCGAAGACAGAACTGATACCGGCGCCCACCCCCCGGACCCCGCCGGTGACCAGAACCACCCGCCCGGCCAGCCCCAAGTTGATGGCGTCGGGTGCTTCGGCGCGAGTCACTGTGCTAGCGTACCAAGCAAGTGCTTGCTTAGGTAGTTACCCCACAAGGAAGTGGCACCGTGCCCATCACATCCAAAACCACCGAACCGGGCATCGTCGCGGTCACCGTCGACTTTCCCCCGGTCAACGCCATCCCGTCGCGCGGCTGGTTCGAACTGGCCGACGTCATCACGGCCGCCGGTCAGGACCCCGAGACTCACGTCGTCATCCTGCGGGCCGAGGGCCGTGGCTTCAACGCCGGGGTCGACATCAAGGAGATGCAGCGCACCGAGGGATTCGCCGCGCTGATCGACGCCAACCGCGGTTGCTTCGCCGCCTTCCGCGCCGTCTATGAGTGCGCGGTGCCGGTCGTTGCCGCGGTGAACGGGTTTTGCGTCGGCGGCGGCATCGGCCTGGTCGGCAACTCCGACGTCATCGTGGCCTCCGACGACGCCACGTTCGGGCTGCCCGAGGTGGAGCGCGGCGCCCTGGGCGCGGCCACCCACCTCTCCCGGCTGGTGCCGCAGCACCTGATGCGGCGGCTGTTCTTCACCGCCGCCACCGTCGACGCCGCCACCTTGCACCACTTCGGTTCGGTGCACGAGGTGGTGCCGCGCGACCAGCTGGACGAGGCCGCTTTGAAGGTGGCCCGAGACATTGCCGCCAAGGACACCCGCGTCATCCGCGCGGCCAAGGAGGCGCTCAACCTCATCGATGTGCAGCGGGTCAACTCGAGTTACCGCATGGAGCAAGGGTTTACGTTCGAGCTCAATCTGGCCGGCGTCGCCGACGAGCACCGCGACGCGTTCGCCGGTACGGCGAAGGGCAAGAAGGAATGAGCGACAAAAGGACCAGCCTGGATGAATCCGTCGCGCAGTTGCGCAGCGGCATGACCATCGGCATCGGCGGCTGGGGCTCGCGGCGCAAACCGATGGCCTTCGTGCGGGCCATGCTGCGCACCGACGTCACCGACCTCACGGTGGTCACCTACGGCGGACCCGACCTCGGCTTGCTGTGCTCGGCCGGCAAGGTCAAGCGCGCCTACTACGGCTTCGTCTCGCTGGACTCCCCGCCCTTCTACGACCCGTGGTTCGCCAAGGCCCGCACCAGCGGCGCCATCGAGGCCCGGGAAATGGACGAGGGGATGCTGCGTTGTGGCCTGCAAGCCGCCGCGCAACGCCTGCCGTTCCTGCCGATTCGGGCCGGGTTGGGCAGCTCGGTCCCCGACTTCTGGGAGGGCGAACTGCAGACCGTGACCAGCCCCTACCCCGCACCCGGGGGCGGCTACGAGACGCTGATCGCCATGCCGGCGCTACGCCTGGACGCGGCCTTTGTGCACCTGAATCTCGGTGACTGCCAAGGCAATGCGGCCTACACCGGGATCGATCCCTACTTCGACGACCTGTTCCTGATGTCCGCCGAAAAGCGCTTCCTGTCGGTGGAGCGCGTGGTCTCCACGGAGGAGTTGGTCAAGGCTGTTCCCCCGCAGACCCTGCTGGTGAACCGGATGATGGTCGACGCCGTAGTGGAGGCGCCCGGCGGCGCCCACTTCACCACCGCGGCACCGGATTACGGCCGGGACGAGAAGTTTCAGCGGCACTACGCCGAGGCGGCCTCCACCGAAGAGGGCTGGCGGAAGTTCGTCCAGACCTACCTGTCGGGCAGCGAGGACGACTACCAGGCGGCGGTTCGCGCATTCGCAGAGGAGGCCTGAAAAGTGAGCAGCACCCGCGCCGAAGTGTGCGCAGTCGCCTGCGCCGAATTATTCAGGGATGCCGGCGAAATCATGGTCAGCCCTATGACCAACATGGCGTCGGTCGGTGCGCGGCTGGCGCGGTTGACCTTTTCGCCCGACATCTTGCTGACCGACGGCGAGGCGCAGCTGCTGGCGGACACCCCCGCCCTGGGGCAAGCCGGGGACCCAAAGAGGATTGAGGGCTGGATGCCGTTCGGCCGGGTGTTCGAGACGCTGGCCTGGGGGCGACGGCACGTAGTGATGGGCGCGAATCAGGTCGACCGCTTTGGCAATCAGAACATTTCGGCGTTCGGCCCGTTGCAACACCCGACCAGGCAGATGTTTGGCCTACGGGGCGCACCCGGCAACGCGATCAACCACGCGACCAGCTATTGGGTGGGCAACCACTCGAAGCGGGTGTTCTGCGAGGCCGTCGACGTTGTCTGCGGCATCGGCTGGGACAAGGTGGACGCGGACAATCCGGCCTTCCGCTTCGCCAACACGTACCGGGTCGTGTCCAACCTCGGCGTGTTCGACTTCGGCGGCCCGGACCACACGATGCGCGCGCTGACGCTGCATCCCGGGGTTTCACCCGATGACGTTCGCGAGGCCACGTCGTTCGACCTGCATGGCGTCGACGAGGCCGGTGAGACCAGGCTGCCGACGGACGAAGAGCTCCACCTGATCCGCGAGGTGATCGACCCGAAGTCCCTGCGCGACAGAGAGATACGTTGATGAAGTTGCGCACGCCGCTGACCGAGCTGGTCGGTGTCGAGCACCCGGTGGTGCAAACCGGGATGGGCTGGGTGGCCGGCGCCCGATTGGTGGCCGCCACCGCCAACGCCGGGGGGCTGGGCATTTTGGCTTCGGCCACCATGACGCTGGACGAGCTCGCGACCGCCATCGGAAAGGTCAAGGCCGCCACCGACAAACCGTTCGGCGTGAACATCCGCGCCGACGCCGCCGACGCCGGCGACCGCGTCGATCTGATGATCCGCGAGGGCGTGAAGGTGGCGTCGTTCGCGCTGGCGCCCAAGCAGGAGCTGATCGCCCGACTCAAAGACGCGGGCGCAGTGGTGATTCCGTCGATCGGCGCCGCCAAACACGCACGCAAGGTCGCGGCCTGGGGCGCCGACGCGATGATCGTGCAGGGCGGCGAGGGCGGCGGACACACCGGACCCGTCGCCACCACGCTCCTGCTGCCGTCGGTGCTGGATGCAGTGCAGGGCACCGGAATCCCGGTGATCGCGGCTGGCGGGTTCTTCGACGGGCGCGGTCTGGCGGCCGCGTTGAGCTACGGCGCCGCCGGCGTGGCGATGGGTACCCGTTTCCTGCTGACCTCCGACTCGACCGTGCCCGAAGCCGTCAAGCGCCGCTATTTGGACGCTGCGCTCGACGGCACGGTGGTCACCACACGCGTCGATGGCATGCCGCACCGGGTGTTGCGCACCGGCCTGGTCGAGCGGCTGGAAAGCGGTTCGCCGGTAAGGGGTCTCACCGCGGCGGTGCGCAATGCGGCCAAGTTCAAGCACATGTCGCAGATGACCTGGCGGTCGATGATCCGCGACGGCATGGCGATGCGCCACGGCAAGGAGATGACGTGGTCGCAGGTGGTGATGGCGGCCAACACCCCGATGCTGTTGAAGGCCGGACTGGTCGAAGGCAATACCGAGGCTGGAGTGCTCGCCTCGGGCCAGGTGGCCGGCATCCTCGAGGACCTGCCGTCGTGCGCCGAGCTCATCGACTCGATCGTGCGCGACGCGATCACCCATCTGCGGTCGGCGTCGGCGCTCGTCGAAGAACGGTAAGCCGGCGACCAAAGACCCTGGCACCGGCTCGTTGGGCGGCGTCACCCTGGATGGATGATGAAGCTGACACCCGAATCCTGGCCGACTCCACTATTGAACGCGGTTCGTACTTCCAACAAATACCTGCTCAATCCGCTGATGGTGCGACTGGCCGGCCGCAAGAACTGGTATGCGGCAGCGATCGAGCACACCGGACGACGCTCGGGCAAGGTCTACACCACACCGGTCGTCGCCGAGCGAACCCCCGACGGCTTCGTCGTACCGCTGCCCTACGGCACCGACGTCGACTGGTTGCAAAACATTCGTGCGGCAGGGCGAGCGACCATCACGTCCCATGGCGAGAAGCACGAGGTGGTCAGGCCCGAGATCATCGACGCGGCCGACGCCCTGCCCATGCTGTCGACTTCCCGGCGACGCACCTTCGAACGCGTCGGCATAGCGGAGTTCCTCCGTGTCAAGGAGAGGCCTGCTGATTAAGCTATGGCCTAATTTCTGCGGAATTTAAGCTATAATCTTCATATGGTCCAAGTGAAGGAAAATCCTTCACTACGCGCGACGGTCATCGGCGACGTAGTCGGATCCCGGCTTGCCGCCGACCGGCCGGGCCTGCATCGACGGGTGGCCGCCGTCCTGCGCCAGGCCGCCGCCGGCGCGATCGACCCGCCCGCCTTCACCGTCGGTGACGAGTTCCAGGGCAGTTACCCCACCGTCGGCGCGGCCATCGACGCGGCATTGACGATCCGCCTACTGCTGGCGCCGGAGACCGACGTCCGGTTCGGCATCGGCTGGGGCATGGTCACCGTCCTCGATGCCGGCGCCGGCATCCAGGACGGGCCGGGCTGGTGGACCGCGCGCGAGGCCATCCAGCAGACGGCGGAAACTCAGCGACAGCCCGGCTTCACGCTGGTGCGCACCGCATTCAGGGCAGCTGACAACACGCGCGCCGACGCCGCCGCCGTCAACGCGGCCCTGATTTGTCGGGACCATCTGCTTGGATCGCTCGATGAAAGATCGTTGCGAATTGTGAGGGGCTTGATGACCGGCCGAACCAAGAAGGAGCTCGCCGTGGCCGAGGGCATCAGCCCGTCCGCGGTCTCCCAGCGGGCCGCGCGGGACGGTTTGGACCTGATTGTCGTTGCCTCTCAATACCTTCGGAGCCTGCCGTGAGTGCCGTTGCGGTATTGTTGCTCGCTGTCGGAGTCGCCGACCTGTGCCGGCGAGCGGTCCGCGCAACGTGGCCCCCGCTGGCGGTCGGGCCGGTCGTCGTGCTGGCTTGCGCGGCGCTGGGCGCGCTGTGGCATGGCGGCGATATACCGCTGCTCGTGGTCGCGGCCACCACGGCGGTCGTCTGGGAATGGCTATGCCTGCGCAGCGAACGTAGCGGTCGCGGGCAAGCGGCCCCGTTGGCGGTATTCGCCGCCGCGCTGGTGCTGCTGATCGTGTTGTCCGGATGGTCCACCCGGGTGAGCGGCGTCGTCGGGCGGTGGTCGGCATGGGTACAGCTGCCGCTGAGCCACGTCACGCCGACCCGGCTGCTGATGATCGTCGGTGTGGTGCTGATGCAGTTCGCCACCGGAAATCAGTTGGTGCGCCTTGTGCTCGGCTCCGTGGGGGCGGTGCGCCCGGCGGGCGAGCCGCAGCCATCGGACCGCCTCAAGGGCGGGCGGCTGCTGGGGCCAATGGAACGGCTGCTGATCCTGAGCCTCGGCGTCGGCGGCCAGGTGGCGGCGGCCAGCGCCGTCGTCGCCGCCAAGGGCATCATCCGATTTCCCGAGTTGAGCGCCCAGAAGAACCGCAACGGCGACGTCGGCATCGACGAGGTGACCGAGTATTTTCTGGTGGGCAGCTTCACGAGCTGGCTGCTGGCACTCGGCGGGATCGCGCTGGTGCTGGCCGCCCGGTGATCGCGGGCAGACTATGGGGGTGGCATCCGCACCGGTAGCCCGGCACCTGCTTAGGGCCAAAGACTTCGTCGACGCGCATTACCAGAAGTCGCTGTCCGTCGCCGACCTGGCAGCGGCGGCAGGCCTTTCACCCGCTCACTTCAGCCGGCGCTTCAAGGAGACGTTCGGCGAGTCGCCGCACCAGTATGTGCTGACGCGGCGGCTCGAACGAGCCGCCGCATTGCTGCGCACGACCGACTGGACGGTGGCCGCCGTTTGCGTCGCGGTGGGTTGGGAAAGCGTCGGCTCGTTCACCACGAGTTTTCGCCGCATGTTCGGCGTGACGCCACAGGGCTATCGGGCCACCTTCCCACCCGCCGAGCGTCACGTACGAATTCCGCGCTGTGTCGCGCAGGCCTACGGGCGGCCACAAAACCGCACGTTTCGAGAAGACGACGGACCCGCGAAGTCCGTAGCGTCGAAGCGAGACAACCGGAGTGAGGAGAACCGATGATCAAGATCGCAAACGCACAGTTCTGGGTGCATGACCAAGACGCGGCGCTGGCGTTCTACACCAAGACCCTGGGCTGGGCGGTCCGGTCGGACGTGACGATGGAAGCGTGGAACTTCCGGTGGCTGTGCGTCGGTCCCGTCGGGCAGGACGACGTCGGGCTGGTTCTCATGCCCGTTCCAGGGCTGCCGATGCTCGACGCCGCGGCCAGCGCGCAACTGGCAGAGCTGGTCGCCAAGGGAGCTGGTGGCACCTTGTTCCTGGAGACCGACGACTGCCAAGCCGCCTACGACGAATTATCCGCTCGCGGAGTCGAATTCAATGATCCTCCAACGCCGCAGGCGTACGGTATCGACACTTCCTTCCGCGACCCGTCCGGAAACAACATTCGGCTCACCCAGGTACTCGAGTTCGATCCGGCCCGGAACTGATCACCCGCCCGGCTCGCGGTAAAGCGGCCCCCGCGGGCCCTACAGCCGCTCGATGATGGTGACGTTCGCGGTGCCACCGCCCTCACACATCGTCTGCAAGCCGTAGCGGCCGCCGATGCGCTCGAGTTCGTTGAGCATGGTGGTGAACAGCTTGGCGCCGGTCGCGCCCAGTGGGTGGCCCAGGGCGATCGCGCCGCCATTCGGGTTGACCTTCTCCGGGTCGGCCTTGATCTCCTTGAGCCAGGCCATCACCACCGGTGCGAACGCTTCGTTGATCTCGACGGTGTCGATGTCGTCGATCGACAGCCCGGCCTTCTCCAGCGCGTGGCGCGTGGCCGGGATGGGCCCGGTCAGCATGAACACCGGGTCGGCCGCGCGGGCACTGATGTGGTGAATGCGGGCCCGCGGCTTGAGCTTGTGATCCTTGACCGCCTGCTCGGAAGCCAGCAGCACCGCGCTGGCGCCGTCGGAGATCTGGCTGGCCATCGCCGCCGTCAGCCGGCCGCCCTCGACGAGCGTCTTGAGGCCGGCCATCTTCTCCAGCGACGACTCGCGCGGACCCTCGTCGACCCGGAAAGGCCCCGATTCCGTTTCGACGGTGATGATTTCGTTGTCGAAGTGACCGCCGCGGATCGCGGCGAACGCGCGCTCATGGCTGGTCAGTGCGTAGCGCTCCATCTCTTCGCGCGACAGGTTCCACTTCTCGGCGATCAGCTCCGAGCCGCGGAACTGAGAGATCTCCTGGTCGCCGTAGCGGTGCAGCCACTGCTTGGACTCATTGGTCGGCGAGGTGAACCCGAACTGCTCGCCCACGGTCATGGCCGACGAGATCGGGATCTGGCTCATGTTCTGCACACCGCCGGCCACGATGAGGTCGGCGGTGCCGGCCATGATGGCCTGCGCGCCAAAGGAAATCGCCTGCTGGCTGGAGCCGCACTGCCGGTCCACGGTGACGCCGGGAACCTCCTCGGGGTAGCCCGCGGCCAGCCACGAGAGCCGGGCGATGTTGCCCGCCTGCCCGCCGATGGCGTCGACGCAGCCGGCGATCACGTCGTCGACGGCGGCGGGGTCGACGTCGACCCGGTCGAGCAGCCCACGCCAACCAAGGGCGCCGAGGTCTACGGGATGCACCCCGGCCAGCGATCCATTTCGCTTGCCGACCGCGGTACGCACAGCGTCGATGACATACGCCTCTGCCATTTGTCAGACTCCTTCTTTGGTAATCCCACCGAGAACGATGGCGAGGTATTGCTGACCCACCTGTTGTGCGGTGAGGGGTCCGCCGGGTTGATACCAGCGCACCGACACCCACGTGGTGTCACGAATGAAACGGTAGACGAGGTCGACGTTGAGGTCGGGCTGGAAATAGCCCTCATCGATGCCCTGGTTGATCACCTCGACCCACATCTTGCGCTGCTGGCGGTTCATGTCCTCGATATAGGCGAACCGGGGCTGCGACAACAGCCGTTGGGCTTCGTCCTGATAGATGACGACCTGCGCGTGCCGATGCTCGATCGCCTCGAACGACGCCATGAACAGCCCCTTGAGCCGCTCCAGCGGGTTGGCCTCGCTGTCCACGATCTCGCGGTAGCGGGCGAACAACCAGTCCAGGAAACTGCGCAGCAGCTCATCGACCATCTCCTCCTTGGAGGAGAAGTGGTGATAGAGGCTGCCGGACAGGATGCCGGCACTGTCCGCGATGTCGCGCACGGTGGTGGCGCGCAATCCGCGCTCGGCGAACATGGTCGCGGCGAGTTCCAACAACTCGTCGCGGCGGCTGTTTGCCTGACCGGCCACTCGGTCCACTCGATCAGAGTATCAACCAAGCGCTTGCTTGGCTAGCCGGCGCTTACGGATGCTGGCTGGACACCGAGATGACCTCGCCGGTCAGGTAGCTGGAATAGTCGCTGGCCAGGAATGCGATGGTGGCCGCCACCTCCCACGGCTCGGCCGCCCGCCCGAAAGCTTCACCGGCCGACAGCCGGTCGAGCAGGTCGGACGAGGTCGTCTTGTCCAGGAACTTGTGCCGCGCGATGCTCGGCGACACCGCGTTGATGCGGACCCCGTAGTCGACGGCTTCTATTGCACTGCAACGGGTTAACGCCATAACCCCCGCTTTGGCGGCCGCGTAGTGCGACTGCGAGTGCTGCGCCCGCCAGCCCAGAACGCTTGCGTTGTTGACGATCACCCCGCCGTGGTCCGCGTCGCGGAAGTAGCCCAGCGCCGCCCGGGTGGCGCGGAACACCGACGACAGCGTCACGTTCAGGACGCGGTCCCACTCGTCGTCGGTCATGTCGACCACCGGTGTCTGACCGCCCAGCCCGGCGTTGTTAACCAAAACGTCCAGCCGGCCCATCCGGGCGGTGGTCGACGCGATCAGCGCGTCCACCTGCGCGCTGGACGTCACGTCGCACAGCACGCTCTCGACCCGGCCCAGCCCCAGCCCCGACAGTTCGGCGGCGGTCTCCCCCAGCCGTCTTTCGTGGTGGTCCGACACCACCAGGTCGGCGCCCTCGACCAGCGCCCGTCGCGCCGTCGCCGAGCCGATCCCGGTGCCGGCGGCCGCGGTTACGACGACCACCTTGCCTTGCAGAAGCCCGTGCCCGGCAACCTCTTTCGGAGCTTCGGACAGGCTCATCCCTTTACCTCCCGGGGCAGGCCGAGCACCCGCTCGGCGATGATGTTGCGCTGGATCTCGTTGGAGCCGCCGTAGATGGTGTCGGCGCGGGTGAACAGGAAAAGCCGCTGCCACTCGTCGAATTCGCCGTCCGACAAGGTCAGCCCCGGCTTGCCGATCACGTCCATCGCCAGCTCGCCCAGATCGCGATGCCAGTTGGCCCACAACAACTTTGACACGTTGTCCTGGCCGGGCTGCTCAACGTCCATGGTGGCCAGCGCATACGAACGCATGGCCCGCAGACCGGTCCACGCCCGCGTCAGCCGCTCCCGGATGAACGGGTCATCAGCGGCGCCGTTGCGCTGCGCAAGGCCGGCCAGGTTGGAAAGCTCACGGGCGTAGCGGATCTGCTGCCCGAGGGTCGACACGCCACGTTCGAAGGTCAGCGTGCCCATGGCGACCCGCCAGCCGTCGCCGGGCTGGCCGACCACGAGATTGGCGTCGGTGCGGGCGTCGTCGAAGAAGACCTCGTTGAATTCCGAGTCGCCGGTCAGCTGGATGATCGGGCGGACCTGCACACCCGGCTGGTCCAGCGGCACCAACAGATACGACAGCCCGGCGTGCCGCTTGGAACCCTTCTCCGTGCGAGCGACCACGAAGCACCACTGCGCCCAGTGCGCCAACGAGGTCCACACCTTCTGGCCGTTGATCACCCAGTGGTCACCGTCCAGCTCGGCGGTGGTAGAGACGTTGGCCAGGTCGCTGCCGGCGCCGGGCTCGGAATAGCCCTGACACCACAGCTCGGTGACGTCGAGGATCTTCGGCAGGAAGCGCTGCTGCTGCTCGGGTGTCCCGAAGGCGATCAGTGTCGGCCCCAGCAGTTCCTCGCCAAAATGGTTCACCTTGTCCGGCGCGTCGGCTTTGGCGTACTCCTCGTAGAACGCCACCCGGTGCGCGGTCGAGAGCCCACGGCCGCCGTGTTCCACCGGCCAGCCCAGGCAGGTCAGGCCGGCGTTGGCCAGATGCTGATTCCACGCCCGGCGCTCTTCGAACGCCTCGTGCTCGCGCCCCGGTCCGCCAAGGCCCTTGAGAGCTGCGAATTCGCCGACCAGATTGTCGGCGAGCCACTGGCGGACCTCCGCCCGGAACTCCTCGACGTCCTGCATGCCCTGTAGGCTAACCTACCAAGCACTTGCTTTGTTAGAGGAGCATTCATGGGGAGCGATCCGCGCACCGTACCGGCGGCGCTCGATCGATTGGCGCAGCAACTCCCCGGTCACGACGCGTTGATCACCGACGAGCGGTCGTTCACGGCGGCCGCGCTGCGCGACGAGGTGCACCGGGCGGCGGCCGCGCTGATCAGCCTCGGCGTGCAAGCGGGGGACCGCGTGGCGATCTGGTCGCCTAATACCTGGCACTGGGTGGTGGCCTGCCTGGCGATCCACCACGCCGGCGCAGCCATGGTGCCCCTGAACACCCGCTATACGGCCGAGGAGGCCGCCGACATTCTGGCCCGCACCGGTGCGCCCGTGTTGTTCGGGATGGGCCGATTCCTCGGGCACGATCGCGTCGCCGACCTGGACCGCTTGGGCCCTGAAGCCCTCCCCGCGCTGCGGCATATCGTGCGGATTCCGATCGAGGCTGATGACGGGACGTGGGACGACTTCATCTCCCGCGGCTCCGACGTCAGCGCGGTCGCGGCCCGCGCCGACGCCGTCACGCCCGACGACGTCAGCGACATCCTGTTCACCTCGGGCACCACGGGACGCAGCAAAGGGGTGCTCTGCGCGCACCGGCAATCGCTGTCCGCCTCGGCGTCGTGGGCCGCCAACGGCAAGATCACCAGCGACGACCGCTACCTGTGCATCAACCCGTTCTTCCACAACTTCGGGTACAAGGCCGGCATCCTGGCCTGCCTGCAGACCGGGGCGACGCTGATCCCGCACCTGACCTTCGACCCGTCCCATGCGCTGCGGGCGATCGAGCAGCACCGCATCACCGTGCTGCCCGGGCCGCCCACGATTTACCAGACCCTGCTGGACCATCCGCAGCGCAAGGACTACGACCTGAGCTCGCTGCGGTTCGCGGTGACCGGAGCGGCCACCGTCCCAGTCGTCTTGGTCGAGCGCATGCAATCCGAGCTTGACATCGACATCGTGCTGACCGCTTACGGGCTGACCGAGGCGAACGGCATGGGCACCATGTGCCGCGCGGACGACGACGCGGTCACCGTCGCCACGACGTGCGGGCGCCCGTTCGCCGACTTCGAATTGCGCATCGACGCAACAAGTCCCGGCGAAGCCGGTGAGGTGCTGCTGCGCGGGCCGAACGTCATGCTGGGTTACCTCGACGACCCGGCCGCCACCGCGGCCGCCATCGACGCCGACGGCTGGCTGCACACCGGTGACATCGGTGCCGTCGACCCGGCCGGCAACCTGCGCATCACCGACCGGCTCAAGGACATGTACATCTGCGGCGGATTCAATGTCTACCCCGCCGAGGTCGAGCAGGTGCTGGCCCGGATGGAGGGGGTCGCCGACGCCGCGGTGATCGGGCTTCCCGACGAGCGCCTCGGCGAGGTCGGACGGGCGTTCGTGGTGACCCGGCCCGGCGTCGTCCTCGACGAGCAGTCCGTGATCGCTTACACACGTGAACATTTGGCGAATTTCAAGGCGCCGCGGTCGGTGCGGTTCGTCGAGGCGTTGCCGCGCAATCCTGGCGGCAAGGTGGTCAAACCACAACTGCGAGAGTGGACGTGAAGTGGATCTGGAACTAGACGAAGAGACCCTGGCGTTTGCGGCCGAGGTGCGGGACTTCTTGTCGGCCAACGCCGATTCCATCCCGACGAAGTCCTACGACAACGCCGAGGGCTTTGCCCAGCACCGGCAGTGGGACCGCGTTCTGTTCGACGCCGGGCTGTCGGTGATCACCTGGCCCAAGAAATACGGGGGCCGCGACGCGCCGCTGCTGCACTGGGTGGTGTTCGAAGAGGAGTACTTTCGCGCCGGTGCCCCGGGACGCGCCAGCGCCAACGGCACCTCGATGCTGGCGCCGACGCTGTTCGCACACGGCACCGAAGAGCAGCTGGACCGCATCCTGCCGAAAATGGCCAGCGGCGAACAGATCTGGGCTCAGGCGTGGTCGGAGCCGGAATCCGGCAGCGACCTGGCCTCGCTGCGATCCACCGCGACCCAAACCGACGGCGGTTGGCTGCTGAACGGGCAGAAGATCTGGAGTTCCCGCGCGCCGTTCGCGGAAATGGGCTTCGGGCTGTTTCGGTCGGACCCGGCGGCCGAGCGGCACAACGGCCTGACGTACTTCATGTTCGACCTGAAGGCCAAGGGCGTCACCGTACGCCCCATCGTCCAGCTGGGCGGCGACACCGGCTTCGGCGAGATCTTCCTCGACGACGTGTTCGTCCCCGACCACGACGTCATCGGCACCCCGAACGAGGGCTGGCGGGCGGCCATGAGCACCTCGAGCAACGAACGCGGCATGTCCCTGCGCAGCCCGGCCCGTTTCCTGGCGACCGCCGAGCGGCTGGTGCAGCTCTGGAAGGACAGCGGCTCTCCCCCGGCCTTCGCCGACCGCGTCGCCGATGGCTGGATCAAGGCCCAGGCCTACCGGCTGCAAACCTTCGGCACGGTGACCAGGCTGACCGAAGGCGGTGAGCTGGGCGCCGAATCGTCGGTGACCAAGGTGTTCTGGTCGGACCTCGACGTGGAGCTGCACCAGACCGCACTCGACGTGCTCGCCGCCGACGGCGAGCTCGCCGGCAATTGGACCGATGGCCTGCTGTTCGCGCTGGGCGGCCCGATCTACGCCGGCACCAACGAGATTCAGCGCAACATCATCTCGGAGCGGCTGCTGGGCCTGCCCCGCGAGAAGTCCCGGGGCAAGAAGTGAAATTTGCGCTAGACGAACAGCAGCGCGACTTCGCGGCCAGCATCGACGCCGCCCTGGGCGCGGCCGACCTGCCCGGTGTGATCCGCGCGTGGTCGGCGGGCGATACCGCGCCCGGCCGCAAGGTGTGGGGCCAGCTGGCCGACCTGGGTGTCACCGCGCTGGCGGTCCCCGAGAAGTTCGACGGCATCGAGGCCCATCCGGTCGACCTGGTGGTCGCGCTCGAACGCCTGGGACGGTGGTGTGTGCCCGGGCCGGTGGCCGAATCCATCGCCGTGGCACCGGTTTTGCTCGCCTCTGACGATCAGGCCGAGCGCTGCGCCGCCCTGGCCTCCGGTGAGCTGGTCGCCACCGTCGCGCTGCCGCCGCACACCCCCCGCGCGGTGGACGCCGGCACGGCCGGGCTGGTGCTCGTGGCAACCGACGAGGGCGTCGCCGAAGCGACGCCGGGTGACCGGCACGAGTCGGTCGATCCGAGCCGGCCCCTCTACGACGTGACCCCAACCGGCCGGGCGTGGCAGGCGGACCTTCGGCGCGCCTACGAGTTCGGGGCGCTGGCCACCGCCGCACAGTTGGTCGGCGCCGCCGAGGCGCTGCTGCGCGACACCGTCGACTACGCCAAGCAGCGGTCGCAATTCGGCCGGGTGATCGGTTCCTATCAGGCGATCAAGCACAAGCTCGCCGACGTGCACATCGCGATCGAGCTGGCCCGCCCGCTGCTGTATGGCGCGGCCTTATCACTCGAGCCCCGCGACGTCAGCGCCGCCAAGGCGGCGGCGTCCGAGGCGGGCCTGCTGGCCGCGCGGTCGGCGCTGCAGACCCACGGCGCGATCGGGTTCACCCAGGAACACGACCTGTCGCTTTGGTTGCTGCGGGTGCAAGCATTGCGTTCGGCCTGGGGTACGCCCGAGGCGCATCGGCGGCGAGTGCTGGAGGCGCTATGACGATGACAGAAGAACGGGAGATGCTGCGGGAGACCGTCGCGACCCTGGTGGCCAAGCACGCGAACCCGGCGGCGGTGCGCGCAGCGATGGAGTCCGACCGCGGCTACGACGAGTCGCTGTGGCAGCTGCTCTGTGAGCAGGTGGGCGCCGCCGCGCTGGTCATCCCCGAGGAGTTGGGTGGAGCGGGCGGCGAACTAGCCGATGCCGCAACGGTTTTGCAGGAGCTCGGCCGGGCGCTCGTGCCTTCGCCACTGCTGGGCACGACGCTGGCGGAGCTGGCCCTGTTGGCCGCGCCCGAGCCCGACGCCGAGACGCTGGGCCGTCTCGCCGAGGGCACCTCGATCGGCGCGCTGGTGCTCGACGCCGACTATGTGGTCAACGGCGATATCGCCGACGTCGTAGTCGCCCTCGACGACGGCCAGTTGAGCCGGTGGACCCGATTCGACACGCAGCCCGTGACCCCCATGGACCCGACTCGGCGGCTCGCGCGGCTCGAGGCCGAGGCGACCGAACCGATCGGAACCGACCTCGGCATCACCCACAGCGCGGCCATCCTGCTGGCCGCCGAGCAGATCGGCGCCGCCGAACGCTGCCTGGAGCTCACCGTCGAATACGCCAAGAACAGAGTGCAATTCGGCCGTCCGATCGGCAGTTTCCAGGCCCTCAAACACCGGATGGCCGATTTGTACGTCGCGATAGCCGCGGCAAAGGCCGTCGTTGCGGACGCTTGCAACGAGCCCACCCCGACCAACGCGGCCACCGCGCGCCTCGCCGCGACCGAGGCGCTGTGCACCGCCGCCGCCGAAGGCATCCAGCTGCACGGCGGGATCGCGATCACCTGGGAACACGACATGCACCTGTATTTCAAACGCGCCCACGGCAGCGCGCATCTGCTCAGCACACCGCAAGAACTGCTCGCACGACTGGAAGCCGAGGTGCTCGAGACGTCGTGAACGACCACGTCGCGCTGCGCGCCGCCATCCCGCCCTTCTATGTGATGGACGCGTGGCTGGCCGCGGCCGAGCGCCAGCGCAGCCACGGCGACCTGGTGAACCTGTCGGCCGGCCAGCCAAGCGTGGGAGCGCCGGAGCCGGTGCGCGCGGCCGCGGCCGCCGCCCTGCACCTCAACGAGCTCGGTTACACCGTGACGCTGGGAACCCCCGAGCTGCGCGCGGCGATAGCGGCGGATTACCAACGCCAGCACGGGCTTCGGGTGGAACCCGACGACGTGGTGGTCACCACCGGTTCTTCCGGCGGATTCCTGCTCGCGTTTCTGGCGTGCTTCGACGCCGGTGACCGGGTGGCGCTGGCCAGTCCTGGCTACCCGTGCTACCGAAACATCCTGTCCGCGTTGGGATGCGAGGTGGTCGAAATCCCCTGCGGACCGCTGACCCGCTTCCAGCCCACCGTGCAGATGCTCGCCGAACTCGACCCGCCGCCCCAGGGCGTGATCGTCGCCAGCCCCGCCAATCCCACCGGAACCGTGATAGCGCCGTCCGAGTTGGCCGCCATCGCGTCGTGGTGCGAGAAGTCCGGGGTGCGACTGATCAGTGACGAGGTTTACCACGGCCTGGTCTATGAGGGCGCGCCGCAGACCAGTTGCGCCTGGCAGACATCACGAGATGCCGTGGTGGTCAACAGCTTTTCGAAATATTGGGCGATGACGGGTTGGCGGCTGGGCTGGATGCTGGTGCCACCGGCGCTGCTGCGAGCGGTGGACCGCCTGACCGGCAACTTCACCATCTGCCCGCCGGTGCTGTCGCAACTCGCCGGGGTCGCGGCCTTCACCCCCGAGGCGATCGCCGAAGCCGACGGCAACCTGCACCACTACGCGACCAACCGCACGCTGCTGCTCGATGGGCTGCGCCAGATCGGCATCGACCGCCTCGCGCCCACCGACGGCGCGTTCTACGTCTACGCCGACGTGTCGGACCGCACCAACGACTCGATCGCATTCTGCTCGAAACTGTTGGACGACACCGGGGTTGCCATCGCGCCGGGGATCGATTTCGACACCACGCACGGCAACTCATTCGTCCGGTTGTCGTTCGCCGGGCCGACCGGCGACATCGAAGAGGCGCTGCGACGGATCGGCCCCTGGCTTTAGGCGTCCAGGATCTTGTCCAGTCGAGCCTCGAGGGCACCGCGGTCGCCGACGTCGGACACGTTGATGCCGAACCGCCCGCTGAGGGTGTCGACCACCGCCGCCGCGTCGTCCAGGCGGATCTTCTCGCTGGCGTCGGCGCGATGGATGGCCAGGTTCCTACCGGCCAGGTTCAGTCGGGCGTCGTCGGTCACGCGCGCGGCCGTCAGACCGGTGACGAAGTGCGACGAGGGATGCGTCGAGACGAACCAGCTGCCCACTTGCAGGTCGACGTCCGGCGCGGTCCGGGTGCTGAACTCGTAGAGCGGTTGCCACTCGCCGCGGACCTGGGCCTGCAAGACCAGGCCATCGCCGCGGTCCTCCAGCCGGTAGGGCTCGTGCGTCGTCTGCTGCACGCTGCCGGTCTCGATGCGCAGTGGCGAGGTGGGTGTCTGGCCTCCGAAACCCACGTCGACGAGGTACGAAGCGTGGGAGCCGGGGAACGTCACCGCCAACACGGTGTGTGTCTGCGGCGGTGACGGCGCGTCGAGCGGCCGCATCCACACCACCCGGCCGGCCAGGCGCCGCACGCGGAAGCCCAGCTCGGTCAGCACGTAGCCCATCAGGCCGTTCTGCTCGTAGCAGTAGCCACCCCGGCCCCGCCGAACCAGCTTGCCGGCGAGGGCGCCCGGGCTCAGGTCGTCGACAGCCACACCCAGCAGCGGATCGAGGTTTTCGAATGGAATCGCTTTGGTGTGCGCGCTCACCAAGGCCTGCAATACGTCGAGGTTGGGCGCCGCGGCGCCGCCATAACCGATGCGATCGAAATACTCGCCCAGCTTCAGCGTCATACGGCCATTCTGCTGCCAGCCATCGGCAGGCGTGCGACGGCCGGTAGCGGGTATGCCGTCCCTAGCCCCAAGCCTTGGTCCGAAGGAGGAACCCGTGGCCGACGTCGACCTCTATCTCGATCCCGTCTGTCCGTTCTCTTGGGTGACAGCGCGCTGGCTGCGTGACGCCGCGCAATCGACGCACACCCCGGTCGCCCTGCGGCAGATGAGCCTGGCGGTGCTGAACGAGGGCCAGGACACCGACGCCAAACAGCAACGCATGATGGAGCGGTCGACACGGCTGGGCCGCCTGTTCGCGGCGGCCGTCGCCGAGCGAGGACCGGACGCGTTCGCGGGCCTCTACGACTCGATCGGCCGCCGGATCCATGTGCGGCAGGAGGACCTCACCGCAGCAGGAATCCGGGAAGCCCTCTCCGAGAACGGCCTCGAGGAGAGGCTCGCCGAAGCCGTCGACGACAGCGGCTTCGACGAAACGGTCAAGCGGGCGCACCAAGCCAGCCAAGACGCCTTGGGCGACGAGGCCGGCAGCCCGATCATCGCGATCGACGGCCACGCGTTCTCCGGCCCCGTCCTGACCCGAACACCGAACACGCAGGACGGTATTCGCTTGCTGGAGGCAGTGCTCACCATGGCCGGCATTCCGGAATTCGCCGAGCTGCAACGCCCCCATCAGGGCCCGCCGACCATCGACGCCTGAGCGCTACCGACGCGCGTCGTCGGCTAACTCCTCCGGCCCTGGCCCGCGACCGGGTGAACGAAGGTTGCCGAAAGAGACACCGGCGAGGTTCTGAGCGCTTAACCTTGAGCTCGCCTGTCACTATTTCGCGGAGGGTTGAGCGCCAGCAAATGCCTGAAGAGCCCCATTCCGACAATGTCGCACCGGTACCGAGCGGCATCGCCGCGGAGCTGGCGGCCGCGGGGTTCGAGGACGCGCGCCAGGTGGCCCGCGGCGGAGCGGGCGTCATCTACTGCTGCTATGAGACCGCGCTCGGGCGAAGCGTTGCGGTGAAGGTGCTGCCGTCCCACATCGACGAAGACAGCAGAGAACGGTTCCTGCGCGAGGGCTACGCGATGGGCGGGCTATCCGGCCATCCGAACATCGTCAACATCCTGCGGGTCGGCGTGACCCCGAGCGGCAAGCCCTACATCGTGATGCCCTATCACTCGGCGGACTCGCTGGCGGTCCGGCTGCGCCGGGAAGGGCCGGTCGCCTGGCCCGAGGCGTTGCACATCGGCGTAAAGCTCTGCGGCGCACTGGAAACCGCGCACCGGACCGGGACCCTGCACCGCGATATCAAGCCGGCCAACATCCTCCTCAATGACTACGGCGAGCCGCAACTAAGCGATTTCGGCATCGCCCACATCGAAGGTGGGTATGAGACCGCGACCGGGTTCTTCTCCGGGACGATCGATTTCACCGCGCCGGAGGTCATGACGGGCAACCCGGCGACGATCGCGTCCGACATGTATTCGCTTGGCGCCACGCTGTATGCGCTCATCGCGGGCAACGCCGCGCACGAGCGCAAGAAGGGCGAGGACCTGATCGCGCAGTATCTGCGCATCAGCACCACCGGGATCCCGGACATGCGGCCCGACGGCATCCCGGACGCGGTGTGCTCGGCGATCGAGAGGGCGATGTCGATCGACCCCGCCGAGCGGCCCGCCTCGGCCGAGGAGTTCGGCCGCGAGCTACAGGGCGCCCAGCGCCGCAACGGGCTGAAACCCGACGCGATGGCGATCACCGGACGCCCCTCGGCCGTGGCGGCGGATGCCCCGTATGCCGAGCCGGTCCCGCCCGGCGGCCACAGCGAGGTGGCGCACCCGCCCCTCCCCAACACGTCGAGCATGCCCGCACCGACGCGTGGGCCGAGAGGGCACGACGACCCGACCTCCGCGATCAGCGCCCCGCTCGGGCTCGAACATGCGCTGGAAACGGCGGCCCTTCCGCAGTCGGCGCCCGCTGAGCTGGCGAGCTTGCTGCGTGGCGGGCAGGCGCCGGCGACGCAACCGAAGGTGCGGCAACCCAACGCCGCCCCGCCGTCGGGCCGAAACGGCGGCGCCCAGGGCCCGCCGCGCGGCCCCAGGGACCGGGCCGCCGCATGGTTCGCGGAGCCGGGGAAGAAGCGGAACCGCATCGCGCTGGTGGCCGGAGCGGTCGCCGCGGTCGTGCTGTTGGTCATCGGCGGCGTCTTTCTCGCGCTTTCGCCGGACAACAAGGCCGGGTCTAAAGGGGCGTCCGGCCAGCCGACCGCGCAGCCGCCCATGCAATGGAAACCGATCACCAACGCGCGCATTTCGCGGGACGCGGCGGCCACCACGCAGGCCGACGGAACCATCTGGATCTTCGGCGGCATCCGCAGCGACGGCGGCCTGACCGGACTGCAGGAGGGCTACGACCCCGTCATCGACAGCTGGAAGGTCGGCGACGACCTGCCCGTCCCCGTTTCGCACGCGATGGCGGTCACCTGGCAGGGCAATCCGGTGGTGCTCGGCGGCTGGAAGTCCGAGGGCGGTAAAAACGTTGCGAGCGACCAGGTTTGGCGCGTCATCAACAGCCGCTGGGTCGAGCTTCCGCACCTGTTGCAGCCCCGGGCGGCCGCGGCCGCGGCCGTGGTCGGCGACCGGCTGGTCGTCACCGGGGGAGTCGACGCAAGCGGCGCGCTGCTGAACACGACCGAGGTGTTCGATGGCAACACCTGGACCCTCGGCGCGCCCATCCCGACGCCGCGTCAGATGCTGGCCGCGGCCTCGGACGGGAAGCTGCTGTACACCGTGGGCGGCGCCAGCGGCTCCACCGACCTGGCGACGGTCGAGGCGTACGACCCGGCCGCGAAGACGTGGACGCCGTTGCCCGCCCTGAGCCAGCCGCGCAGCGACCTCGGCGTGGCGATCGTCGACGGGCGCCTGGTCGCGGTGGGCGGCGTGTCGGCCGGCCAACTTCTCAAGAGCGTCTCCGCCTTCGACCTGATGACGAAGGCCTGGTCCGCGCTGCCCGACATGACCACCGCGCGGCACGGGATGGCCGTCGACGCGGTGGAGAAGTCCGTGTACGCGATCGGCGGGTCGACCGCCGTCGGCGACGGCCAGCTGACGTCGTCGGCCGAGGCGCTGAAGCTGCCGGCCCGCCGGATCCAGCCGGCGTCGCAGTGGCGGTCGCTGCCGGACGCGCCGACTCCCCGGCTGATGACGGCATGGGCCGTGGTCAACGACAAGATCTGGATCGTGGGCGGCCTGCGCAACGGCGTCGCGCTGCAGACCGTTGAGAGCTACGACCCGCAGACCGGCGCCTGGCAAACCGGGCCACCCCTGCCCATCCCGCTGCATCACGCGGCGGCGGCGGCCTACCGCGGCGAGGTGGTGGTGCTGGGCGGTGCCAGCGATCAGCTGGCCAACGCATCCGACAAGGTGTTCGCGCTGCGCGGCGGCAATTGGGTTGAGCTGCCGCATCTGACGCACGCGCGTGCGGCGCCGGCGGCGGCGGTGGTGGGTGACAAGCTCGTCGCGGTGGGTGGCCAGAACGCCAAACAGGTCGTCCCCCAGACCGAGGTCTTCGACGGCAATTCGTGGAACGACGCCGCCGACATGCCGACGCCGCGCGAACATCTGGCCGCGGTGTCGGACGGCACCTACGTGTACGCGATCGGCGGTAGGTTCCTTTCCGCCGACAAGAACTCCGCGGCGAACGAGCGGTTCGATCCGCAATCGGGCAACTGGACCAAGCTGGTGGGCATGCCGACCCCGCGCGGGAGCTACGGCGCGACCTACATCGACGGCCGCATCGTGGTCGTCGGCGGTGAGGAACCGACGATGGTGCTGAACGTCGTCGAGATGTACGACATCGCCGACGCGAAGTGGAGCACCCTGCCGCCGATGCCGACCGCGCGCCACGCCGAGGTGGTGGCGACGGTCGGGAACACCGTCTACTGCATCGGCGGCGCGAACCGGCCGACCCACGAGGGCCCGATCGCGACCGTGGAGGCGCTGGACTTCATGTAGTGACGGTCTCCGCTCCCGCGGTCTCATGATTTCGGCGTCCACGGCGGCCGGGTAGAGGCCAAGGTCACCAGCCAGAGCCGCCGATCCCTGCCCATTGTTTTACTTGCGCCAGATACGGGGATTCCACTACGAGCCGGCGTCTCGCGCCAGGCGCAAACCCGACCTGATGGGAGCCCATGATGAATAGCAGCGCTATCTGGATCGTGGTCGCCGCCGCGGCGGTATTGGTGATTCTCGTTGCCCTCGTCGCACTGAGCAGAATGCGGCACCGCCGGCGGCAGCGGCAGGCCGAAGAGATCCGCGAACAGGCCAAGCTGGAGACGGCAAAGGTCGAGCGGCGCGAAGCCCTCGCTCAGGAAACGGCCGCAAAGGCCCGCGCCGCGCAGGCCGAGGCGGAGGCCAAGGCGGCCGAAGCCGCCCGGCTGCAGGAGCGAGCGGCCAACCATCAGAGCGAGGTCGCGGCGTCGCGCGAACAACTGCAGGAGCAGTTCAAACGGGCCGATGAACTGCACCCGGAGGCCGCCGCGAAGCCAGCGGGTGAGCACGACGATCCCAACGCGGTGCGGTCCCCGGAGTCGCACGAGCCGACGACCGACGCCGAGGCCGTCGGGCACGAGACCTACCGGGGGACGCCCTAGAGCCAGGTGTCCTGGGTGGTGGCGGTGAGAAACGCCTCGAGGTCGTCGCGCCACTGCGCCGGTGTCGTTTTGTCCGGTTCTATCCCGGTGTACTCCCCGCGATAGAACAGCAGCGGCCGCGGCTTGATCTTGGGTGCCTCCGACAACGACTGAACCGCGCCGAACACGACGAAATGGTCGCCACCGTCGTGCACGGATGCCACCGTGCAGTCGATGTAGGCCAGCGACCCGTCGATGACCGGCGAGCCGAGTTCCGAGGCGTGCCAGTCGATCCCGGCGAACTTGTCGGGCTCCTTCGAGCCGAAGCGCGCGGAAACGTGCTTCTGCTTCTCGGTCAGCACGTTGACGCAGAACCGGCCGCTGGCCTCGATGGCCTGCCAGGATCGCGACACCTTGGTCGGGCAGAACAACACCAGCGGCGGGTCAAGCGACAGCGCGGCGAAAGACTGGCAGGCGAAGCCGACCGGGACCTCGTCATGCACCGTGGTGATGATGGTGATGCCGGTGCAGAACTGCCCCAGCACCTGCCGGAAGGCCCGCGGATCGATCGGCGCAGACATGATTATCCGCGGGCGCCGACCGTGAAGTCGTGGCCCCACAGGCTGACGGCCGTGCTTTCCCGGGCGACCCAGTCGTTATCCTCGACTTGCCTTCCCTCGCAGCCGAATTCGATGTCGAACCCACCGGGTGTCTTCATGTAGAAGGACAGCATCAGGTCGTTGACGTGCCGACCAAGCGTGGCCGACATGGGCACCTTCCGGCGCAACGCACGGTCCAGGCAGAGCCCGACGTCGTCGGAGTTCTCGACCTCCATCATCAGGTGCACGATGCCGCTCGGCGTCGGCAGCGGCAGGAAGGCCAGGCTGTGGTGGCGCGGGTTGCAGCCGAAGAACCGCAGCCAGGCGGGCGCGCCGTCGGCCGGCCGACCGACCAACTGGGGCGGCATCCGCATGGAGTCGCGCAGCTTGAAGCCGAGCACGTCCCGGTAGAAGTGCAGGGCCTCGTCGTCATCGCGCGTGGACAACACCACGTGGCCCAAGCCCTGCTCGCCGGTGACGAACTTGTGCCCGTACGGGCTGACCACGCGGCGGTGCTCCAGCGCGACCCCGTGGAAGACCTCCAGGCAGTTGCCGGACGGGTCGGCGAACCGGATCATCTCGACGACGCGGCGATCCGCCAGCTCGGCGGCGGTGGCCTCCTTGTAGGGCACGCCCTCGACATCGAGCCGGTTCCGGATCTCTTGCAGCCCTTCCGCATTGGCACATTCCCAGCCCGCCTCCATGAGGTGGTCGCGCTCGCCGGGCACGATCACCAGCCGGGCCGGGAAGTCGTCCATGCGCAGGTACAGCGCCCCCTCGGTGTTGCCTTTGCCCTCGACCATGCCGAGCACCTTCAGGCCGTAGTCGCGCCAGGCCGCCATGTCGGTGGCCTCGATGCGCAGATAACCCAGCGAACGGATGCTCATCACGCACCTCCCAGGAAATCGACGGTCAACTTGTTGAACTCGTCGAACTTCTCCACCTGCGCCCAGTGCCCACATTGCCCGAAAACGTGGAGCTGCGCACGCGGAATGGTCTTCAGCGCGACGAGCGCACCGTCGAGCGGGTTGACCCGGTCCTCGCGGCCCCAGATCAACAGCACGGGCTGGCGCAGCCGGTGCACCTCGCGCCACATCATGCCGAGCTCGAAATCGGCCCCCGCGAACGACATTCCCATCGCACGGGTGGCGGTCAGCGATTCCGGCGTGCTGGCCAGCGCGAACCGCTCGTCGATCAGCTCAGGCGTGATCAGCTTCTGGTCGTAGACCATGACCCGCAGGAACGCCTCGAGGTTCTCCCGGGTGGGTTCGACCGAGAACTTGCCCAGTCGTTTGACGCCCTCGGTCGGGTCGGGGGCGAACAGGTTGATGCTCAGCCCGCCGGGCCCCATCAACACCAACCGCCCGGCCCGGTCGGGATAGTCGAGGGCGAACCGGACCGCGGTGCCCCCGCCCAGCGAATTGCCCACCAGCGGAACACGTCCCAGGCCGATTTGGTCGAAGAGCCCCTTGAGCGCCCGCGCGGCATAGTGGTTGAACTGCCCGTGTTCGGCGCGCTTGTCGGACAGCCCGTAGCCGGGCTGATCGACGGCCAGCACGTGAAATCGCTGCGCCAGCATCGGAATGTTGCGCGAGAAGTTCGTCCAGCTGGCAGCGCCGGGACCCCCGCCGTGCAGCAGCACCACGGTCTGGTCGTTGCCGACCCCGGCCTCGTGATAATGCAGCTTCAGCGGGCCGTCGACATCGACTTCGGCGAAGCGCGAGGTCGACTCGAACGTCAACTCCCCCGTTGTGGCCGTCACGGCTAGACCATCGTGTCGCCCGGCGGCAACCCGAACTCGTTGTTTCCGAAGATCTGGTACGCCCGCTCGGGGTCGTTGGCCGCGTGCACCCGTCCCGCGTGCGCGTCACGCCAGAACCGTTGCACCGGTTGGTCGTTGCCCAGGGCGGTGGCGCCGGAAGCCTCGAACAGCCGGTCGATGGAGGCGATCGCACGCCCGGTCGCGCGCACCTGGTCGCGCCGGGCGCGGGCGCGCAGCTCGAACGGGATCTCCTTACCGGCGGACAGCAATGCGTACTCGTCGGCGACGTTGCCGCTCAGCTGGCGCCAGGCCGCGTCGATGTCGCTGGCCGCCTCGGCGATGCGCACCTTGGCGAACGGGTCGTCCTTGGCCTTCTCCCCGGCGAACGCCGCGCGCACCCGCTTGCCCTGGTGCTCCACGTGCGCGTCGTACGCGCCGTAGGCCATGCCGACGATCGGCGCGGAGATGGTGGTGGGGTGCATTGTGCCCCAAGGCATTTTGTAAACCGGGGCGGTGTTGGTCTGGTACCCGCCAGCGGTGCCGTCGTTCATCGCCTTGTAAGAGAGGAACCGGTGCCGCGGCACGAACACGTCCTTGACCACCACCGTGTTGCTGCCGGTGCCGCGCAGGCCCACGACATGCCACACGTCGTCGATGCGGTACTCGCTGCGCGGGATCAGGAAGCTGCCGAAGTCGACCGGTCGGCCGTCCTTGATCACCGGACCGCCGAGGAAGGCCCACGTCGCGTGGTCACATCCGGACGACCAGTTCCAGGAACCGTTCACCAGATAGCCACCGTCGGTCACCACGCCGGCGCCCATCGGCGCGTAAGACGACGAGACCCGCACGTTCGGGTCGTCGCCCCAGACTTCCTCCTGGGCCTGCTGGTCGAACAGGGCCAGATGCCAGTTGTGCACGCCGATGATCGAGCTCACCCAGCCGGTGGACCCGCAGGCGCTGGCGAGCCGTCGCACCGCCTCGTAGAACAGGGCCGGATCGCATTGCAGGCCGCCCCACTGCTCGGGCTGCAGCAGGGTGAAGAAGCCGATGTCCTGCAGTTCCTGAACGGTCTCCTCGGGCAGCCGCCGCAAATCCTCCGTCGCCTGAGCGCGCTCCCGAATCCGCGGCAGCAGATCATCGATGCCAGCCAAAACCGACTGCGCGTCGCGTTGTTGAATGGACGTCACTAGGTTTGCCTCCTGGGCCAAACTTACTCAGCGGACTTACACCAGAGACTAGAACACGTTCCGATTTGTGTCGAGCAGGGTATTCCTGCGGCTGGTAGCGATACGAATCCGCTTTTCTGTAACATGTTCTAGTTGTAACGAGAGGGAGGATGGGTCTTGGCCGAGGCCAATCTCGACGAGCCGCTCGGTGACCACGTCCTTGAACTGCAGATCGCCGAGGTCGTCGCCGAAACGGACGACGCGCGGTCGCTGGTGTTCGCGGTGCCCGACGAGCCGGGCGATCCCGACATCCCGCCCGAGCGGCTGCGCTACGCACCGGGCCAGTTCTTGACGTTGCGCGTTCCCAGCGAGCGCACCGGATCGGTGGCCCGCTGCTACTCGCTGTGCAGTTCGCCGTTCACCGACGACGCGCTGACCGTCACGATCAAACGGACCGCCGACGGATACGCGTCGAACTGGCTGTGCGAGCACGCGCGGGTGGGCATGCGGATCCACGTGCTGGCGCCGTCGGGCAATTTCGTGCCGAAGACGCTCGACGACGACTTCCTGTTGATGGCCGCGGGCAGCGGGATCACCCCGATCATGTCGATCTGCAAATCGGCCCTCGCCGAGGGCAGCGGCCAGGTGACGCTGCTCTACGCCAATCGCGATGAGAAGTCGGTGATCTTCGCCGACGCGCTGCGCGAGCTGTCGGCCAAATATCCCGACCGGCTCACGGTGGTGCACTGGCTGGAATCGCTGCAGGGCATGCCGAGCGTGACCGCGCTGGCGAAGCTCGCCGCCCCCTATACCGATCGCCCCGTGTACATCTGCGGGCCCGGCCCGTTCATGGATGCCGCCCGCGAAGCGCTGGAATCACTGAAAGTGCCCGCGCCGCAAGTGCATATCGAGGTGTTCAAGTCGTTGGACTCCGACCCGTTCGCGGCGGTGAAGATCGACGACACCGCCCCGGGCGACCAGCCGCCGGCCACCGCGGTGGTGCAGCTGGACGGTGAAACCCACACCGTGTCGTGGCCGCGCAACGCCAAGCTGCTCGACGTGTTGCTCGCGAAAGGTTTGGATGCGCCGTTCTCCTGCCGCGAGGGCCATTGCGGTGCGTGTGCGTGCACCTTGCGCAGCGGCAACGTCAGCATGGAGGTCAATGACGTGCTCGAGCAGCAGGACCTCGACGACGGCCTGATTCTGGCCTGTCAATCTCACCCGGAATCTGATTCGGTAGAAGTCACCTACGACGAGTAGTGGCGGGGTTAGGTTCACGGCTAGGGTTGGCGAACCGAGAGGGGAACAGCATGAAGCGGCTGATAACCGGGTTTGCGGTGGTCGGATCGGCGCTGACGTTCCTGCCCGGCCCGGTCGCCGGCGCGGCCAGCAACACCGCGACCACGTTGTTTCCGCTGGACGGACCCAACCAGCTCGAGACGCGCACCATCCTGAATTGCTTCAAGTCCGACGGCCACTGCGACTTCACCGCCGGCGCGGACATGCTGACACCCGACGGGGTGACCGGCTTCCCGCACGAGCTGTGGGCCCGCCAAACCACCGAGATCCGGTCGTCGAACCGGCTGGCCTACCTGGACGCGCACGCCACCGGCCAGTACGAGCGGGTGATGAAGTCGATGGGGTCCGACGAGATCACGACCGTCTACTTCGGTGAGGGCCCGCCGGACAAGTATCAGACGACCGGGCGCATCGACTCCACCGATTGGCAGACCGGCCAGCCCAAGACCGACAACAACGTCATCGTCTGCACCCACATCCAGGTGGTCTACCCCGGGGTCAACATCACCTCGCCCAGCACCTGCGCCCAGACCACGTTTTCCTGAGCGTCGATAAGCCGACGGCACCTGAGTATTCGGCATACTTACGCGAGTTCCTAAACAAACATACTTCTGCCCCTCCGTCCGCGGTCGATCCGGCAATGGCCTCGACGTTGGAAAAGAAGGCGAGGTCGTACCCCAAAAAGTGACCAGCCTGGCCATAACAGAAGCCTGAGCTCTAGTCGGAGACGGCAGAGAGTCCACCTTTACGACAAACGGCACGAGAAACACAACGCCCGCCGGCTGTCCATAGCCACACGGCGATCATCAAAATCCGGCAAATGGAACCCGCCCGATGAGGCGCAAATAAGCACCTTCGAAAAGCATGCGCCGCTATGATCTCATGCCAGGGGGTAGGACAGCGCCCAAGACGGCAAGCAACGACGGGACGTGAGTGAGCCGCGGGCGACTCAACCCGGCTTAGGGTAAATGCGCGCTCGGAGGGTAGTTAGTGTCTGAACTTACGGCCGTGGTGGTGTCTGATCTGCACGCAACAAGCAAGCCACCAGGTGACAGTGCAGGATCGTGGCTCACCACTAACACGCCGGAGACTCCCCAGGAGCACCCAATCATCGGACTCAGATCCTTCCTTCGCGAGAAGCATCCCATCAAACCCGACCTTCTCTTAGTAGCCGGCGACATTTGCGACAAAGCCGATGAAGCCGCGCTCAAATATGCTTGGCGCCACCTAGTAGAACTTGCAAACGATACGGGTGCCACGTTGATTGCAACGGCAGGCAATCATGATCTGGATTCTCGGCATCAGGCCGACATAGACCCACGTGGAGCCCTCTACGACCTCATTCCGCCGTTTCCTGCTCTTGATAACACAACGCGCGACGAATTCTGGTCAAAGAACTTCGCGGTAGTCGAGCCTGCACGAGATGAGGGCAGCAACATAATCCCGTGGAGAGTGGTTACGCTGAACTCAGCCGCCTTCCACGGCTACGTAGGTAATGATGACCGCGAATTAGATCATGGACGAATTTCAAAGCGAACAGCCCGCCGCTTACGTGCCGAATTGGAGTCGCGTAACCAGGAAGCGAATCTGAACATCATGCTGGTGCATCACCACCTCCATCAGTTACCGTACATCGATCAGGAAGAGCAAAGCATAATTCGGGACGTGTATTTGCTGACCGAACTGTTGGAAGAATTCAGCCCTTGGATTGTCATTCATGGACACAAGCACCGCGGCAGATTGCTCTTCGCCGGTGGAGAAGGCCATGCACCGGCGATCTTTTCCGCCGCTAGCATGTCGGCTTTCCCCCTGACTCCGAGCGCTACTGCAGGTACCACAAATCAGGCATATATCGTGACATTCGCTGATCCCGAACGACTCGAAATGCTCCAAGACATTGGCGTAGGCGGCCGTTTCATCGCACTTGACTGGGCTCCGACGAAAGGTTGGAAATTTGCCACCTCAAGCAATGAGTTCACCTTACCCGGCCGCGGCGGCTTCGGGTGGCGCGCCGATCCCCGCACCCTGGCGACTTCCATAGCAAGAGAAATGACCCGTACGAACGTAACCTCAATCTCACGTGAGGAGCTACTTGCACTCGAGCCGAGGCTCGATTTTCTATCTCCCACTGGGATCAATATGCTCGCAGACAAGCTCGAACGTCGCGCACCGTCACTTATGTTACACCGCGACGAACATGGAGAGATCACCAAAGTTGACCGATTAGTCGGACCCAAAGAACAGGCGGAGCAGAGCCTTGGTCGCTGACATTGGCCCTAACTCAATTGAGGCCGGCACACGGCCACTGGTCGCCTTCAACGCCCGATCGATGACGGTAGAAGATATCGTTAAGACTTTTGTTGAGCCGGCGCAGTTCAAACGACTAAGGCAACCGGTCAATTCATTACTGTCGGGGCCAAGGGGGGCTGGCAAGACAACCATGATGAAAATGCTGCAGCCCGAAGCACTTGAGAAGTGGTCTTCGCCCAACGCCATGACAATCAGTAACGAGATCGCTTACACCGGAGTTTTCATCGCAACCGATCGCACATGGAAGCGGCAAATCGAACCGCCAATAAGGGGCGATAAACCATTTCATCCTGTAGTTTCGATAATTACTGAAGCAGCTTTCACATGCCATGTGCTACGCGAGATCGTTTTGGCCATGCGATATCGATTGTCTCCTGAGTGGCCCGGCACGGTGAAGAGGAGCAGAGGGCGGATCATCGACGGCAGTGAAGCGTCACTTTCAATGAAGGTCGCCGATTTATCTGGGCTTGATAAATATGAGCCGTCGTTGAACGGGGTCGCGGATGCACTGACCATCCGATTGGCGCGACTTTATGGGCTTCAAAAAGCATATAGGAATGGGGAAGAGCCGCCTATTCCGGGGTGGATCACGACAGACTGCTTAGCAGCGGCTAGCGCCGTAATTGACTTGTTCAATCGCGCCGTTCAGCAAGAGAACCATCAGTGGGCACTTCTCTTCGACGAAATGGAGCTCGCTCCAACCATGATCGTTCAATCACTGATCGACGGCATGCGTGGACTGCCAGAGAACCTACTGCTGAAACTTAGTATATCGCCAGTCCAACCCGAGCTTTCGGTTCTCAACCTGCCATATGCGGGCGTTCCCGGACAAGATTTCGACCTGATTCAATTGACGAGCGCGCGGCAGTCAAATTCGGTCGAAATAGGTCGCCGTATGCTAGTTGCGGAGCTAAAACGCCGAAATATCCAGGTTTCGCCTGTTCGACTGCTAGGTAAGTCAGTGTTCGCCAGTAACGATGAGGGCGACGGGGGCGTCGATAGGACCGATGCTTCGGCCCGCTATAGCTCATACGCAACGAATTCTTCGCTGCTCAGACGGTACAAGTCTCTAGCATCTATCGATAAAACCTTTTCGGAGTGGCTTAGGGATAAAGATGTCGATCTTGATGATTTGGAGCGATTATCGCCGTCTGATCGAGCCGCGAAATTACGAAAAATTCGCAATCTGGTAGTGGTGCGCGAACACTATCGCAAAGCCGAGACGATGCGCAGAAGCCGTAAATCGTATGGTCTCTATACCGGCATGGACACTGTCGCGGCATTTTGTGATGGGAACCCACGCCTGCTGACCGCCCTAATCGGCCAAATGTTAGCTCCGCGCACAATCATCGAGGGCCGCGTCTCGAGGCCAGATCAAAGCAAAGCGATCGAGAGTGTTATGAGCCGGTTCTTCGCCTTAATTGATTCCGCCGAAGGTGTGAGGGACAAGAGGGGTCATATTGCTACTTTGGCAGACTTAGTCGACCAAATCGGTGACGCACTCGCAGATCGAGTCATCGATTTTCCGTTTTCCGACAACGTTCCCCTTAGCTTCTCGGTCGATAGAGGCGTCTCAGACGAAGCCATGCAGCTGTTGCAAAGTGGGATAAATATCGGCGTATTCATTCACATTCCCAAGCGATCAGACCGCCGGCTGAGGTCGGATGAGCGTGTGCCTCTCGACCTGGCCGGTGAACAATTTCGTCTAAGTTATGTTTTAGCGCCGTACTTCGGCCTACCGGTGCGACTAGGTCGATCAGTGGCTTTATCGGACCTTTTAAGCCAACGGGCTCGGTATCGAAGGGAAGGAAAGTCCAAGGTGATCAACGAAGGTCATACTGTGAGCCAGCAGTACTCGTTTTTCCCTGATCTGACGAAGGCCGAGTGACTTCAGCATGGCGCGCCTTGCGGTAAGCCCGCTTGATGTCAATGAATCGCGTTTCGACCTCTTTATTGGTTCGATTGGTTACGAGCGCCGCGCATCCCATGCAATAACTCAATTGATGCCACAGGTTGAAAAGGTTATCGCTGCTCCATTCAATGAGAATCAGGTACTCAATTATCCTCGCAATTTTGATTTGTTTTGCAAGGTCGGGAAAGTGATCTCAGGAGGAGAGTTATACAAGGGCGCAATTATCGATGAGGTACGCGACTGGGTCGATGTAACAAGCGCACGTCGAAAGGTTACTCGCCAGCCATTTCGGGTGTGTGTCGATATATCGTCGATGAATCGGCTTCGTTTGGCTGAGACAATCTTGGCGCTGTTCATTGAGGCAAATGTTGCCCAGCCGATGGAGGTGTCCTGGGTTTACTCGGTAGCCCGGTTTGATCGACGACTGCTAGATACGGGTCCGGTTAAGTTCAATGATGCAATTCCAGGTTTTGAGGGCTGGGGCGATCCAATGACTCCACTTCATGCGATTGTGGGTTTGGGCTTGGAGGGCGATCTTGCTTTGGGCGTGTTAGATGAGCTCGAAGCAGCGGATACGACGGTTTTTGAACCCATGGGATTCTCGTCCTCGTACGATCAGCGCATTTCCGCTCGAAATCGAGATTTTGCGAGCGGGGTGCCTAGCGATAAGAGATTCTCGTACAACGTCACAGAGCCGTATACCTCGTTTCTTACGTTGTCAGGAGTCGTGGCTGACCTCACGTCGGTTGGTAGGGTGGTAATCCTTCCGTTGGGGCCTAAATTATTCGCGCTTATGAGCTTGCTAATCGCGGCGGCTGAACAAGAAAGAATCACGATATGGCGGCTGAGCGCTGACACGAGAGGAGACCCAGTTGACCGAAAAGCGGCAGGCCCTATCCTGGGCCTGAATACATTTTTCAGTCCTTGATTCATATCGAACATACGTAGATGCACTCTAAAGTTAGCTTTTTAGCAGGCCCGGCTTTTGCACCCATTGTGGAATGCGCCGCCGGCAACGTCCGCCGTGTCACTTTCTTAAACTGATCTTGTAACAGGTCGTCAAGAGAAATCCCCGTCTTGTGGAGGAGCCCATCCGTCGGATAGGACAGGACGAGGTTAGCCCCCCTATCGATGATCGCCTCGATTAACATTATGAATGCCTTTTCGACCGCAGACTTCGTCGAGTAGTCGCTCAGGAAACGGTCCGTCCTATACCTACCCAAGCCCTTCGATTCCGGGAAATCGTACTTGTATAACGTCTCGTATAGATGGTAGTAACGCGAATAGTGGTCCTTAGTATACGGCGGGTCGGCATATACGACAGTGAATTCGGGTACTGATCGCAGCGCGTTGCATGCCTCGAGGTTCGTTATGCGGTTCTGCCGACGCCATTTTGCGTCACCAATAGGCTCGAACACATGAATGCGGTCCAGGAATCGGTCCCATATGCTACGGTGCCAGTACGTGGATACGCGTGCAGCGGACTTCTGAGTGCGGGCCTGCAGAAATTGTGCTGTATGACCTGGCGAGTTCACACAGTCACTGACAGACCCCAGCCACGCTGCTATAGCGATGTCGTCGGCTCCACACACGGTATCGATCGCATATTTAATCGCGTCAACCTGAATAGCCTGCCTCAAACTAAGATAACTTCCCGCAAAGTAGAGCTGGGCTAACTTATGCTTACGTATTCCTTGAGAACCAGAGGCGTGGAGGGCGGCCTTCTTCGTTTTTATGCAGTTTCCCGCATGTGGAAGCGAACCGATGTACTCCCTCAGCCGGGTCCAGTCAGGGTGCTTGAGGACGGTCGCTTCTCTTTGGAGCTCAGTTCTCCACATCTTCGATAGGTCACTCACTGCCTCTTCGTAATGACATCTCATTGGTCCGATCAGCTCGCGCGGATGTACTGCTGTTCTCTCGGCAAAGAGCGCGCGTGCGAAGCAGTTTGTGAACGTCAGCACATCATTGATGTACACCGGACGTTCGTTCCGGAGACTCGCGGATGCTGCGCCCATTCCACCAAACAGATCCACGACTGGCCCGCGCTCTGATGCCTCAAAGATCGCCTTACGCACGTGCGGGGTAAGGAACCGCTTTGTCCCCATGTACCGTATCGGCGCCATTCGTAATCCCCGCTGTGCGTTGCGTATATTCGGCCAGGATGCCCGAGAAGCGATGAGGCATCATAACCTGGTTCATCGTCGAGGGTTCGCCGTTCTGTGCAACCCCGTTGCTACTACAACGCGCGGACCGACAATTGGGCGATTCGGTCTTTTCTCACAATGCCAACCGTTGCGCATCTGACTTTCAACACCCTCGCTGGGTTTCCGTCTCGCCGGAAATAGATGGCCCAGGGCCCGTCACCGGGGTAGCCCGAGCAGTCGCTCGGCGGCCACGGTGAGCAGGATCTGCTCGGTGCCGCCGGCGATGGTTAGGCAGCGGGTGTTCAGGAAGTCGTACACCGCGTGGTTGCGGACCAGCCCGGCGCCCTCGGCGACGTCCATCATGAACTCCGCCAGCGCCTGCCGGTAGCGCACCCCGATGAGTTTGCGGACGCTGGACTGCGCCCCCGGGTCCTGCCCGCCCACGGCGAGCTGGGCGATCCGCTGGTCCAGCAGCGCGCCGGTTTGGGCGATGACGATCAACCGGCCGAGCCGATCCTGCTGCGCGGCATCGAGATCCAGCTCCGCCAGCACCTTGAGCAACTCCTCCATCGGGTTGCCCAGTGCGGTGCCGGTGGCCATCGCAATCCGCTCGTTGGCCAGCGTGGTGCGGGCCAGCCGCCAGCCGTCGTTCACCGCGCCGACCACCATCTCGTCGGGGACGAACACGTTGTCCAGGAAGACCTCGTTGAACAGTGAGTCACCGGTGATCTCGCGCAGCGGGCGGATCTCGATGCCCGGCGATTTCATGTCCACCAGGAAGTAGGTGATGCCCTTGTGCTTCGGGGCGTCCGGATCGGTGCGCGCCAGGCACACGCCCCACCGCGCCTTGTGCGCCGCCGACGTCCACACCTTCTGCCCGGTGAGCAGCCAGCCGCCGTCCCCGCGCGCCGCCTTGGTGCGCAGCGACGCCAGGTCGGAGCCGGCTCCCGGTTCGGAAAACAGTTGGCACCAGAGGAATTCACCGCGCAGGGTGCCCGGTACGAAGCGCTCGATCTGCTCCGGCGTGCCGTGCTCGAGGATGGTCGGGGCCGCCCACCAGCCGATCACGAGGTCGGGCCGCACCACCCCACCGGCCGCCAGCTCCTGATCGATCAGCAACTGCTCGGCCGGCGACGCGCCACGCCCGTGCGGCGCCGGCCAGTGCGGTGCCTGCAGCCCGGCCTCGGCGAGCGCCGCCTGCCGCTTCTCTTCGGGCAGCGCGGCGATTTCCGCGATGGCGGCGGCGATCTCCGCACGCTCGCCCTCGACGTCGGTGAGGTCGATCCCCAGGCGTCGCCGCACACCGCCCTGCGTCAGTTCGGTGACGCGGCGCAACCAGCGCTCGGCGCCGCCGAGGAAGCTACCGATGGCGTGCGCCCGCCTCAGGTACAGGTGCGCGTCGTGTTCCCAGGTGCAGCCGATGCCGCCGAGCACCTGGATGCAGTCCTTGACATTGGCTTTCGCGGCGGCGATGCCGATGCTCGCCGCCAAAGCGGCCGCAATCGAAAGCTGGTCAGCATCGCTATCCCCTGCGGCGCGTGCGGCGTCGGCGGCGGCCACCTCCGCCTGCTCGGCGCGACACAGCATTTCCGCGCACAAGTGCTTGACGGCCTGGAAGCTGCCGATCGGCTTGCCGAACTGCTCGCGGACCTTGGCGTAGTCGACGGCGGTGTCCAGCGACCAGCGGGTCACGCCCGCCGCCTCGGCCGCCAACACCGTCGCCGCCAGCTCCTCGACGCGCTGTGGCGAGTCGGTGATCTTGGTGGCCGGTGCCGACGTCAGTACCACCCGGGCCAACGGCCGGGAGAAATCGGTGGCGTCCAGGGCCTCGATCTGCACGCCGTCGCTCTCGGAGTCGACCAGCAGCCAGGTCCCGCCGGCCGGCAGCAACAGGACGCCCCCACCGGCGGCACCCAACACCAATGGCAGCACGCCCGAGGCCCGCGACGTTTCGCTGTCGAACTGCGCGTCCCCGTCCAGCGCCAGCCCGGCGAAGCGTTCGCCGGCGGCCAGTTGCGCCAGCAGTTCGGGGTCGGAGACGACGAGCGTTGCCAGCGCCGTCGTCGCCACCGGCCCGGGCACCAGTGCCTTGGCGGCTTCCTCGACCATCGCGCACAGGTCCTCGACGCTGCCACCGGCCCCGCCGTGCTCCTCCGGGATCGCGACTCCGAAAATGCCCAGCTCGGCGAGGCGGGCGAACACCGGGCGCCACGCGTCGGCGTCGCCTTGCTCGACCTCGCGGATCGCGGTCGTCCCGCCGGGTCCCGCCGCCGAATTGCGGGCCCAGTCGCGCACCAGCGCACGCGCGGCGAACTGCTCGTCTGTGACGGTCGCTACCACCCTCGGGACCTCCGCGTCCTTCGACTCGACGTGACATTGGGGCCTACGACCCCTAGCTCTCGATTCTCCTGCGTGTCTCGGGTCGCTGCGCAACCCGCCTCGTCGCAGACTAGAACGTGTTCTAATAGTGCCAGCGATCGACCGTCAAGTCGAACGCCATCACAGCAGCACACGCGGCTGTCCCGGCGGTACGGAGGTGGGAAATTCACACTCAGCATGCGTATCGTTTGCAAGCGAGCCGCCAGGAACAGGAGCAACCCGTCATATGCCAGCCGGTGCCAACTCGAGGGCCAACGCGAGCCGCGCTTCTGACTCGCAACCGCGCGAGGTCATGAACGTGGCGGTATTGGCGGAGTCCGAACTCGGCTCGGAGGCACAGCGGGAACGCCGCAAGCGGATCCTGGACGCCACCATGGCCATCGCCTCCAAGGGCGGCTACGAGGCGGTCCAGATGCGCGCAGTCGCGGACCGCGCCGACGTGGCGGTGGGGACGCTGTACCGATATTTCCCGTCGAAGGTGCACCTGCTGGTGTCGGCGCTGGGCCGGGAATTCAGCCGCATCGACGCCAAGACCGACCGCTCGTCGGTTACCGGGGGCACGCCGTTTCAGCGGCTCAACTTCATGGTCGGCAAGCTCAACCGTGCGATGCAGCGCAATCCCCTGCTCACCGAAGCCATGACGCGGGCCTACGTCTTCGCCGACGCCTCCGCGGCCAGCGAGGTCGACCAGGTTGAGAAGCTCATCGACTCCATGTTCGCCCGGGCGATGGCCGAGGGCGAACCGACCGAAGACCAGTACCACATCGCCCGGGTGATCTCCGACGTCTGGCTGTCCAATCTGCTCGCCTGGCTCACCCGGCGCGCCTCCGCCACCGACGTCAGCAAGCGGCTGGATCTGGCCGTGCGGTTGTTGATCGGGGACCAGAACGGCGGCTAGGCGGCGATCGCAAGCGCGGCGTCGCCGGGCGCGGCGGGTCGCCGCCATCAGCCATGCCTCGCGCGACAGCTAGGCCGGCGGACCGGCGGTTCGGCCGCGGATCAGCTCGGTAGCCAGGACCTCCGCGACCGGCAGGCCCGACCGCGGCGGATTCAGCAGTAGCTCACCGGCCCGGCGGCCCTTCTGCAGGCTGGGCTGAGACACGGTGGTCAGCCCACGGCCGACCGCGTCGGGCACGCCGTCGAAGCCGGTGACGGTCATCTGCCCGGGCACGTAAATGCCATGTGCGCGAAGGTAATCCATGGCGGACAGGGCCAAGATGTCGGCCGTACACATCAGCGCGGTGATCCGCGGGTTGGCCTCCAGCGCCGCCTTGGCGGCGGCTCCACCGGAATCCGGCAGGTGCTCGTAGCTCTCCACCACGGTCAGCGCATCGGGGTCGACGCCGGCGGCCGTCATCGCCTCCCACACGCCGATGATGCGTTCGCGCTGCACGTCGAAGGCCGGCGACCGCAACCGGTCCGCGTCCACCAGCCCCTGCCGGCGGTCCCGGCCCAGCCGCATTGTCAGCAGCCCGATCTCGCGATGCCCGAGCCCGAGCACGTAGTCCGCCAGCTCGCGCATCGCCGCCCGGTCGTCGATGCCCACCCGGGACACACCGGCGAGCCCCTTCGGCTGGTCGACGACCACGACCGGCAACCGGCGCTGCAAGACGACCTGCAGGTACGGGTCCTCTTCGCAAACCGAATACACCACGAAGCCGTCCACACCGGCGCCGAGCACCGCGCCCGTCCCGTCCTGGATGCTGCGGCCGGGCCCGACGGCCACCAGCAACAGTCCCTGCCCCAGCTCTTCGCAGGACTGGGCGACCCCTGCGACGAAGTCCCGTGCCGCCGGGTCACTGAAGAAATAGGTCAGCGGTTCAGCCATCACCAGCCCGACCGCACCGGCCTTGCGGGTGCGCAGCGAGCGCGCCACCGGATCGGGGCCCGGGTAGCCCAGCCGCCTGGCCGTCGCCAGCACGCGCTCACGCAGGTCGGAGGAGAGCTGATCCGGCCGGTTGAAGGCGTTCGAGATCGTGGTGCGCGAAACCTTCAATTCGTCCGCCAACGACGCCAGAGTCGCACGCCGGCGCGGTGCGGGGCTCACAGTCGGTGACGCTACAGCGAATCCCCACCCGCGCCTAAGCGGCTTCCACTCGTCACTTTGTAATGGAAACGATTTTCATTAGTATTATGTGTCGGCCAGTCGGCCAGCGAGAGGACATCGGACGTGCGCATGGCGCTCAAGCGGGGACGAAGCGCGGCCGCCAACGCACCGCGTTGGCTGCCTGCCGTCCTGCTCCTGCTCGCTGCCGGCACCGCGCCCACCGGCTGCGCCAGCCCGGCGCATCCTCACGCGACCGCCGTGGTCGCCTCGACCGGGGTGTGGGGCAGCGTGGCCCGCGCCATCACCGGCCGTCGCGTCGCGGTCACCACCCTGCTGCCCGGCGGGGACACCGACCCACACTCCTACCAGGCCAGTCCATCGGACGCGGCCGCGATCACCGACGCCAGCCTGGTCGTCTACAACGGCGGCGGTTACGACCCGTGGGTCGACCAGGTGCTGGCCGGGCATCCCGGCGTGAAATCGATCGACGCCTATGCGTTCCTGAAAAACTCCGGCACCGCAGCGCAGCAGGCCAACGAGCACGTGTTCTACAACCTGGACGTCGCGAAATCGGTCGCGTTCGCCATCGCCGACCGCATGGCCGTCGTCGACCCGGTCCACGCCGCCGACTACCGCGCCAACGCCGCCGAATTCTGCCGCGGCGCCGACGGCATCGCCATCTCCGAACACGCCATCGCCAGCGCCTACCCCGGCACCGGGGTCATCACGACCGAACCTGTCGCGTACTACCTGCTGGCGGCGTCCGGCCTGGTCAACCGCACCCCGCAAGCCTTCACCGCGGCCAACGAGAACGAAACGGATCCCGCGCCGGCCGACATGGCCTTCGTCCTCGACCTGATCGACCACCGTCAGGTGTCGGCGGTGCTGATCAACCCGCAGACCTCGACCACCGCGATCAACGGCGTGCGGGACGCCGCGCGCCGCGCCGGCGTGCCGGTGACCGAGGTGAGCGAGACGCTGCCCGACGGGACCGATTACCTGAGCTGGCAGCGCAACACGGTCAACCAGCTGCTGACGGTGCTGCAGTCCGGCCGGTCAGTACAGCCGTGAGCCTCGATGCGGTTCCGGCCGTCGACCGCTACCGGGACACCGTCTCGCTGCGGGGGGCGCGGCTGGCGTTCGGTGACCGCGTGCTGTGGGATCACCTCGACCTGTCGGTGTCGCGCGGCGAGTTCATCGCCGTCCTCGGTCCCAACGGCAGCGGCAAGACGTCACTGCTCAAGGTGCTGCTGGGCCAGCTGTCGCTGTCCGCCGGGGTCGCACTGGTGGACGGAAAGCCGATGACCTCGGGCAGCGGACGCGTCGGCTACGTGCCGCAACACCGACCGATGGACCACGACGTGATGCTGCGTGGACGCGACCTGGTTCGGCTGGGCGTCGACGGACATCGTTGGGGCAGCGTGCCACGCAGATCCGCCGACCGGGCCCGCCGGCGCGCGGCCGTGCGCGAGGCGCTGCGACAGGTCAACGCCGAACACCTGGCCGACGTCCGGGTGGGGGTGATGTCGGGCGGCGAGCTGCAGCGGATTCGCATCGCGCAGGCGCTGGTCAGCGACCCGATGCTGCTGCTGTGCGACGAGCCGCTGCTGGCCCTGGACCCGGCGAACGCGAAGCTGGTGTCCGCCCTGATTGACCGCCGCCGCCGCGATGCGTCGACCACCGTCATCGTCGTCACCCACGACGTCAACCCGATCCTGTCCTACGTGGACCGGTTGATCTATCTGGTCGACGGACGATTCCGGATCGGCACCGTCGAAGAAGTGATGACCACGGAGACCCTGTCCATGCTGTATGGGGCCGACATCCAGGTGGTGAAGGTCAAAGACCGCTACGTGGTGGTGGGCGAGCCGACCGACTGGGCCCACCAGTGAACCCTCGGCTCACCGGCGTCCTGGCCCACCTGCTCGACTTCGACGTCACCGCCCACCTGCTCGGCCACGACTTCGTCCAGCAGGCCCTGCTCGCGGCCGCGCTGCTGGGGCTGGTGGCCGGGTTGATCGGACCGTTCATCGTGATGCGTCAGATGTCGTTCGCCGTGCATGGTTCCAGCGAATTGTCGTTGACGGGAGCGGCTTTCGCGCTGCTGGTCGGCGTCGAGGTGGGGGTGGGCGCACTGGTCGGCAGCGCTTTGGCGGCCGCGCTGTTCGGCGTTCTGGGGCGGCGGGCCCGCGAACGCGACTCGGTCATCGGCGTGGTGCTGGCCTTCGGCCTGGGCCTGGCGGTGCTGTTCATTTACCTCTACCCGGGCCGGACCGCGACCAGCTTCGCGCTGCTCACCGGGCAGATAGTCGGCGTCGGCTACACCGGGCTGAGCATGCTGGCGCTGGTATGCCTGCTCGTCATCGCCGTCATCGCGACGTGCTACCGCCCGCTGTTGTTCGCCACCGTCGATCCCGACGTCGCCGCGGCCCGCGGCGTGCCCGTTCGCGCGCTGGGCATCGTGTTCGCCGCACTGGTCGGCGTGGTGGCCGCTCAGGCCGTCCAGATCGTCGGGGCGCTGCTGGTGATGTCGTTGCTGATCACGCCGGCGGCCGCGGCCGCCCGAGTGGTGGCCTCGCCGGCGGCGGCGATGGTCGCCTCGGTCGTCTTCGCCGAGGTTTCCGCCGTCGGCGGCATCGTGCTGTCGCTGGCGCCGGGTGTCCCGGTGTCGGTCTTCGTCGCGGGGATTTCGTTCGCGATCTATCTGTTCTGCTGGCTGCTGGGACGACGGCGGGAAGTTGCCTCCTAAACTTGTCGGCACAGACGTCCGAAAGGCTCTGGTGCGTAGGCAACTCCCAATCCTCCTGCAGGCGGCGGTGTGCGCCCTCGCGGCCGGCTGCACCAGCATCGTCGGCGGTAACGCCGCGCCCGCGGACACCCGCGGTCCGCTCACGCAGGCCCCGGTGGCCGTCACCGCCCTGGACGGGCTGCTGCTCGACGACAGGAAGGTCAACGACATCCTGGGTGCGGGAATGCGAATCCGGTATCGCACCCAGGAGATGTGGGACTCCACCCAGACGTTCAGCGAGAAGAGCTGCTTGGCGATGGCCGGGCCCGCCCAGCAGGCCGTCTATGCGGACACCGGCTGGACCGCGGTGCGCGGCGAGCGACTGGACGACAGCTTCGACAATCCCAAGGTGCGCAACGACTCCGTCAATCAGGCCGTGATCGCCTACCCCACGGCCCGCCAGGCGAACGCGTTCTACGAGGCCTCGGTCAAGAGGTGGTCCGCCTGTGCCAACCGCCGCTTCGTCGACCATCCCGCCGGCCAGCCCGAGATCGCGTGGGCGGTGGCCGATTCCCATCAGGTCGGGGGCACGCTCAGCACGTCCGAAGAGCAGGTAGGCAGCGAGGACGGCTGGCGGTGCCAGCGCGCGCTGACCGCGCGCAACAACATCGTCATCGATGTGGCCGCCTGCGGCTCCTTCCTGCCCGGTGCGTCCGCGGTCGACGTTGCCCAACAGATCGCGGCCGCGGTCGTCACCCGATAGCGACGGGGAAGACGACCGCCTCTCCGGATGGCACTGGCGCCGCCCCATAAGCTGGGCGGGTGGCCCGCATCGACCTCAACGCCGACCTGGGGGAGGGTTTCGGCGTCTGGCGCCTCGGTGATGACGAGGCCATGCTGCGGATCGTCACCAGCGCCAACGTGGCGTGCGGGTTCCACGCCGGGGACCCAGCCGGATTGTTACGGGTCTGCCGGGCCGCCGCCGAGCGCGGCGTACGCATCGGGGCACAGGTGAGCTATCGCGACCTGGCCGGTTTCGGAAGGCGTTTCATCGACGTCGCCGCCGCCGACCTGGTCGCCGATGTGGTGTATCAGATCGGCGCGCTGCAGGCGGTCGCGCGCGCATCGGGTTCCGCGGTGTCGTACGTCAAACCCCATGGCGCGCTGTACAACACGATCGTGACCAACCGCGACCAGGCGGCCGCCGTCGCGGAGGCGGTGCGGCTGGTGGACCCCGCGCTGCCGGTGCTGGGCATGGCGGGCTCGGTGTTCTTCGACGAGGCCTCGCGCCGCGGCCTGCGCACGGTGGCCGAGGCCTTCGCCGACCGCGCCTACCGGGCGGACGGCCAGTTGGTGTCCCGCCGCGAACCCGGCGCGGTGCTGCACGACCCGGCGGCGATCGCCGACCGCGTGGTGGGCATGGTGGCCTCCGGTCGGGTCACCGCCGTTGACGGCACACCGATCGCGGTCAGCGTGGAATCGGTCTGCGTGCACGGCGATTCGCCCGGTGCGGTGCAGATCGCGACCGCCGTCCGCGACCGGCTCGCGGCCGCCGGCGTCGAGATCGGGGCGTTCGGCTGATGCGGCTGAAACTCGGCCGGCCCGACATCGGACGGTATGCGGATCGGTTCGACGCGCCCGGCGCCGAACCCGGATCCCTGTCGGTGACGTGGATGGGCGTGGCGACGTTGCTCATTGACGACGGGTCGTCGGCGCTGCTGACCGACGGCTACTTCTCCCGGCCGGGTCTCGCGCGGGTAGCCGCCGGCAGGGTGGCGCCGTCGCCGGCCCGCGTGGATGGTTGCCTGGCCCGGGCCAAGGTGTCCCGGCTGGAGGCCGTGATCCCGGTACACACGCACATCGACCACGTGCTGGATTCCGCGTTGGTCGCCGACCGCACCGGGGCACGACTGGTCGGTGGCCGGTCGGCGGCCAACGTCGGGCGCGGATACGGACTTGCCGAGGACCGGCTCGTCGTCGCCGCCAGCGGCGAGCCGATTGCGTTGGGCGCCTTTGACGTAACGCTGGTCGAATCGCATCACTGCCCGCCGGACCGGTTTCCCGGCATGATCGAGGCGCCGGTGACCCCGCCGGTCAGGGCGTCCGCATATCGCTGCGGGGAGGCCTGGTCGACGCTGGTGCACCACCGCCCGTCGGGCCGGCGGCTGCTGATCCAGGGCAGCGCCGGTTTCGTCAAGGGCGCGCTGGCGGGCCACCGCGCCGAAGCCGTCTATCTGAGCGCCGGGCAGCTGGGCCTGCAACCGAGGCCGTACCTGGTCGACTACTGGACCGAGACCGTGCGCGCGGTGGGCGCGCGCCGGGTGATCCTCATTCACTGGGATGACTTCTTCCGGCCGCTGTCAAAGCCGCTGCGGGCCTTGCCCTATGCGGGCGATGACCTGGACTCCTCGATCCGCATCCTCGACGAGTTGGCCGCAGCAGACGGTGTCGCGCTGCACCTGCCGACGGTGTGGCGGCGCGAAAACCCCTGGGCCTGAATACATTGAACCTGACCCTTGCGCTGGTGCTGCTCGCTGCCGTCCTGGCCTTCGCCGTCGTGCGCCCGAGGGGCTGGCCGGAGGCGGCGGCGGCGGTCCCCGCGGCCCTCGTCCTGATCGCGGTGGGCGCCATATCGGTGCATCAGGCGTTCGAGGAGGTGGCCGGTCTTTCGGGGGTGGTCGGCTTCCTGGGCGCGGTGCTGGTGCTGGCCAAGCTGTGCGACGACGAGGGCCTGTTCGAGGCGGCGGGTGCGGCGATGACGCGCGGACGCGTCGGGTCGCGCGGCCTGCTGCTGCGGGTTTTCGCCATCGCCGCCATGATCACCGCGGTTCTGAGCCTGGACACCGCGGTGGTGTTGCTGACCCCGGTCGTGCTGGCCGGCGTCCGCCGGCTGCGAACCCCGGTGCGGCCCTACGCCTTTGCCACCGCGCACCTGGCCAACGGCGCTTCCCTGCTGCTGCCGGTGTCCAACCTGACCAACCTGTTGGCGTTTCACACCGCCGGCCTTTCGTTCACGCGGTTCACCTTGTTGATGGCGTTGCCGTGGGTGGGCGCGGTGGTCACGCTGTATGCAGTATTCCGCTGGTTTTTCGCCGCCGACCTGCGCGTGCAGCCGCACCCTGAGCAACCCGGGCCGGCGCCGCGGCCGCCGGTGTTCGTGTTGGCGGTGGTCGGGCTGACGCTGGCCGGCTTCGCGGTCGCCCAGTCCATCGGGGTGGCCCCCGCCTGGGTGGCGCTCGCCGGCGCCGCGGCCCTGGCCGTGCGCAGCCTTAGCCGCGGGCACACGTCGGTGGTGGACATCGCGCGCTCGGCGCACGTGTCGTTCCTGGTGTTCGTGCTCGCGCTGGGCGTCGTCGTGCGGGCGGTCATGCTCAACGGCATGGACAAAGCGATGTCGGCAGTGCTGCCGGCCGGTTCGACGCTGCCCGCACTGCTCGCCATCGCCGCGGTGGCCGCGGTGCTGGCCAACGTCGTGAACAACCTGCCCGCCACCCTGGTGCTGCTGCCACTGGTCGCGCCGAGCGGACCGGTCGCGATCCTGGCCGTCCTGCTCGGGGTCAACATCGGACCCAACCTGACCTACGTCGGGTCACTGTCGAACCTGTTGTGGCGGCGCGTGCTTCGCCAGCACGATGTGGACGCTGGAGTCGGGGAATACACCCGCCTCGGGCTGTGCACCGTGCCCGTGTCGCTGGTGGTCGCGGTCGTCGCGCTCTGGGTGTCGGCGCGGGTGCTCGGCGTTTAACCCCGGTGGTATGCCCGAGCTGCTCCCGGGCCTCCGCGCGCGGTTGGTGCAAGGGGGCACCCGTGAGACAGATTGAAGATCCCCAGGTCAGCGGACGCCGCAGCTGGCACAAAAGCCGCCCCTGACACCGCCGCCACTTAACGCTGTGTCAATATCGCTCTTCTTTGCTGGTAAAGACCCTATTCTTTGCGCATCGGGGAGTCGGGACCCGGATGGGCGGTGCTGGCATGACGGCTGCTGAAGTGGCATGCGTGGCATGCGGCACAGAACTGCGCCAGAATGCGAAATTCTGCGACGCCTGCGGGTCGCCGTTGACCGGGTCGGACACCCGCGCCGAGTACAAGCAGGTGACGGTGTTGTTCGCCGATGTGGTGCACTCGATGGACATCGCCGCAGCGGTAGGTACAGAGCGGTTGCGCGAGATCATGTCCGAATTGGTTGTCCGGTCCTCGGCGGCGGTGCAGCGCTACGGCGGGACGGTGGACAAGTTCACGGGCGACGGGATCATGGCGATCTTTGGGGCACCGGCTGCGTTGGAAGACCACGCATTACGCGCCTGCCTGGCCGCGGTGGACATCCAGCGGGAGGTGGAGCGCCTGGCAGCCGAGGTGGACCACGGGGATGGCGTGACGCTGGAGCTGCGAGTCGGGCTCAATTCCGGTGAGGTGATTGCGGGCAAGATGGGCTCGGACCCTGCCGGTTACACGGCTGTCGGGCAGGAAGTCGGAATGGCGCAACGCATGGAATCCGTGGCGCCACCCGGCGGGGTGATGCTTAGCGAGTCGACCGCGCGGCTCGTCGAGGCCTCCGTATTGTTGGGTGAGCTTGAGGCAGTGTGCATCAAGGGTTTCAGCACACCAGTGGGCGCACGCCGGCTGCTCGCACCAATCACGGAAACCAGGCACCCAGCCAGGTGGCGGTCGAAGCTGGTGGGTCGCGACATGGAGCTCGGCACCCTCGCCGGGTTACTCGATCAGGCGAAAGACGGCAACGGCCGCGTGGTCCGGCTGGTAGGACCGCCTGGGATCGGCAAAAGTCGGTTAGTGCTCGAGACAACCGCGATTGCGACCGAGCGCGGCGTCGAGGTCTACACGACCTACTGTGAATCCCACACCAGCGACATCCCATTCCACGTAGCGACTCGACTCATCCGGGATGTGTTTTCGATCGGTGGTCTCGGACCGGATGCGGCGCGCGCAAGGATTCGCGCCAGCCTGCCGGAGGCTGATCCTGAAGACCTGTTGTTGCTGGACGATCTGCTCGGCGTCTCTGATCCCGGCGCCTCGTTGCCGGTCGTTCATCCCGCCGCGCGCACGCGCCGGTTGACGTCATTGCTCAATGCGGCCGCGGTCGCTCGGACGTCTCCGGCGATTTTCGTGATCGAGGACGCGCATTGGATCGATCAGATCAGCGAGGCGATGTTCACCGAGTTCGCTAAAGCAGTGCCGCTGACGCGCGTGCTTTTGTTTATCACTTACCGGCCGGAGTATCACGGGCCGCTGGACCGGTTGCCGGGCTCACATCCCATTTCGCTTTCGCCGCTTCGGGATTCCGCTTCCACGGAACTTGTTAACGAATTGCTCGGGTCAGATCCATCGGTCAACGAGTTCGTCGAGCAAGTTACTCAACGCGCCGCGGGCAATCCGTTCTTCGCCGAAGAGATCGTGCGTGACCTGGCCGAGCGGGGAGTGGTGGGCGGCGAGCCTGGCGCTTATGTGTCGCAACACCACCCCACGGACCTGCGTGTCCCGGCCTCGCTGCAAGCTGCCATAGCCGCCCGCATCGATCGCCTCGGTGCGGCGGGAAAACGCTCGTTGAACGCCGCGGCGGTCATCGGACTCCGATTCGAGTCGGACCTGCTCGCCGGCATCGCGGAAGGCATCGAGCTACGAGACCTGGTCGAAGCTGAACTCATCGACCAGGTCGGGGTCACACCCGGACAGGAATACGCCTTTCGGCATCCGCTGATCCGCACGGTGGCCTACGAATCTCAACTCAAGGCGGATCGCTCTCGGCTGCACCGCAACCTGGCCACGGCGATCGAAGAACGCGATCCGAAATCGTGCGACGCGAACGCAGCGCTTATTGCTGAGCATCTCGAGGCGGCTGGAGACCTCAGCGCGGCGTGGAATTGGCACATGCGTGCCGGCGCATGGGCCCAGTCCCGCGATGTGCGGGCTGTGTATACGAGTTGGCAGCGGGCTCGCGACGTTGCCGACCGCCTTCCCGTCAACGAGCCCGACGGGTCCGCGATGCGGATAGCACCGCGAATGCTGATTTGCGGTAACAGCTGGAGACTCGGTATCAGTCTCGAGGAAGCCGGATTTGACGAACTTCGTCAGCTCTGCACCGCTGTTGGAGATGATCTGTCGCTGGCGCGCGGAACGGCCGGCATGCTGATGATGTTGTTGCTTCACAACAAGTTTCGCGAGGCGGCTGCTGGCGCATCGGAATGCGCCAGATTAATCGAGACGCGCGTTGAGCCGGCGCTGGTTCTCGATGTCATCTGCGCAGCAAGCAATGCCAAGTATCAAGCCGGTGAGGTCGTCGAAGGATTGCGGTTGGCCCAGTTGGCCGTCGATGCGTCCGGTGGTGATCCGACCAGGCCAAGCACGATCCTCAGGGTTCCGGTGGCTCTCGCATTGGCGTTTCGTGGACTGAACCGACTGTGCCATGGACTGCCTGGCTTTCGTGACGACCTCGACGAGGCCGCCTCGATGGGCCGGGCGTCGGGGGACACGCTGAACTACTCCACGTCCCTTTTTTGGAAGTACGGCTTTCCTGTTCTCAATGGTGCCGTACTACCCGATCAGATGGCCGTCCAGGAGACCGCCGAAGTGCTGGAGATGGCCAAGCGTTCCGGTGACGACTACGCAGCGGATCGCGCGCGAATAATTCGCGGCCTCATACTCGTTCGCCGGCGGGGTCAGCGGGCAGCTGGCTTGAAGCTGCTCAACTCGTTCGGCGAGGACTCGTCGCAGAACGACCTGTCAGCGTGGTGGCTGCGGCTCGTTGACACCGATATCGCGAAGGAAAAGGCCAGAGTAGGCGACCTCGATGTAGCGATTGCGTTGGCACGCGATGCTGTGGACTTCAGATTCACCTCAGGGGACATGACCTCTCGTGGGCCTGCCGTCACGGTGCTGGTGGAATCACTGCTCGGGCGAGGCACCGAGTCCGACATCACCGAGGCCGCTGCGGCTATCGAGACGTTAGCGGCGGTTCCGGTCGACCCGGGCTTCGTGCTGCACGAACTGCCCCTGCTGAGACTTCGTGCCCTGCTGGCTCAGGCTCGCGGCAACGACGCTGGATACCGATCATTCGCGAACCGGTATTGCGCGATGGCCAATGGCCTTGGCTTCGAAGGGCATATGGCGATTGCAGAGGCGATGACATGACCACAGCCCGAGTTGGCATCCAGTTGGACACAGACATGAGACCAACCGCAAAGCCGCATGCCTGGTTGATGCTACGAACCGGAACTTCTGTTCTTGGAGCTATTAGGGGTGGGAGATGCCGCTTTCCGAGCTCATGATCGATACCGTTCTCGGGCGCCTACACGTCGAAGTCGAAGGTGAAGGATCTGTTGCGGTGCTGTGGCACAGCCTGTTCGTCGATTCCCGCTCCTGGTCGCGGCTACGCGGGCTGCTTCGAGAAGACCGACGCCTAGTCCTCATCGATGGCCCTGGCCACGGGAAAAGTGGTTATCCGACAGCAGATTTCGATCTCGACGATTGTGCCAAGGCGGCTACCGAGGTACTCGACGCCTTGGGTGTGCAAAAGCCCGTCGACTGGTTAGGTAACGCATGGGGAGGCCACGTCGGGCTCACGCTGGCCGCCAGTTCACCGGACTGGTGCCGCAGCGTGGCAACGATCTCTACCCCGGTGCAAGCGCTCAGCCGCCGCGAACGGATGACGATCGTGCCGATGGTGTGGGCCTATCGCTACGTCGGTGCCGCTCCCCCGCTCACGAATGCGGTTGCAGTCGCCATCCTCGGCAAGGAATTCATGCGGTCGCAGCCCGATGACGCCGCCGCCGTGATGCAGGCATTCCGCGGCGCGCCCCGAGCCGGCATGCATCGCGCCATGAAGTCGATCATGTTGAACAGGCCGGGTCTTGATCCCCTGCTACCGCGCATCGACACTCCGACCGTGATGATGGTGACGACCGCGGACCCGATCCTTCCGGTCGCACAGATCCACAACGCGGTGGCTCAGATGCCTGCCGCGCGAGCCGTCGAGCTATGCGGTGAGGGCCATGTGGCCCCGATCATGACGCAGGTCGACGAACTGGTGGAGATCATTAGGGCGTTCTGGCGCGACCCGCGGGATTACGTCGCAACCGGGTCACTCTGATCTGGTGTCTAGGAGCACGAGCAGACGCAGCCCCGGCGTTTGAGCGAGTCTGCGTCTGCTCGCTTGGTAACCGCCACCACTGTGGCGGCTGGCGATTCAGCTGATCGAATCTCTGAACTCCACGCCTTCCTGCAGCGCCTGAGCAGCTTGGGCCATGTCGACGACGGGATAGATCTGGTATTCGGCGATCATGGCGAATTTGCTTGTGGTGTCTGCCAAGTCAGCCGGGTTGTCAGTTTCCACCACGGCGAATCCGCCACTGCCATCCACTCGACCAAGGAACTGGTGATACGTCGAGCTCTGAGGCTGCGTCCACTTCGAGAACACGGCCAACCCGCGCCGCAAGGACTCTTCGTTCTCGGCTGCCGAGCCGCTCACACGGTAGGTCCACGCCAGTACATACTTCATTGCATCCTCCTTGGGATTTCGTTGGTTTTGACGGGGCCTGGGGTCCGCGCACGGACACGGGCGCGGATGGGCGCGGCGGCAACCACCGTGAACGGTGTTGCCAGCGGGAAGTCTTCGTCGAGCGATTCGATCTCGGCCGCGCGAATCATCGTCGCGAGTGCGAGTGTGGCCTCCAGCATCGCGAACTGGTCGCCGACGCATGACCGCGGACCGCCGCCGAAGGGGAGGTACTGCCAACGGCTTCGACCTCTCGACCGTTCCGGAAGGAACCGGTCCGGGTCGAAACGCAGCGGGTCCTCCCATAGCGCGGGGTCGCGGTGCAGCGCGTAAAAGCTCACCAGCGCCATGGTTTCGGCCTCGACCCGATGGCCGTCCACGACGATGTCGCGGGTGGGGCAGCGCATCGTTCCCGCCGCGGGCGGACACAACCGCAGCGCTTCGTGCAACACGCGCACGGTCAGGGTGAGCTCGGGCACATCGTCTGGGGTCAGCGCCCGCTCACCCAGCGCGGAGACCTCCGCGCGGACCTGCTCCTGGATGTCGCGGTGGCGCCCCAACGACCACAACGCGTAGGTCAGGGTGGTCGAAGTGGTGTCGTGGCCGGCGAGCATGAACAGCACCAGCTCGTGGCAGATCTCATCGTCGGACAACGGCCGGTCGGTCTCTGGATCGATCGCCTCGATGAGGGCGCGCACTAAGGGGGCATCTAGATCGGGGTCGACACGAACCGCGTTCAGAATCTCGGCCGCCAGCTGGTGCAGGGTGTCGTTGGCCCGGCGAGCGGCGCGCTGGCCTCTGGTGGGCAGCCACCGCGGCGGGTTCACCGGCCGAGCCGCGCGGTCGGCAACCCATGTCAGTGAAGCGCGCAATGCACGACCCACTTCGTCGGCGCGCTCATCGAGGTCAACCCCGAGCACCGAGCGCCCCAGTGCGCGCAGGGTCAGCTTGCGGCACTCCGTATCGAGGTCCAAGAGCGCGCCGCCTCGCCAACCGTCGGCGACGGATTGCGCCGCCGCGGCCATGTGTCCCGAATAGCCGGCCACCCGTCGCTTGGTGAACATCGGCTGCAGCGCGCGTCGTCGCGGTAGCCAGCGGTCGTGCGGAAGGTCGAGTAAGTTGCCGCCCATCAGCGCGAGCAGCTCCACCATGGTGCGGGTACGGCCCCGGTCGGCGATCTCGTCGGTGCGGCCCAACAGATCACGCGCGCCTTGCGGGCTGGCAATCAATACCACGTTCGGTAACAGCCACTTCGGACCGAGCACGAGCCGGGTGATGGGGCCGCCGGCGTCCACCAGCGCTTGCATGCCGTCGACATAAGACCGCACCGCCTTAACCTGCCGCCAATACGGGAGCGGGTTCTTCGGCGCCAGCGAGCGCGGCCTGACTTCAGATTGTTCGAGCATCTCGACCATGCCGACTCCTTTGTCGAATGGCACGGTATTGCCGAATCAGGTGCGTTCACATGCGTAGTCGGCTACTCGACTTCGCGAGTATTTGGGCTCAGCCCGTCCCGCAGTCACCCGGCCCGGATCTGACGATCGACGCCAACGCCTCGCGTGATTGAGCCCCAACCCGCTGGCACGCCCGGTAGACGTGTCCTTCTACAGTGCGCACCGACATCACCAACTTCTCGGCGATCTGGCGGTTTGAGAGGCCGGCCACGACGAGCTCGACGACATCGCGCTGGCGGCCCGACAACTTAAGGCCCGTCGGCGTGCGCAGCGCCGGCGTGCATAAACCGCCACATTTTTGGGCCAACTCCTTGGCCAACGCCGCGGCATACAGTCCGCGCCTGTGCTGCTGGCTTTCGTTGAACGCGACCGAAGCCTGCGCCGCCGCGTCAGCGGCCGCGGCCCGATCACCGATCTGCCGGTACGCTGCCGACGCCTCCAGCAGGCCTTCGCCATCACCTGAGAGCAGGCTTTCCGCATGCAGGGCAACAGCGTTGGCCAGCGGCAGCGACAACGCCGCGGCTAGCTCGCGTGCCCGCACCGCCTGTGAGGCGTCGCCCCATTGGGCCGCGACCTGTATGCAGGCCAGCTCATGGGTGGGCTGGCCGCGCTCGCGGGCAAGCTGAGCAGCCTGGTGGGCGCTCGTCACGGCCTCGCTGAGACGACCGCTTGCTGCCAACGCCCAACCGCTAGCCAGCGACAGGGCGGTGTGCATGAACAAAAAGTCAGGCGGCACACACGACCGCGCCCCAGCTACAGCGTCGTTGGCCTCGGTGGGTTGTCCGAGCTTGGCGTGGGCCTCAGCCAGGGCGAAGTAGCTCGCCGCGCGCAAACCCGTTGTGACGGAGTGTTTTTCCACCCCGGCAAGCGCTTCGTGCACCAGTCGGGCCGCCTCGGCGACGGCACCGCGCACCAGTTCGGCGTTCCCCAGCAGGAGCGCCAGGTTCGCATACGCCAGACCCGGAATGTCGCGGGCGGAGTCGGCCAGTTGCTCTGCCGTGGTGACGAATTCGTCGATGCGCCCGGTCAATCGGCAGGCACGACCGTAAACAGCCCCGAACCAAAACCGCATATGGGACGCCTGGAACGACGTCGTCGTGCGCCGCAGCGCCTGCTCGGCCACGTCCGCGAGCTCATCGACCTCCCCCAGCGCACCCATCGCCATGATCAGCGCAAGCGATGCCATCATCGCGTGAAAGCCTGGTAGGGCTTCGAAACTCAATGCGGCCCGGGCCCGTTCGGCCGCAAGCGCGCAGCGCGCGGACATCGCGTCCAGGCAGGCCTGGACGGCCAGACGCTCCGCCGCCTGTGCCGGGGTCTCGGGGCTCGCGGCGAGACCGTCCAGGATCGCCGCAGCGGCTTGCGGGTTACCGAGCATCCAGGCCAGGTTGGCGGCCCGCACCGTCGCCCAGTGATGGCCGTCAGCCAAAACGGTGCCAGCCATGTCGCGCAATTCGGTCTCGGCCTCCTCGCCACGTCCGAGCAGCACCAGGTTCATTGCCAGCACCCCGGCCGCTCCGGGTGCCCCGGCTTGCGAAGCCGCAGTGGCGAACCGGTCAGCCAGATCCAGATCCAGCAGCGTCATGGCGTGCCGCGCCGACTCCAGATAAAGGTCGGGGTCGGGATCAAGGTCCGATTGGAGCCTCAGCAGCGCGCGCCGCACGGTCGCCTGCATGTCGGCGTCACCGTCTTTGGTCAGCCGGGTCACCAGCCTGCCCCTGATTCCCGACAGATACATCTCGCCGGCGCTCGCGCGGCGCAGCTCACCGAACAGCGGGTGCGCCAGCCTGGCCGTCAGGCCGCCACCGGAGCGCTCGACGTTCACCAGACCCATGCTCTCGGCGACCGTCAGGTCGCGCCGGCGCGCCAAATCGCACAGCGCATCGACGGCCAACGGCTCGCACTGCGACAGCGTGTCTACCACGAGTGCCACTCCCGGGCTGAGCCGACCCATCTGGCGCGCGACGGTGTCCGACAGGCTCGCCGAGACCGCGACGTCGCCGTCCCACATCCACACCCCGGCCAATTTGCGCATCCGCCCGGCCGCTATCTGATCGCTTAGTAGCTGCTGGAGGAACAAGGTATTTCCCCCGGTCAGCTTCCGGAACCTCGCCGCACTTCGGGCGTCGACTGGACCGCCAAGCGTGCTCTCGATCAGTTGGCGTGTTGCGCCGGCGGAAAGCGGTTCGAGATCGATGCGCGCCAGCAGCCCGTCCTTCCACAACGCCGTCACGGCGTCGGGCTCCGCACCGCCGGTTCGTAGCGTTACCACCAGCCGGGCCCCGCCCGACTGCGCCAACTGGTGAACAACAAGGGCGGACAACCCGTCGAGCAGGTGAGCGTCATCGATTCCGACCATCACACGAGCCCGATGCTGTTGCGCGACAAACGAATCGATCACTCGGCGCACGTTTGCCAGTGGATCCGACATCGCATCGCCGAGCGCCCCGATGAACGCCCCCAGCGGTAGCGCACAAGCCGACTCTGTGCCGACGATCCACTTTGTCCGCTCACCGGACGCCTCGGCGCAGCGGAGCACTTCGCGGGCCAGCCTGGTCTTGCCCACACCGGCGGCTCCGGCGATCACTACGCCGGAGTGCTTGCCAGCCCCGTTCAATGCGCGGCGAATGATCGCTAATTCAGTGTCACGCCCGGTCAACGGCTCTCCGCTGATCACGCGGCGACTATAGCGGTGCGGCGGTGTCACGCGGGCGGCTTTCTCGACGTTTCGTGGCACCGATTTATACCCTGTAGACCCTTTGCTGAAGTCAGCTGACGTTGGTGCCGAGGAGGCGCTGCTCGAAGAGATCCGCGCCGCGGGCCGTCCCGCCGGTGGCCTTGAATCCGGCCGCCACCCGTTTCGCACCGTGGGTCATCGTCATCGCTTCCCGCACTTTGGTGCGCAGCCGCGACGGTGAGAGTTTCTTTGCCGGCAGGCGGGTACCGCACTGGGCCACCTCGACGCGCCGCGCAACCTCGAGCTGGTCGCGACCGTATGGAACGACGCACACCGGTATGCCACGGGCGAGCGCCTTTTGAGTTGCGCCCATCCCGCCGTGCGTCACGGCACACACCGCCCGGTCCAGCACCAAGCCGTGCGGGATGAATTGCAGCACGGTTGCGTTGCGCGTCGACGCTACTTCGTCCGGTCGCCCGGCGGGCAAGGTCGCGACCACATGCACCGGCTCGTCCTTCAGTGCGGCGAGCGCGGTCCGGATCAGGTTGGTGTCCGCTTGTTTCTCCGATGAGGTGGTGACCAGCACTATCGGCTGGTCGATTGAGGCCAGCCAATCGGGGACGGTGTGCGGCCCGGGGTCGACCACGCATGGACCGATCAGCTGCACCGCATCACCCCAATCCGTTTGCGGGTACTGGAACGGCTTGCCGCTGGCGACCAGCAGCAGCGGTGCGCGGCGCAAGAACTCGTCCATCGACGCGACCGACCGCAATTCGAGATCCGCACGAATCCCGTTGATCGGTGGGAGCATCACCCGCTGCAGCGGACCCTCCACCGCGATGCGCACGGCGGCATCGCGCAACCGGCCCAACGCGCCCGACATCGGCCTGAGACCCGGGCCGAACGGTGGCACGCCGGGCGACCGCAGTGGCGGCGTGTACGGCACGAAACATGCCCAGGGGATCTCACCGGTTTCGGCCGCCGACAGCGCCCCCCAGCAGTTCACGTCGACGAGCAGTGCATCTGGACCAACCCGCGCTATCGCGTCCCCGAGATCGGCGACTTCGTGCACGGCACGCCGGCCAAAGCTCGCAACTCCACGCTTGAGGGCGACCAGAGGATTGGCCGTCACCTCGCTGTCCCCGAGCTCGATCGCCTCGATGCGCGGATCGATCGCATCCGCCGTGAAGCCGAGCTTTCGCCCGATGTCTACACCGCTTGAGAGTGTCCGCACATAAATCCCGTGCCCACGGCTCGACAGCTCCGATAACAGCGCGCTCATCGGCAATAGGTGCCCCAGCGCGGGCGAGGTGTACGCCAGGATCGTCGCCACTTCAGCCCCGCCGCAGTGCAAGGGATTCATCGACCATCCGGCGTGCCTCGGGCTGCCGCCCGCGGGCATCGAGCTTGTTGCATGACTCGAGGTAAGCCTTCGACAGTTCGGCGTACTGGTCCGGGCGGCCTTCCGCCCGGGCCAGCAGCGCGCGGGATTTCAGCCACCACAGATCCGTAGCCGCGATGCCAGGCCGCCGAACGTGCCACCGACCGACGATGTCGCGGGCTTCGCGGAGGTCTTCGACGGATCCTCGCTCAACGAGCAGTTCGATGAGCGCCTCGGCCGTACAGCCGACGAACACTGGACTGCCGCTCTCGGAGTGCCGCAAGAACGTGGGGCGAAGATCGTCTATCGCTTCGTGGATCCGTCCTCTGCGGGCGGCATCGACCGCCAGATCGGCGGCAATGCTCGTCATCCCGATGTGATGCAGCTTGTGCTCCTCGATCAGGACGCGGGCGCGGTCAAGCAGATCGATGGCCTCGTCGCGCGACGTGTTCTCCGTGCGCAGCAGGGCCGATCCATGGGCCCACAGTGTGGCGATGATGCCGCTGACGTCGCCCAGCGATTCCCCGCATCGCAACGCCTCACGCGTCTCGTCGACCAAATCGTCGCCCCTGCACAGACCCAGCACCGCAACTGTTCCCGCGTAATGCGACATGGTCGCGTAGTTGAGGGGGCCGAGCGTATGTGCTTGTTCAAGGCCCTCCCGGAAATCCCGCTTGCCCTTACTGCAGTCGCCGAGGCACATGCCGATGATTCCGCGAAGAATTTGCGCCGCAACCGTTTCGTTCGCGGGCACATCCCCAGCCAGTGTCAGTATCGCGTCAATGACCCTTAGCGCGGCGTCGAATTCGCAGTTGGCAAACCGGATGAATGCTAACGAATTGAGGATTATGGCCCTGGTCGCCGCATCGCACACAATGCCGCTGACCATGTCTTCGAGCTCCGATGCCAGCGCCAGGGCCTCGGGAACCCGAATGTCGTTGATACTGAACGACCAGATGAGTCCGGCGGTCGCGAGCGCGAGCGGTGTCAGGTCGGTGGCCTGCGTGCTGAGACCGCGAAGCTCTTCGTAGAGACCGTCGGCGCCATCGGCGTCGCTCACGTAAAGCGCCGTAGAGATCAGCATGGCGCGCGGCGCGATTCGCATCGCGGTCACGTCCTCGTGGTCGTCGGACAGCCCATCTGCGATGCGGCGCGCACTCTCCCATTCCGCGCGGGCGGCGCGGATATCGCGCGGCCGAAGCCGTTCCGCCGCACGCAGATGCCAATGGTAGGCCTGGACGAGTTCGCCGCCCGACTCCAGGTGGGTTGCGATTAATGCCGCGTTGTCGTCGACGGCACCCGCGTCGCGCGCCTCGATCGCGGCGGCCAGCCGGCGGTGGGCCTGCACGCGGACGGCGCTCAGTTGTGACTCGTAGGCGACCGTGCGCACCAGCGGATGGTGGAAGCAATACCGTTGGCGCGGAACGAATTCGATCTGATCGATCAGCTCGGCCGACACCAGCTCGGCCAGGCTCGTGGATGCGCTCTCCGGCAGCAGAGCGTGCAGTGCGTCCACGTCGAAGTGGTTACCGATCACCGCCGCGGCGTTGAGGATCGACTTCGTGGTCGCGGGCAACCGATCGATGCGGGCGGCAAGCACCGCTTGCACCGTGGCCGGAACGGCGATTTCGTCGGCATCGCCCGTCAGGCGGTAGGCACCGCGACCGCCCGAGAGCACGCCGCGGCCCGCAAGGTCGCGAACGATCTCCTCGGCGAAGAAGGGATTGCCGGCCACCGCGGCTGCAATTCGTTCGCCCAGGCCACCCAGCGACTGGTCGCCCCCGAGGAGCTGGCGGACAAGGCGGACGGACGTCGATTCGGTCAGTGGCTGCAGCGTCACCGTCTGGTTCGATCGATTGCGTAGCGCGCCACGGAATTCTGGCCGGTAGGTCATGACGAACATCGACGTCGTCCCGTCGAGGGTGCTCGCGAAATCAGCGAGGACGTCGTCGCTGGGCTGATCGATCCAATGGGCGTCCTCCAGTGCAAACACCGTCGAAGTGGAGCGTGCCCGAACGGCATGCGCCAGGATTTCGATCAGCCGTCGGCGCCTCGCTTCGGCGCTGACCTGCAGGTGAGGGGCCATGGTGTCGGCGATGCCCATGGCCTCGAACAGGATTTGGGCGTCGGCGGAGTCCCGTCCAAGCAAATCTGCGTATTGCATGCTCGTGCGTTCGCGGGCCTCGCTTGCGCTAAGGCCTTCCAACTTGAACATGGCGCGCAGCAGGCGCGACAACGCCCGGAACGCAACCGTGCTGGTGTGCGCTTCGCAGCGGGCGACGACGATGTCGGCGCCTTGACTTGCGGCGATCGTCGTGAACTCCCTGAGCAGGCGGCTCTTGCCCAGCCCGGGGCGACCGACAATCCCAACGAGGCAGCCGGAATGGGCGGCGAACAGGGTTTGCAGCCGGCGCATCTCCGCATCGCGGCCCAGCATCAGGCCTTCCTGGCGGCCCAACACCATCCGCTCGGATTCCATGGCGAGGAGTTGTCGCGCGGGCACGGGTGCGTCGGCACCCTTGACGAAAATGTCTTCGACGGGACCGAGCCGGGCCGCTTCCTCGACGAGGCGTGCCGTGGAAAGCGAGCACATGACTCCACCCGGAGGGGCGGCGGCCTCCATGCGTTGTGCCATTCCGACGGGGTGGCCGACCGCGGTGTATCTTCCTTGGCCTGAACCTATTTCGCCGGCGATCACTGCCCCCGAGTTCAGCCCGACTCGCACCTGCAAGGTGACGCCGGCACGGCGAAGCACCTCGGCGGCAAGCTCTTTGGTGACCGATTGGATCTCCAGAGCGGAAATGCACGCCCGCAGCGCATGATCCTCCAGGGCCACCGGGGCACCGAACAGCGCCATCAAGCCGTCACCGGTGAACTTATCGACGGTCCCGTGATAGCGCTGAACCACGGCCGCCGCACGGTTGAACATCTCGTTCATGATCTCTTGGAGCAGTTCCGCGTCGAGGGCCGCCGCAAGCTTCATTGAGCCGACGACGTCGGCGAACAGCACGGTTACTTGTTTGCGTTCGCCGCTGGCCGGTCTTGGGATGACTGGAGCGCCGCAGACATCGCAGAAGCGCGCCTTGGCGCGCAGGTCGTTGCCGCACAGCCCACATCGGCCGGTGGCCTCGCTGACCGGACTAACCATCCACCGATCTCCTGCGCCGTAAAGCCCTTGCGTGATCCCCATGATCGCCCATAGCGCCCCGCGGGCGGCACATATCCGCGAAACCTGCTCGCTGGAGTTGCCCAGAAGCTGGTCGGACTCCGCCGCGCTTTGCAGGACGACGGCTGACTCGGCACCCGCAAGTGGCGTAGCCGACTACGCTATCCCCTCCGACGGCGGCCGGTGAGCATGACTTTTGTCAGCTATCGGTGAGCGAAGGCGGTGTGCGATGTCCGACAAAGAGGCCAGGATCGGCAGTCACGCGGTGGTGTTGGGGGCGAGCATGGCCGGTTTGCTGGCCGCGCGATCGCTAGCCGACTTCTTCGACACGGTGACGGTCGTGGAGCGTGACCCGCTGCCCGATGCCCACGCCGCCCGCCGGGGCGTGCCGCAGGGACGGCACCTGCACGCTCTGTTGGCCCGGGGAGCACAGGTGATCGAGGGGATGTTCCCCGGCGTCCTCGACGAGATGGTTCTCGACGGCGCGCATCACTTCGACGGCCAGGATCTCTCCGAGCTCTACTACAACGTCGGCGGGCATCTGATGGCGCGGCGCGGCAGCGCCACGGGGCTGACCGCGTACAGCGCGACACGGCCCTTTCTCGAAGACCATGTCCGCACGCGGCTGCGCGAGATTCCCAACGTCACCCTGCTCGACGAACACGTGATCCTGGGCCCGGTATCGACACAGGATCGCCACCGCGTCACGGGAGTGCGGGTGGTCTGCGGCCGCACCGGCGAGCCCACCACGCTGCCCGCCGAGTTGGTCGTCGATGCCACCGGGCGCGCCGCCCGCACCCCGACCTGGCTGGACGACTTGGGGTACGACCGCCCGCATGAGGATCGCGTCGACGTCCAGCTGACCTACGCGAGCCAGGCGCTGCGCATGACGGCGGAAGCGCCGCGGGAGCTCGGCTTCCTCATCGGTATCGTGCCCGGCAGGCCGAGAGGTTGCGGCCTGTTGCACTGCGAGGACGACACCTGGCTGCTCACGGTGATGGGGGTGGCCGGCCAGGAACCGGCGTCGCTCGACCTTGCGGAGATGTGTGATTTCGTGGCGGACTGCGCGCCGGCCCACCTGCTCGCCGCGGTGCGAGCCGCCGAACCCATCGGGGAACCGGTGCGGCACCGGACGCCATGCAGTCGATGGCGCCGCTACGACAAGCTGCGGCGCTTCCCCGAGGGCCTGCTGGTCATCGGAGACGCGATCTGCAGCTTCAACCCGGTCTACGGCCAGGGCATGACGGTCGCCGCGCTCGAGGCGTTGGCGCTGCGCGACTGCTTATCTGCCGGTACTGACGATTTGGCGCGGCGCTACTTCCGAGCCGCGGCAGCACCGATCCGCCAAGCCTGGCACCTATCGACCAACCCCGACCTTGCCCTGCCCGAAATCCACGGCACCGCACCGCTCGTCGCTCGGCTGTTCAACAAGTACGTCGATCGGGTGCTCACCGCGGCCGAAAGCGACACCGCAGCGCTGAATCAGTTCATCAGAGTGACCTCCCTCGTCGACCCCGCGACGCGACTGTTGCGCCCGAACATGATCTGGCGTGCTGCCCGCGCGCGCCGACCCGGCATCGATGCCGATATCGCGCCCGCCGACGTTCTGGTGGAAGCGCCGCGCTGACGCTAACCCCGGTGGTAGGCCGGCGGCAGCGGCATCCCGAGATCGGCCAACACGCCCCGCAACCGGGTCGGGTAGTCGGTGATGATGCCGTCGACGCCGTCGGCGATCTGTTCGCGCATCGCGGCCGCATCGTCGACTGTCCACGGGATCACCTTCAGCCCCAACGCATGTGCGCGATCGACATACGGCTGGCCGGCTACCAGCTGGTACCTGGGCGAGATGATGTCCGCGCCCACCAGCTTCGCCCCGATCATCGGATCGCCGATGGCGGTGGCGTTCGCCCCGGCCAGCCACGGCGAGTCCGGCACCCAGGTGTCCTCGTTGTACAACGCCACCAACGGAATTGACGGCTCTTCCCGGCGCACCATGGGCAAGGTCCGCCAATCGAAGCTCTGGATCTCCACGCGGCCGACCTTGCCGGCCGACCTGACCGCCGCCAGTATCACGTCGACAAACTGTTGGGGGTCGGCCGAGGTGCCGGGCTTGTCGGCTGCCACCTTCGTCTCGACGTTGTAGCGCACGGCCGCATGGTAGGAATCGGCCAGCGCAAACACCTCCGCCAGGACGGCTATCTTGTTGCCCCGCACAACTTCAGCATCGGGAAATTCGGCCAGCCGCCGCCCGCAGTCCAGCGTGCGAATCTGGTTCAGGGTGAGTTCGTACACCAACTTGCCGACGTAGGGATACTGCGGATCGCCGGCGAAGGCGGGCCCGGTGTCGGCGCATTTTTCGGCGTCGATCGTCGGATCGTGCCACACCAGCGGTTGCCCGTCTCTGGTGATGTTGATGTCGAGTTCAAGTGTGCTGACCCCCAACTCGAGTGATTTCGTGAAGGCCCGCAACGACTCCTCCGTCGTCTCCCCACGCCCGCCGCGGTGAGCCTGCAGGTCGAATTCGGGGGTTTGGGCGCCGGCCGCGGGCGCCAGCACAACGAGTAGCGCCAGCGCGGCACCGAGGCGCACGGGCCGCCGGCGCACCGGAGCTAAGCCCTGCGCTGGCGCGCGATTTCGGCGAGCACCACCCCGGCGGCCACCGAGGCGTTCAGCGATTCGGCGTGCCCGGCCATCGGGATGGACACCACCTCGTCGCAGTTCTGCCGGACAAGTCGCGACAGCCCTTTGCCTTCCGATCCGACGACCACCACCAGCGGGTCGGCGCCGTCGATATCGTCGACGACGGTGTCACCGTCGGCGTCCAGGCCGATCACCCGGATGCCTCGGTCGGCCCAATCTTTAAGCGTTCTGGTCAGATTGGTGGCCCGTGCCACCGGGATGCGCGCCGCGGCCCCGGCACTGGTGCGCCAGGCCACCGCCGTCACAGACGCCGAGCGTCGCTGCGGGATCAGCACACCGTGGCCGCCGAACGCCGCGACCGAACGCACGATCGCACCGAGGTTGCGCGGATCGGAGATGTTGTCCAGCGCGACCAGCAGGGCGGGCGGTGAGTTGATCGCGGTGGTCAGCAGGTCGTCGGGGTGGGCATAGTCGTACGGCGGCACCTGTAGTGCGATGCCCTGATGCAGGTGGTTGCTCGTCATCCGGTCCAGGTCGGCACGCGGCACCTCGAGGATCGAAATGCCCGCATCCGCTGCGCGGGTCACGCTTTCGGTGACCCGCTCGTCGGCCTCGGTGCCCAGCGCCACGTACAACGCCGTCGCCGGCACGCCGGCCCGCAGGCACTCGAGCACCGGGTTGCGGCCGAGCACCGTCTCCGTCTCGTCGGTGGCGCGCTTGGCCGGCCGCCGCGGCGGCGACTGGGCGCGTTTGGCTGCGGGATGGTTCGGACGCAGGTGCGCCGGCGGTGTGGGACCGCGGCCCTCGAGCGCGCGGCGACGCTGGCCGCCCGAACCCACGGTGGGTCCCTTCTTGCTGCCCGCTTTGCGTATTGCCCCGCGGCGCCGCGAGTTGCCGGCCATCTAGTTGTCGCGCTTTTCTTCGCGGGCCGACAGCTCCCACTGCGGCCCGTCCGCGGTGTCGGTGACGTCGATGCCGGCGAGTTTCAGGCGATCCCTGATCTCGTCGGCGAGCGCCCAATTGCGTTGCTCGCGAGCCTTTTCCCGGCTTTCCAGTTCGGCCCGCACCAACACCTCGACCGCGGCCAGCGCGGCCGTCGTCTCGTCGCGGGTTTCCCAGCGCTCGTCGAGCGGGTCGCAGCCCAAGATGCCCATCATGGTGCGGATCGCGCGGGCTTGCTGCAACGCGCCGTCGTGGTCGCCGGTGTCGAGGGCGCGGTTGCCCTCGGCCCGGGCGTGGTGCACCTCGGCCAGCGCGGCCGGAACCGCCAAGTCGTCGTCGAGCGCCTCGGCGAACCGCGGGGTCCATTCGCCGGGCTGGACGGCACCGACGCGAATGCGGACGCGGTGCAGGAATTCCTCAACGCCCACATAGGCTTTCACCGCGTCCTGTAGTGCGGTGTCGGAGAATTCCAGCATCGAGCGGTAGTGCGCGCTGCCCAGGTAGTAGCGCAGCTCCGCCGGTCGCACCCGCTGCAACAGCGCCGGGATGGCCAGCACGTTGCCCAGCGACTTGCTCATCTTCTCGCCGCCCATGGTGACCCAGCCATTGTGCAGCCAGTAGCGGGCGAATCCGTCACCGGCGGCGCGGCTCTGCGCGATCTCGTTCTCGTGGTGCGGGAAGACCAAGTCCATCCCGCCGCAATGGATGTCGAACTCCGGCCCCAGGTAGGTGCGGGCCATCGCGGAGCATTCCAGGTGCCAGCCCGGGCGTCCGCGCCCCCAGGGTGTGGGCCACGACGGCTCGCCGGGCTTGGCGGCCTTCCACAGCGTGAAGTCGCGTTGATCCCGCTTGCAGGTGGCCACGCCTTCGCCCTGATGGACGTCGTCGATCTTGTGACCGGAGAGCTGGCCGTACTCCGGGTAGCTGAGCACGTCGAAGTACACGTCGCCGCCCGCCGGGTACGCGTGGCCGGTTTCGATCAGGCGGTCCATCAATTCGACCATCTGGGTGATGTGCCCGGTGGCGCGTGGCTCGGCCGACGGCGGCAAGACGTCCAGAGCGTCGTAGGCGGCGCTGAACGCGCGCTCGTAGGTGGCCGCCCACTCCCACCACGGCCGGTCGGCGGCGGCGGCCTTGTTGAGGATCTTGTCGTCGATGTCGGTCACGTTGCGAATGAAGGCGACGTCGCAGCCGCGCGCCATCAGCCAGCGGCGCAGGATGTCGAAGGCCACGCCGCTGCGGACATGGCCGATGTGCGGCAAACCCTGAACGGTGGCGCCACACAGGTAGATGGAGACGTGGCCCTCGCGCAGCGGAACGAAATCACGCACGGCACCGGCCGCCGTGTCGTGTAGCCGCAAGCGGGCGCGATCGGTCACGACGTGCCAGCTTACCGGGTGGTTCCGAGTTGCCCGGCGCTGCGCGCGCCTTAGCCGGCGGCGATCACCAATGCGGTGGCGATGGCGGCGCGGCCCTCGCCGCGGCCGGTCAGGCCCAACCCGTCGGTCGTAGTCGCCGCCACCGCGACCGGAGCCCCCAGCAGCTCCGATAGCACGCGCTGCGCCTCGGCCCGGCGCGGACCGACCTTCGGCTGGTTGCCGATCAGCTGCACCGCGGCGTTTCCGACCCGAAAACCGTCCCGGGCCACCAAATCGGCGACGTGGCGCAGCATGTCCGCGCCGCTGATCCCTTTCCAGCGGGGGTCGTCTACCCCGAAAACGGCGCCGATGTCGCCCAGCCCCGCGGCCGACAGCAGCGCGTCGCACAGCGCGTGCGCCCCCACGTCGCCGTCGGAGTGGCCGGCGCAGCCGTCGGCGCCTGGAAACAGCAGACCCAGCAGCCAGCAGGGCCGGCCTGGTTCGATCGGGTGCACGTCGACCCCGAGGCCGACCCTAGGCAGCTCGCTCACCGGCGCACGACCGCTTCGGCCAGCAACAGATCGAGCTGGGTGGTGATCTTGAACGCCAGCACGTCGCCGTCGACCACCTGCACCTGGCCGCCGACATGCTCGACGAGCGAGGCGTCGTCGGTGAAATCGGCGGTGCCCGCGCGCTGGTACGCCCGCAGCAACAAGTCACGGGCGAAACCCTGCGGCGTCTGCACGGCGCGCAGCCCGGCCCGCTCGCGTGTACCCAGGACCACGCCGTTGGCGTCCACGGCCTTGATGGTGTCATGCAGGGGCAGCGCGGGCACGACGGCGTCATGCCCGGCCCGCAAGGCGTCCACCACGCGCACGATCAGTTCCGGCGGCGTCAGGGCACGCGCGGCGTCGTGGACCAGGACGAAATCGGGTTCACCGGCGAGGGCCGCCAGCGCCAGGCTCACCGATTCAGTGCGATCGGCGCCGCCGGGGACGACGGTCGCTCGCTCCCCCAGGGCCCGCGCAGCCTCGTCGACCCGGGCCGCAGGGACGGCCACGACCACGTGGTCGACGACTCCGGATTTCAGCAAACCCTCGACGGCGCGGTCCAACAGGGTGCGCCCGTCGACCTCGCAGAATGCTTTGGGAATGCCTGCGCCCAGTCGCTCGCCCGACCCTGCGGCCGGAACCACTGCGACAACCGTGCCCGAGGAGAGCGTCCCCGTGACCACCGAAGAGTCAGGGCCTTCAGGAAGCGGCGGCCAGAACCTCGTCGAGGATGGTTTCCGCCTTGGCGTCGTCGGTGCTCTCGGCCAGCGCCAATTCGCCGACCAGGATCTGGCGGGCCTTGGCCAGCATGCGCTTCTCGCCCGCGGACAGGCCACGTTCCTGGTCCCGACGCCACAGGTCGCGAACTACCTCGGCGACCTTGTTGACATCGCCGGAGGCCAGCTTTTCCAGGTTGGCCTTGTAGCGGCGCGACCAGTTGGTCGGCTCTTCGGTGTGCGGAGCCCGCAGCACCTGGAACACCTTGTCGAGGCCTTCTTGCCCGACGACGTCGCGGACACCGACGTACTCAGCGTTGTCTGCGGGTACTCGAACTGTCAGGTCTCCCTGCGCCACCTTCAAGACGAGATATTCCTTTTGTTCCCCTTTGATGGTGCGGGTTTCAATCGCCTCGACTAACGCAGCACCGTGATGCGGGTAAACAACGGTGTCGCCGACCTTGAAGATCATCTGATTCGAGCCCCTTTCGTTACTTCAGTCTAACACGGCCGCCCAATCGCGCGTGGAGCAACGATGCAGGTCAGGGGCACAACACGCGCAGATTAGGGGTTGACAGGGGGAGCAGAACGTGCAGTGATGCACATTACCAATGCGTCTATTCGGCCCCGGGAGCGGCCCCTGAGCGCCGTAAGGGAGCCCGCGGGACGGGCTCCCGGGCTGGTCTAACGCCCCGCGCTACCGCGCGCGAAACCTTCCTACTACTGTGCATAGTTGCATCAGTCGAACCGGCCCAGCAGGAGGCATTGAGTGAACCGATTCGAGATCAGCCTCTCGTTCCGGGCCGCGCTCGTCGGCCTGGTAGCGGTGCTCGCGGTCCTGCTGAGTGGCTGCGGGGCCGGCCAGGTATCGCAGATGGCCGTCCAGGAGCCCGCCATCAACGGCAACAAGGTCACCTTCAAAAATGTGGCACTGCGCGACATCCGCATGCAGGCCACGCAGACCGGTGAAGCCGTGCAGCCGGGCCGGACGGTCGATCTGGTGCTGGTAGCCATCAACCAGTCGCCTGACGTGCCGGACAGATTGGTCAGTATCACCAGCGACGTCGGCTCGGTGGCCTTGAGCGGAGACGGCCGCCTGCCCGCCGGCGGAAGGCTGATGATCGGGACGCCGGAGGGACAGAGGGTGGCGCCCGGACCCTTGGGCGCCAACACCAACGCCGCCAAGGCGACGGTCACCCTAGCCAAGCCGGTCAGCAACGGCCTCCTGTACAACTTCACCTTCAACTTCGAGAAGGCCGGCCAGGCCACCGTGCTGGTGCCGGTTTCGGCCGGGTTGAATCCACCCCAGCAAAGCTAGGCGCGCGTAACCGCCTGTCATAGCGGGGATTTGTCGTACCGGCTCGATACCGTCATGGCGTGGCAAATCCGCGCTCGCATTATCGCTGCTCCGAATGCCAACACGTCACCGCCAAGTGGGTGGGTCGGTGCTTGGAGTGCGGTACCTGGGGCACCGTCGACGAGGCGCCGGTACTGACCGCGGTCGGCGGCCGGCGAGCGGGTCCGGCCTCGGCTTCCGCTTCCCGGCCGGTCCCGATTACCTCCGTCGAACCCAACGCCAGCCAGCACCGCTCGACCGGCGTCGGGGAACTCGACCGGGTGCTCGGGGGCGGCGTGGTGCCCGGTTCGGTCACCCTGCTGGCCGGCGATCCCGGCGTGGGAAAGTCGACGCTGCTGCTCAAAGTCGCCCATCGCTGGGCGCTTTCGGGCCGGCGCGCGCTGTACATCTCCGGTGAGGAGTCCGCCGGCCAGATCCGGCTGCGGGCCGACCGGATCGGCTGCGGCGCCGACGAGGTCTACCTGGCGGCCGAATCCGATGTGCACACGGTGCTGGACCACATCGCGACCGTGCGGCCCGCCCTGGTGATCGTGGACTCGGTGCAGACCATGTCCACGACCGAGGCCGACGGCGTCGCCGGCGGGGTCACGCAGGTCCGCGCGGTCACCGCCGCGCTGACCGCCGCCGCGAAGGCCAACGGCGTCGCGCTGATCCTGGTCGGCCACGTCACCAAGGACGGAGCCATCGCCGGGCCGCGCTCGCTGGAACACCTGGTCGACGTGGTGCTGCATTTCGAGGGCGACCGCAACGGGTCGCTGCGGATGGTCCGCGGGATCAAGAACCGGTTCGGCGCGGCCGACGAGGTCGGCTGTTTCACGCTGCACGACAGCGGAATCGAGGACGTATCCGACCCGTCGAACCTCTTCCTGGATCAACGGCCGGCACCCGTCGCCGGGACCGCCATCACCGTGACGCTGGACGGGAAGCGGCCGCTGATCGGAGAGGTGCAGGCGCTGCTGGCGACCCCAGGGGGCGGCTCCCCGCGCCGCGCCGTCAGCGGCATCGACCCCTCCCGGGCTGCGATGATCAGCGCCGTGCTGGAAAAGCACGGCAGGCTGCCCGTCAGCGTCCACGACATCTACCTGTCCACCGTGGGCGGCATGCGGCTGACGGATCCCTCCTCGGATCTGGCCGTCGCGATCGCGCTGGCCTCCGCATACTCCGATCGACCGCTCCCGACGACGGCGGTGATGATCGGCGAAGTGGGGCTGGCGGGCGACCTGCGGCGGGTCAGCGGCATGGATCGACGGCTGGCCGAGGCCGCGCGCCAGGGATTCAGCATCGCGCTCATCCCGGACGGCGACGACCCCCGCCGCGAGATCGTGCCCGATGGGATGCGGGCGCTGCGGGCACCGACCATCGTCGCGGCGCTGCAACACATGAAAGCCATCGCCGAGCCGCGCAACGGCTGGACGCGTAACACCGCGGGGCCGCACAATGACACGCTGTGACACGTCCGACACTGCGTGAGACCGTCGCCCGCCTGGCGCCGGGCACCGGGCTGCGAGACGGCCTGGAGCGCATCCTGCGTGGCCGCACCGGTGCGCTGATCGTCATCGGCAACGACGAAAACGTCGAGGCCATCTGCGACGGCGGCTTCGCCCTCGATGTCCGGTACGCGCCGACCCGCCTGCGCGAGCTGGCGAAGATGGACGGGGCCGTCGTGCTGTCCACCGACGGCAGCCGCATCGTGCGGGCCAATGTGCAGCTGGTGCCGGACCCGTCGATACCCACCGACGAATCCGGGACGCGGCACCGCTCGGCGGAACGCGCGGCGATTCAGACCGGTTACCCGGTGATCTCGGTGAGCCACTCGATGAACATCGTGACCGTCTACGTCGGCGGGGAGCGCCACGTGGTGGCCGATTCCGCGACCATCCTGTCGCGGGCCAACCAGGCGATCGCCACCCTCGAGCGGTACAAGACGCGGCTCGACGAGGTCAGCAGGCAGCTTTCGCTCGCCGAGATCGAGGACTTCGTCACGCTGCGCGACGTGATGACGGTGGTGCAGCGGCTCGAGCTGGTCCGGCGGATCGGTCTGGTGATCGACTACGACGTCGTCGAGCTGGGCACCGACGGTCGCCAGCTGCGGCTGCAGCTCGACGAGCTGCTGGGCGGCAACGACATCGCGCGGGAACTGACCGTGCGCGACTACCACGCCAGCCCGGAGCCGCTGTCCAAAGCGCAGATGACCGCGACACTCGACGAGCTGGACGCCCTCTCGGACACCGAGCTGCTCGAACTCACCGCGCTGGCAAAGGTTTTCGGCTACCCGACCACGGCGGAGGCACAGGACTCGGCCGTGAGCCCGCGCGGCTACCGCGCGCTGGCCAGCATCCCGCGGTTGCAGTTCGCCCACTCCGACCTACTGGTCCGGTCGTTCGGGACGCTGCAAGGCTTGCTGGCGGCCAGCGCCGGCGACCTGCAGTCGGTCGAGGGCATCGGCGCGATGTGGGCCCGCCACGTGCGTGAGGGACTATCGCAGCTCGCGGAGTCGACGATCTCCGATCCGCTTAGTTAGCCGGCTGGGGCCGGCGCGACCGGCGGTGCCTCCGGCGGCGGCGCGGCGGCCGGCTGACCCGGCCCGGGCGCCGGGCCCGGCGGCGGTGGCGGCTGGTTCATGATGAACGGGACCGGCTGCGAGCGCAGGTTGCCCAACTGCACGACGAGGTTGTAGGTGCCCGGCCCGATGGCCGGCCGGGGCAGCGGGCAGTGCGGCGCCGACCCCATCCCCGTCCACGTCACCGCGGTCGTCACCTGCTCGCCCGGGGTGAATGTCTTGATCAGCGTCTCGTTGGAGGGCGCGCAGTCCAGGTTCGACCACAGTCGCTTGTTGTCCAGCGAGTACACGTACGCCGCCAGCACCGCGGCGCCGACATCCCGCTTGCAGGACACCAGGCCGATATTGGTGACGACCATGGTGAACTTCGGCTGATCGCCGATGAAGTACTGGGGCGCATTGGTCAGGCCCTTGACGGCCAGCGTCGAATCGGGGCAGTCATCGCCCTCTTTCAGCACCGGCGGCGGCTGCACCGCTGCCGTCGGGGTGGGCATCTCCGGGTTCTGGCCCTGTTGCGGCGGCACCCCCGGGTTGGGCTGTTCCCCGGGCGCGGCCGGCGGAGGCGCCTGCGGCGCGGGCGAGCCGGGCTTGCTTTGAGCGGAATTCGGTTTGTCGGCACTGGCGGGCTTGGCGCCCGTGTTGTGTCCCATGAAGGCGATGACCGCGGCGACCACGATCCCTAAGACGACGACCGCGACGCCCACGGCCAGGCCACGGCGCCGCCAATAGATCTCGGTAGGTAGCGGGCCACGCGGTTCAAGATCCAGCACGTTTGCAGCGTAGGTCCAGGTCACGTCGAGTTGCCTGACCCGCCTCGGCGTGTCGCGGGGTTTGCTGGCTGACCGCCGTGTTAGTGACGACCGCCCTGGGCCCCGCTGAGGCTGGCTATTCGCCCGCTATTCGCCGATGTCGCCGACGTGATCGACCAGGGCCGCGCGCCCGTCGGCGAGGTGATAGGTGGCGCCCGCTATCGCCAGGGTGCCATCCGCGATCCGTTCGGCGATCGCCGACGAACGCGACACGAGCTGGGCGACCGTTTCACGCACATGCCGTTCCTCGAACTCGTCGACGCGGCTCAGGCCGTCGCGACGGCCCATCAGGACCGAGGGCGCGACCCGCTCCACCACGTCGCGCACGAAACCGCCCGGTATCGCACCGTCGTTGATGGCGGCCAGGGCGGCCTTGACGGCCCCGCAGCTGTCATGGCCCAGAACGACGATCAGCGGCACGTCGAGGACCGTCACGGCGAACTCGATGGAGCCCAGCACAGCCGAGTCGATGGCCTGTCCGGCGGTGCGCACCACGAACATGTCACCCAGACCCTGGTCGAAGATGAGTTCGGCCGCCACCCGGCTGTCCGCGCAGCCGAACACGACCGCGGTGGGCTTCTGCCCGCCGGCCAGGCTGGCCCGGTGTTCGACACTCTGGCTGGGATGCTGAGGCTTCCCGGCGACGAATCGCTCGTTACCCTCTTTGAGTGCTTTCCACGCGGTTACTGGGCTGGTGTTAGGCATGGCTGACATCATGCCGCATCCGCCGGTAAACGGACGGCCAAATATTGCGGCCGATGAGTTGCTCGAGTGGTACGAACGATCCCGGCGCGACCTGCCCTGGCGGGAGCCCGGCGTCACCGCATGGCAGATCCTGGTCAGCGAATTCATGCTGCAGCAGACGCCGGTCTCGCGGGTACTGCCGATCTGGTCGGACTGGGTGCGGCGGTGGCCCACCCCGTCGGCCACCGCGGAGGCCAGCGCCGCCGACGTGCTGCGGGCGTGGGGCAAGTTGGGTTACCCGAGGCGGGCCAAGCGCTTGCACGAGTGCGCGACCGTCATCGCGCGGGAGCACGGCGACGTGGTTCCCGACGACGTCGACACCCTGCTGACCCTGCCCGGCATCGGCAGCTACACCGCACGCGCCATCGCCTGTTTCGCCTACCGTCAACCGGTTCCGGTGGTGGACACCAACGTTCGCCGGGTGGTGGCACGCGCAGTGCACGGGCTGGCCGACGGAGGTTCGGCGTCGGCGGTGCGGGACATGGCCGACGTCTCCGCGCTGCTGCCCACCGACGATAGGGCGCCGCGGTATTCGGTCGCCCTGATGGAACTGGGCGCGACGGTGTGCACCGCGCGAACGCCGCGGTGCGGGTTGTGCCCGCTCACCCGGTGCGCGTGGCGGGACGCCGGTCATCCCCCGGCGCAGGGGCGCGCCCGGCGGGTGCAGACCTACGCCGGAACCGACCGGCAGGTCCGCGGACGCCTGCTGGACGTGTTGCGCGGCAACGACTCTCCGGTCACCCGGGCGGAGCTGGACGTGGCGTGGTTGACCGATACGGCCCAGCGGGACCGGGCCCTGTATTCGTTGCTGGTCGACGGCCTTGTGACGCAGACGGCCGACGGCCGGTTCGCACTGGCGGGCGAAGCGTAATCGCGCGTCAGAGGTCGTTGCCGGCGTAGGACTGGTTGAAGCTTTTGTTGGCCAGCGGGAAGTCGGGGACGATCGTGTCGGCCATCGCGACCGGCAGCGCGGGCCAGTTGAACCATGACGGATCGACGATCTTCGCGCGAGTGATCCGGTTGGCGGCGCTGGTTTCGACGCGGTGGACGGTGGTGCCGCGCCAGCCTTCGACGATGCCGATGCCGCTGCCGGGTGTGCGCGGCGCGGCCACGTCTTCGGCGTATTCGATTGGCCCGCTGTGTGATTCGATCAGATGGCAGGCCAGCTCGGTGGACGCGGCGAATTCCTCGCGCCGCACGGTGTATCGGGCCAGCACGTCACCGCCGGCGGCGTCGGTCTCGGTGACGGGCAATGCGGTGATGGGGTGTTCAAGCCGGGCGTCGGTGCGCATACCGCTGGCCCGAGCGACGTAGCCCAGGCAACCGAGCGCCTGAGCGTCGTCCCGCTGTAGGACGGCGGTCCCGGCGAATCGGTCGTACACCACGGAGTTGCGCAGGGTCAGCTCGGCAACCTCCGCGACGTCGGCCGCAATGGACCGCAGGTCGCCGACGTCGGGTAGCCCCCGCAGCGCGACCCCGCCGGGGCGGATGGCACCACGCAGCAGCCGGTGCCCGGTGACATTTTCGTTGAGCCGCAGCAGTTGTTCGCGGATGCGTTGAGCGTGGGCGTTGGCGAGCCCGAACCCGACGTCGTTGGCCAGCGCGCCCAGATCGGCGGCGTGGTTGTAGAGACGTTCGAGTTCGACCAGTAGCGCCCGCAACCGGTGCACCTCGTCGGGAAGCTCCATTCCGAGCGCGTCTTCGACGGCGAGGCAGTGGGCGAGCGCGTGCGCGGCGGAGGTGTCGCCGCTGACGCGCTCGGCAAGACCGACCGCGGCGCCGGCCGGCCGGCCCTCGAACAGCTTCTCGATGCCGCGGTGGACGAACCACAGTCGGGCCTTGAGCCGCAGCACGGTTTCGCCGGCGACGGAGAAACGGAAATGGCCGGGTTCGATCAACCCCGCGTGCACCGGACCCACCGGGATTTCGTACACGCCGGGACCCTCGACGGTGACGAACGGGAAGCGGCCGGCGCCATCGAACTTGGGGGCGGGCGACGCGTCACCGCGCATGGGATACCAGTCCTCGGGCCAGTGGGCGTGGCGCACCAGCCGGCGCGCCTTGGGGTGGCCCACGCACCGGATGCCGTACAGGTCCGCAATTTCGCGCTCGAACCGGCTGGCTGGAAAGGACAGGTAGGCCAGCGATCGGACCGTCGGGTCATCCTTAGGCACAACGCATTCGAGCTCGACGCGGCGATCGGGATATCCGGCGAGGAACAGGTAGACGACACGTAGAGCGGCACCGTCGTCGTGGGCGGCCACCAGGGCCAACCGAAACCCCTTGCCCAGCAGGTCTTCTGTCGTTTCGGCCAATCTGCCCTGAGACAGCCGGTGGCGCTGCCATTGCGGCTTCATAGCGGTCCCCCGACGCTGCTGGCCGCGGCGGTGAACAGGTCGGTCAGTGGACCGGCGGTGACACCGAGAACGATCGATGCGGCGATGCCGACGAGCAGGGCGGCCGCCACCGTTCGCGGGACGGCGATTTCGGGAGCGGGGCCGGGGCCGCCCAGCAGGATTCGGCCCGAGTTGCGGGCCAGCGCGGCGAAGGCAACCGCAACCAGCGCCATGCCGGTGGCGAGCACCCAGGTGAGCCGGGCGTCGGCCAGCGATCGGCCGATGGCCAGCTCACTGGCGAACATCGCGAACGGCGGCATGCCGAGCAGCACGATCACGCCGACGGCGAGCGACACACCGATGAGGCGGGAGCGTTGCAGCACGGCGCGGATGTCGGCTATCGCGGTCGAGTTGTGCGCGGCCTGCAGCTGTCCGCTAGCCAGGAAGAGGACCGTCTTGCCGATGCCGTGCGCCAGGACGTGCAGCAGCAGCGCGGCGATGGCCAGGGTGGTTCCGGCCGCGGCGGCGATCGCGATCAGGCCCATGTTCTCCATCGAGGAGTAGGCGAGCATGCGTTTGAGGTCCGTTGTCACCGTGAGCATCAGGGCGGCGACCAGCAGCGTCGCCAGCCCGAGCACCAGCAGGCCCGACCGCATGAAAGTGGGTCCGGTGGCCGTGCCGATGATCGGCTTGAGGCGGATCAGTACCGAGAAGGCCACCGACAGCAGCACCCCGCTCATCAGAGCAGACACCGGCGCCGGGGCCTGGCTGTGGGCGTCGGCCAACCAGGTGTGGAAGGGAACCAGCCCGGCCTTGGCGCCGTAGCCGACGAGCAGCAGCCCACCCGCAAGTCGAGCGATGCCCGGATCGAGCCCGCCCGCATGCGCCGCCAGCACATCGAGGTTGAGGGCCGCGCCGGCCGGCGCCCCGGCATGCTCGGCGGCGTAGTAAAGCAGCACCGTGCCCAGGAAGGCGATGGCGATGCCGACCGAGCAGATCACGACGTACTTCCACGTCGCCTCGAGCGCGCCGCGGGTGCGGCGGTGCCCGACCAAAAAGGCGGTGATCACGGTGGTCGCTTCGATCGCGATCCAGATCACGCCGATGTTGTTGGCGCACACGGCGACAACCATCGCGGACAGGAAGCCCGCCGTCAGCGCGCCGTATGCCCGGGCACCGCGCGTGTCCGTGTGACCGTGCGCGAGTTCGGCATCGAGGTACCCGATGCTCGCCCAGGTGGCCAGTGTGGCAACGATTCCGATGACGATCAGCATCGTGACGGTGAGCGCGTCGAGCCGCAGCAGGCCGCCCAACGCGAACCGCGTTCCCGACCCGACCCGCAACGCGAGCGCCGCGCCACACGCGAGCACCGTGACCGCCGAGAGGACGATCAGCGTCGCTGTCGCCCGGCGCCATCCGGCAATCAGGACGGCGACCGAGGCGCCGACCGGGGTAAGGATCGCCGCAAGCAGTAAACCGGTCATCAGTCGTGCAACTCCTGCAACGCGTCCAGATTCGCGCCGCCGAACGCGCGGGACAGCCGGCCCGTCAGTACGCCGATCACGATGACCGCGAACAACACGTCCAGCGAGGCGCCGAGCTCGACGATCAGCGGCACTCCGGCGGTGAGCAGAAACGCGGTGGCCGCGATCCCGTTGTCCAGCATGAGGAATCCCGCGGCCTGCGACACCGCATGCCGCCGCGTGACCATCACGAGCAGCGCGATGAGCACCACCGCGGTGGCGGCCGGGACGGCGGTGGTCGTGGCGGCCGGCTGCAGATTCACCAGGGGCCGGGTGGTGGCGAACGCGGTCAACGTCAGCGCGGCGGTGATCAGGAGCGACGTGGCGGTGTTCACCAACGGGGTGGCTTCCCTGCGCGATCGCGCTTCGGCGCCGCCCGCGCGGGCCAGCAGCCGCGGTAGCACCGCAACCCGCAAGATCAGCACGGCCACACCGACACTGATGAGCGCACCGTCGCCGTCGTACAGCCCCCGGAGGACGGGAATGGCCGCCAGGGCGACCCCCTGCCATGCCAGCAGGCGGATGATGGCGACCAGGTCGCGGCGCCACACGATCAGCACGGCGGCCAGGAGCAGCCCGCCGGCGGCGAGGTCGACGAGTACCGAAAACGAGCCGTACGTCATGTCGGAACCACGAAGAAGTTGGCGGCGACGACCGCAAGCAATGCCAGCAGGAACGATCCGGCCAGCAACTCGGGCACCCGGAACAGCCGCAGCTTGGCGACGAACACCTCGACGGTGGCCAGCAGTCCCGCCAGCAACGCGACCTTGGCCGCCACGGCCGCGACACCGATGACGATGTCAACGACACCGGGGCGGCCCCCCGCAATGCCCCACGGCGCGAACAGGTTTGCCAGCAGCGCCAAGAGCACGGTCAGCCGCATCCCGGCCGCCCACTCGACCAAAGCCAGCCGCGGACCGGCGTATTCGAGGACCATCGCCTCGTGAACCATCGTCAGCTCGAGATGGGTGGCCGGGTTGTCCACCGGCAGCCGTCCGGTCTCGGCGACGATCACGATCACCAGCGCGGACAACGCCAGCACCGCCGCCAGCGACACCACTTGCCCGGGATGGGTGATCGTATGTGCAACCAGCGCACCGAGATTCGCCGATCCCGCTGGCATGGACAGCGCGAACACCGCCAGTAGAATGGTGGGTTCGACCAGCGCGGCGATGGTGATCTCGCGGCTGGCACCCATGCCCCCGAACGAGGTGCCGGTGTCGATGCCGGCCAGAGTCAGCGCGACGGTGCCCACGAACAGCAAACCGACCACGGCGAACAGGTCGGCGCTGGTATCCAGTGGCGATCCGGTGGCGACCAGCGGTGCGATGGCGGCGATCAGCAGTGTGGTTCCGGCGACGATCGCGGGCGCCGCCCCGAATACCACCGTGGTTCCGCGCGGCGTGATCTGTTGCTTGCCAAGCTGTTTGACGATGTCGCGCCATGGTTGCAGGATGCCGCCGCTGGCGCGGCCTTCCCAGCGCGCGCGTACCTGCCGGGTCAGCCCGACCACCAGCGGCGACCCGGCCACGACGCCGCCGATCTGGGCCGCGCCCGCGACATAGGACAGGACATTCATCGGGCTACCACCAGCACGATCAGCACACCGAGCCCACCGTAGGCCAGATACAGGTGCACGCTGCCGGTGTGGGCGCGCCGCACCAGGCCCGCCGCGGCCCAGACCGCCCGGATCACCGGCGCGTAGCAGCGCTCCTCGATCGCGTCCGCGATTCTGGTGCGGTAGGTGATTTTGTCGGCCAGATACCGGGATTCGACGCTGTGGGTGACTTCGATGTCGGTGTCGGGTCGCAGGACGTCATCGAAGATCCGTTGCAGCGGCTCGGCGAACGACGTGGCCGTGTATTGCATTCGCGCGGTGAGATCGTCGGCGCCACAGGCCCACAGCGGCAATGTGGCGGGCGCCGGCCGCCGCGTCCGGCGCCAACGGGCCAGCGCGGCCGCGGTCAGCGTGGCCACCACGACGCCGACTGCGATCGCGCCGGGTGCGATCGAGCCCGGTACGCCCGGCAGGCGCACCATGGCGCCGAGGGTGGTGAATTCCATTGCCCGGGTAGCCGGCAGCGCGGCGACCGCCTGGCGCAGCGCGGGTGCCACCACCGCGGGCGTCACGGCCAGCACCAGGCAGGTGGCCGCCGCGATGGCCATGCCGGCCAGCATGGTGCGGGGCGCCTCGCGTGCCTGGGCGGCCTGTTCGGAGCGCGGCCGCGCCAGAAACCCGATACCGAACGCCTTGACCATTGCCGCCACGCCCAGCCCCGTGGTGAGCGCGACCGCGCCGACCGCGAGCGGCGTGGTCAATGCCAAGACGGCGGAATGCTCTCGCGCAGTGTGGATCAGCGACTGCACCAGCAGCCACTCGCTGACGAACCCGGCGCCCAGCGGCAGCCCGGACGCGCCGAGCGCGGCCACTCCGAAAAGGCTTGTCGTCACCGGCATCCGGCGGGCCAGGCCGCCCAGCCGGTCGAGGTCACGCAGCCCGGTGGCTGCCAATACCGACCCGGCGGCGAGAAACCCGAGGCTCTTGAATGCCGCGTGCGCGACGAGGTGCAGCATGGCAGCCGCCGCGGCGATCGTCGCCGGACCGTTCGCGCCGGCGGCCGCGAACAGCGTGGCCGCTCCCAACGCCAGCGTGATCAATCCGAGGTTCTCGGTAGTCGAATACGCAAGTAGCCGTTTGAGATCCGTGGCCACCGACGCCTGCACCACGCCGTAGAGCGCCGACACCCCGCCGACGACCATCAAGGTCAGCCCCCACCACCGCGGCCCCGGGCCGAGCAGCTGCAAGTCGACGCGGCAAATGCCGTAGACCCCGAGGTTGACCATCGCCGCGCTCATCAGCGCCGAAACGGGACTCGGCGCCTCCGGGTGGGCGCGCGGCAACCACGCGTGCAGCGGCACCAGCCCGGCCTTCGAGCCGAACCCCGCAAGCGTCAGCAGGAACACCGCGGTGCACGCGCCCTGCGGTATCCGGTGCAGGTCGGCGAACCGGTCCGCGCCCCCCGCCGCCGACAACATCAGCAGGCCGACCAGTATCGCCACGAACCCCAACTGGGTCATCACGGCATACACCAGGCCGACCGAGCGGACCATCGGGCGGGTGTGGTCGGTCAGCACCAGCACCAGCGACGCGACCGCCATCAACTCCCACACCAGCAGGAAGGTGGTGACCGACCCCGCGGCGGGCACCAGCAGCATCGCCGCGACGAACGCCGGCAGGACGGCCAGGGTGACGGGGCCCAGCCGCTCGCGTCGGGCGTATCCGATCGTGTACAGCCCGACCATCAGCGCGACCGCCCCGGTGATCGCCATGAAGAATCCGCCCAGCGGATCGAGCCTCAGCTCGACGCCCGCCAGCGGAAGCAACCATCCGATGCGGACGGTGCGCACCGGGCCGAACATTCCGAGCCCACCGGCCCATATCCCCGCCCCACCCAACAGCGAGGTCAGCACGCCCGCGCTGACGTACCCAGAGTACTTGCCATGCAACAGGTTTGGTTCCGGCGCCACGCGGGCCGCCAAGGCATCGGTCACCGGCCGGTCACCGACCGCAGGGCCGCGACGATTTGGCTCGGCGTCGGCGGGCATCCCGGGATTTCCAAGTCCACGCACACCGTCTCGCCGACCGAGCCGGCCACACCGTAGGCGTCGCCGAACACCCCGCGATCGATGGCGCAGTCCCCGCAGGCGATCACCCGTCGGGGTCGCGGCGTGGCCTCGATCGTGGCGCGCAAGGGGCCGACCATGTTGTGTGTCACGACACCGGTCACCAGGAGCGCGTCAGCGTGCCGTGGGGAGGCCACCAGGCGGGCGCCGAACCGCTCGGCGTCATAGACCGGCCCGAAGGCGCCCGCGATCTCCACCTCGCACCCATTGCACGAACCCGCGTCGACGTGCCGAATCTGTAGCGAACCACGCACCCCGGCAGGCGGCTCGGTCATCGCCTCCGGTGGCGGGGCTGCGGGTTCGGCGATCCGGCCGACGCGCAATACTTTGCTGATCCAGCCCATCGGCGCTACCCCGCACCGCCGGCGCGCAGGCCTTCCAACATCGCGACGCGGTCGCTCAGCACCCCGGTGAGCACCTTGCGTGCCACCGTGAGCAGTTCGGCGATGTCCGGGGAGGCGATCGAGTAGATCATCGTGTTGCCATCCCGCAGCGCCTCGACCACCCCGGCCCGGCGCAGAACGCCGAGCTGCTGGGACAGGTTTGATGCTTCGAGCCCGACCTCGGGCAGCAGTTCGGCGACCGACTTGTCACCAACCACCAGAAGCTCCAGGATCCTGATCCGCGCCGGGTGCCCCAGCGTCTTGAAGAACTCGGCCTTGAGCTTGTACAGCGGCTGCGTCACGCAAATCTCCTGAAGACTACAAGCATTCTATATTCGAACGATTGAAGAATTTATCATATGGTGATACAGGTCGTCACATCGAGCGGCCAGGCACTCGGAGTCAGTCGCGTGCAGGCAACGCCGCCAAGAAGGATTCGACCGCGTCGCGGTACACCTGCGGCGCCTCGTCGTGAATCAGGTGGCCGGCTTGGGGGACATGCAAATACGTTGCAGCCGAGTTCATTTCGGCCATTTCCCGCATCTGCCCCGGCGGCGTTACCGAGTTGCCGGCCTCGATGAGCAGCGCCGGGGCCCGCACGGCCCGCCACTGCTCCCAGTAGTGGCGCGTGCCCCATTCGGCGGCGATCTCGATCCACCGCGCGGTATGTCCGTGCAGGCGCCAGCCGGTGGCGGTGCGGTCGAAGGCCTCCAGGAAGTACCGTCCGGCAACGGCCCCGAACTCCTCGAATACCCGCTCTGCGGAACCGAATTCGACTGGCAGCGCGTGTAGCCACGGTTCCCATGGGCCGGTGGTGCGGCCCCGGAAGTCGGGGGCCATGTCTTCAAGCACCAGCGCGGAGACCAGTTCCGGACGCTCCGCGGCCAGACACCACGAGTGCAGCGCGCCCATCGAATGCCCGACCAGCGTGACCGGCGTTTCCAGGGTGCTCACCGCGTCGGCCAGGTCGGCCACGAAACGTTCGGTGCCGACCGGGTTCGGGTCGTCGACGCCGCGCCCCCGATGCCATAAGGCGTCGTAGGTGTACACCACGCCCAGCCGAGTCAGCCACGGGAGCTGCCGCGACCACGTGGTGCCCCGCCCCATCAGGCCGTGCACCAGCACCAACGGCTCGCCTTGGCCGCCGCGGCAAGTCAGCAGTTCACTGGGCATGTCACCATCCTGCGTGCCCCGCCCTGCAGATGGACAGGCCGGGCGAAGGGGTAGCCTAGCGGCATGCCGCCAGTGGTGAAGATCAACGCAATCGAAGTGCCCGCCGACGCCGGCCCGGAGCTGGAGAAGCGGTTCGCACACCGGGCACACGCGGTCGACAACCAGCCCGGCTTCCTCGGCTTTCAGCTGCTGCGCCCGATCAAGGGCGAGGACCGCTACTTCGTCGTGACGCAGTGGGAGTCCGAGGAGGCATTTCAGGCGTGGGCGCAGGGGCCCGCGATTGCTGCCCATGCAGGCGAGCGGGCCAACCCGGTGGCGACCGGGGCCTCGCTGCTGGAATTCGAGGTTGTGATGGACGTTGCCGGCAACAAGCAGGCTGGCTAGCGGGTACTCGGCCCGGCGCCGCGCGGTGGCGTTGAGTGCCGCCGCCGCACTGGTAGTCACGTTCGCGCCCGGTTGCGCCTCCTCCCCCTCACCGCAGGCGAACGCGGCCAATCCCGGTCGGCAGATCGACGTGCGGACGCCGCCCGGTATCCGGGCACAGCAGACGCTGGACATGCTCAACTCGGACTGGCCCATCGGCCCGGTCGGTGTCGGCACCCTCGCCGCGCCCGACATGGTCAAATCGGTGGAGACCACCATGGAGTCGCTTTGGTGGGACCGGCCGTTCACCCTCAACGGCGTCGATCTGGGCGCCAGCGTGGCCACGTTGCACCTGACGTCCTCCTACGGTGCGCGACAAGACATCCGAATCCACACCGACGACGGCGGCTGGGTCGATCGGTTCGACCTCGACACGCAGGCACCAAAGATCGATTCGTGGCACGACATCGATGCGGTGTTGAGCAAGACCGGCGCCCGCTACTCCTACCAGGTCGCCAAGGTCGACAACGGGCGCTGCGATCCGGTGGCGGGTACCAACACCGGTGAATCTTTGCCGCTCGCATCGATTTTCAAGTTGTACGTGCTGCACGCCCTGGCGGGTGCCATCAAGGACGGAACGGTCTCCTGGGACGATCAGCTGACTGTCACCGACAAGAGCCGCGCGGTGGGCTCGTCCGGTTTGCAACTGCCTGCCGGAGCGCAGGTTTCGGTTCGGACGGCCGCCGAGAAGATGATCGCGACCAGCGACAACATGGCGACCGACCTGCTGATCGGAAAGCTGGGCACGCACGCCATCGAAGAAGCGCTCGCCACGGCGGGCCACCACGACCCGGCCAGTATGACGCCGTTCCCCACTATGTACGAGCTGTTCTCGGTCGGCTGGGGTAAGCCGGACTTGCGCACCCAATGGCAGCATGGGTCACCACAAGTCCGCGCTCAGCTGTTGGAGCAGGCGAATTCGACTCCCTACGAACCTGATCCGGTCCGTGCCCACTCCCCGGCATCGTCCTACGGCGCGGAGTGGTACGGCAACGCCGAGGACATCTGCCGCATCCATGCGGCCCTGCAAGCCGACGCCGTCGGCAAGGCCGCACCGGTCAGACAGATCCTTTCAGCGGTCGCGGGCATCCAACTGGACCGCAACGTCTGGCCTTACATCGGCGCGAAAGCCGGTGGGCTGCCCGGTGATCTGACCTTCAGCTGGTACGCCGTCGACAAAACCCAGCAGCCGTACGTGGTCAGCTTCCAGCTCAACTGGCCGCGCGACCACGGGCCGACGGTCACCGGGTGGATGCTGCAGGTCGCCAAGCAGACCTTCGCGCTCATCGCACCGCGCTAGCGGTTGGCGGAGCGGCAGGGTATTCGTCCGATGGCTAAAGTGACGCAGACCACATACCACGCGGGACTTTTGGCCCTTCCCGACGGGGCGGCGCCAGACGAAACTGCATAACCTGCCAGAGTCGGGGGTCCGGACGGAGGTAGCGCGGTCTTGTATGTGCAGATGGGCCTTCGGCGGCAATTGAGAGTGGCTGCGCCTCATGATCGCCGCGACCGCACCGGTCACGCATGCGGTGGCGCGCATCGAGCGGAGACTGGCGAATGACAGCGTTGACACCGCCGCGCGAGGTGATCCAAATCGATGACCGCGAGGCGATGGGATTGCTGGGCAGTATCGACCATGGTCGGGTGGTGTTCACCGAGAGGGCACTGCCCGCGATCCGACTGGTCAACCATCTCGTCGACGACGGGCGGATCATCGTGCGTACCCGCCTGGCAGCCAAGGTGTCCACCGTGGTGCGGTCGGGCGCCGACGCCGGTGTGGTGGTGGCCTACGAGGCCGACTGCCTCGATCCCGAGCGGCGGGCCGGCTGGACCGTGGCGGTCACCGGGTGGGCAACCACGATCACCGACCCCCAGCAACACGCACGCTACGAACGACTTTTACGCCCGTGGGTCAACATGACCATGGACACCATGATCGCGATCCAGCCGGAGATCATCACCGGCATCCGCATCGTCGACGACGCTGGCGGAGAATAGCCGCCTCGGTCGGTCCGGCCGCAGTCAGAGGCGTAGCGTCCAGCGGCCATTGCGAAAGTGCAGTCCGGTGCGACTCATCGGTGCAACGTCGATGCCCCAGAACGATTTCGGGGGTGAGTCGAGGCCGTGCAGGATCGCCGCCCGGATCACCGCGGGGTGCGTCACCGCGACGGCGGCCGACGCGCTCTCGGTCAACGAATTCAGCCATCCGGCCACCCGCCGCATCAGGTCGGTGATCGACTCGCCGCCGTGCGGCGCCCGGGTGGGATCGGTCAGCCAGACCCTCAGGTCGCCGGGGGGCACGTCCTGAAGCCCCTTCCCCCGCCATCGACCACAATTCAGGTCGGCCAGCAGCGGGTCGGTTGCGGCATCCAATCCCAGCAGCTCCGCCGTTTGCCGGGCCCGTCGCTCGGGCCCGGTGAAATGTCGTGCGTCACGGCCTAATTGGGCGACGGCTTCGGCCTGCCGACGGCCCATGTCGTTGAGGGGTTCGTCGGCGGGGAAAAGCGCGGCCGCCATGGCATCGGTCATCGCGTGCGACACCAAGGTCAGCCGGACGACCTCCGTCACGCCGCGATGCTCGATGCCCGTCCACTCCCGGCGCGCTCCTGTCGCAGCCGCCCGGCGAGCGTCGCGAACACCACGCCGATGGTCGCCCACAACACCAGCTGGGTGGCCAGCGACAGCATCCGGAATTCGTAGAGGACGTCGGCGGGAAAGCCCGGATAGACGATCGCGCCCGACGCGTCGCGCTGCGGTCCGGGCGTCTCGTCGACGTTCGGCAGCAACATCATCACCACCGCAACCGCCGCGACGTATCCGCCCACCGCGAGCAGCCGGCCGTTCCACGCGCCGAACCGAGCCGTCAGCCCCCGCGCCAGCCACGCCGCGGCGGCGGCCAGCACCACTGACGCCAGCAGCATCACCAGATACCAGCCGGTGCGCGCCCCGATCGTGTCCGCCTGCCCCACCGCCGGTGGGTTCGGCGGATACTTCACGAACGGCACCAAATAGACCGCGACGAACGCGGCCGTCGCCAGCAGCAGCGAAAGCGCCCGCGCCCCAACATTTGTCGCACGCGCGGCGACGACGCAGAACAGCACTCCGAACAGCGCGCCCATCGCGAGGCCGAAGACGAGCACACCGAAGCCCAACCCGGCAGTGGACTGGACTCCGCGGCTGAACAACTCGGCGCCGTGCTCGTGCACGCCATGGGCGTTCTCGGCGTCGGCGCGGCCGTCCTCGAAAGCGATCGCGCGGCCGATCACCGGCTCGGCGCAGACGCGGGCGAAGGCGAACGCCAGCACCGCGCCGACTGCACCGGCCAGCAGGCCGCGTCCGATCAGACGCTTCTCCACGCGATCAGTGGCAGGGGAAGCCGAGCAGGTGCCGCGCGTCGTGCATGAACTCGTGCACGTGCGAATCGCTGCCGAAGAGCGACACCGCGCCCTGGTCGACGCCGACGAAGTAGAGCGCCAACAGCGCCAGGAAAGCGGTTGCCGCCAACCAGACCGCGGCACTTGCCGCCGACAGGTCAACCGATCGGGTGCGGCTGCCGGTCAGCTCGGGATTCGACACGATGGCACTCCTTCCGGGGATATACGCGTCCCCGTTGGTGATGACGAGCCATGGGTCTGACTATCGACAGTGGCGCGACCGTTCTGGACTTTCACCAGATTCCGTTGCCCGTCAGGACGAAGTCAGTGTAAACCGGGGGTCAATGCTGCGGCGGTGGGGCGCCGTAGCCCAGCTGGCTCGCCGTGTATTTCGCGGCCTCGGTGACCGGTGTGGCCTGAACCGCCGTGCCGTACGCGCAGATCTCGGTCCACACGTCACCGATCTCGGTCGTGTCGAAACGCATTGCGACAATCGCGTTGCCGCCGCGTTTACGCGCCTCGTCGATCAGCCGGCCCATCGCTTCGTTGCGGCTCTCGGCCAGGTTCTTGGTCATGCCGGCCAGCTCGCCGCCGAACATGGCCTTGAAGCCCGCACCCATCTGGGAGAACGCGTTGCGCGAGCGGACGGTCAACCCGAATACCTCGCCGCAGACGCGCTGAATCTCCCAGCCCGGAAGGTCGTTGGTGGTGACGATCAGCACAGGCGGACTCCTTAGCTGCGAAACGGGCGGTTAATCCCGTCAGAGATTAACCACCCGTTTGCTGCAGTGCTACGGCGTTTCAGGGGCCGCGTGCGCTCCGGCCTTCGCCAGGTCCGGCTCGGCCGGCGGCTTGCGGGCCCCGGTGAAGGTGAACACCGCGTCCTCGCCGGGGCTCTCGCCGTCCCAGTTGTCCACGTCGACCGTGACGATCTGCCCCGGCCCGACCTCCTCGAAGAGGATCTTCTCGGACAGCTGGTCCTCGATCTCGCGCTGGATGGTGCGCCGCAGCGGGCGGGCACCCAGCACCGGGTCGAAGCCACGCTTCGCCAGCAACGCCTTCGCCTTGTCGGTCAGCTCCATGGCCATGTCCTTGGCCTTGAGCTGCTTGCCGACGCGCTCGATCATCAGGTCGACCATCTGGATGATCTCGTCCTTGGTCAGCTGGTGGAAGACGATGATGTCGTCGATGCGGTTGAGGAACTCCGGGCGGAAGTGCTTCTTCAGCTCGTCGTTGACCTTCTGCTTCATCCGCTCGTAGTTGTTGTCGCCACCACTCTGGGTGAACCCGAGGCCGACCGGCTTCGAGATGTCGGACGTACCGAGGTTCGAGGTGAAGATCAGCACGGTGTTCTTGAAGTCCACCGTGCGTCCCTGGCCGTCGGTGAGGCGGCCGTCCTCGAGGACCTGCAACAGGCTGTTGTAGATCTCCTGGTGGGCCTTCTCGATCTCGTCGAACAGCACCACCGAGAACGGCTTGCGCCGCACCTTCTCGGTGAGCTGGCCGCCCTCTTCGTAGCCGACGTATCCCGGCGGGGCGCCGAACAGCCGCGACGCGGTGAACCGGTCGTGGAACTCGCCCATGTCGATCTGGATGAGCGCGTCGTCGTCGCCGAACAGGAAGTTGGCCAGCGCCTTGGACAGCTCGGTCTTACCGACACCGGACGGGCCGGCGAAGATGAACGATCCCGACGGCCGCTTGGGGTCCTTCAGGCCGGCGCGGGTGCGGCGGATCGCCTTGGAGACCGCCTTGACGGCATCCACCTGGCCGATGATCCGCTTGTGCAGCTCGTCCTCCATGCGCAGCAGGCGGGTGGTCTCCGCCTCGGTGAGCTTGAACACCGGGATGCCGGTCCAGTTGCCCAGCACCTCGGCGATCTCGTTGTCGTCCACCTCGGCAACCACATCGAGATCGCCTGAACGCCACTGCTTTTCACGCTCCGCGCGCTGGGCGACAAGGTTCTTTTCGCGGTCGCGCAGGCTGGCGGCCTTCTCGAAGTCCTGGGCGTCGATGGCCGATTCCTTCTCCCGGCGCGCGTCGGCGATCTTCTCGTCGAACTCGCGCAGGTCTGGCGGCGCGGTCATGCGGCGGATCCGCATCCGGGCGCCGGCCTCGTCGATCAGGTCGATCGCCTTGTCCGGCAGGAACCGGTCGTTGATGTAGCGGTCGGCCAGGGTGGCCGCGGCCACCAGCGCCGAGTCGGTGATGGACACCCGGTGGTGCGCCTCGTAGCGGTCGCGCAGACCCTTGAGGATCTCGATGGTGTGCTCCACCGTCGGTTCGCCCACCTGCACCGGCTGGAAGCGGCGCTCCAGGGCGGCGTCCTTCTCGATGTACTTGCGGTACTCGTCGAGCGTGGTGGCGCCGATGGTCTGCAGCTCACCGCGGGCCAGTTTGGGCTTGAGGATGCTGGCCGCGTCGATCGCGCCCTCGGCGGCACCGGCTCCGACCAGCGTGTGCAGCTCGTCGATGAACAGGATGATGTCGCCGCGGGTGTTGATCTCCTTGAGCACCTTCTTCAGGCGTTCCTCGAAGTCACCGCGGTAGCGCGAGCCCGCCACCAGCGAACCGAGGTCGAGCGTGTAGAGCTGCTTGTCCTTCAGCGTCTCCGGCACCTGACCGTGCACGATGGCCTGCGCCAGGCCCTCGACGACGGCGGTCTTGCCGACGCCGGGCTCGCCGATCAGCACCGGGTTGTTCTTGGTGCGCCGGCTCAGCACCTGCATCACCCGCTCGATTTCCTTCTCACGGCCGATGACCGGGTCGAGCTTGCCTTCCATCGCGGCGGCCGTCAGGTTGCGCCCGAACTGGTCGAGCACCAACGAGGTTGACGGGCTGCCCGATTCGCCGCCGCGGCCACCGGTTCCGGCCTCCGCGGCCTCCTTGCCCTGGTAGCCGCTCAGCAGCTGGATGACCTGCTGGCGCACCCGGGTCAGCTCGGCGCCCAGCTTCACCAACACCTGGGCGGCCACGCCCTCACCCTCGCGGATGAGACCCAGCAGGATGTGCTCGGTGCCGATGTAGTTGTGGCCGAGCTGGAGCGCCTCGCGGAGGCTCAGCTCGAGAACCTTCTTGGCGCGCGGCGTGAACGGGATATGTCCCGACGGCGCCTGCTGGCCCTGGCCGATGATCTCCTCGACCTGGCTGCGGACGCCCTCGAGGGAGATGCCCAGCGACTCCAGCGACTTGGCGGCGACGCCCTCGCCCTCGTGAATCAGGCCCAACAGGATGTGCTCGGTGCCGATGTAGTTGTGGTTGAGCATCCGGGCCTCTTCTTGCGCCAGGACGACGACCCTGCGGGCACGGTCGGTAAATCGTTCAAACATCGGTGGTTACCTGCTCTCCCTCACCATCGGTACTAGCCTCTCAGTGGCCCACCGGTCCCCGTTGGGGCCGGAATCGCATACCTGCCATCCACTGTAATGGTCGGCCTGCCAGGGGGCATAACCTTGCGGTTCCTTGCTCTTCAAGACCCGCAGGGCCGGTTTAGGGCGATTCCCCTGTGATTACAGCGCCGTAACTGAATCAACGTGGCGGAGTGGCAATTCGTTTCCTTACTCACCGGCGACATTTTTCGCGGCCAGCGAAACGACAAACCGGCGCCCAGGCCTGCCGCCCGGACGCCGGTTGAGAGGTTTGTCAGGTCGCCGCGTGGAACGCGTCGATTACGTCGGCCGGGATGCGGCCGCGCGTCGAGACGTTGTGACCGTTTCGGCGAGCCCACTCGCGGATCGCCGCGCTCTGTTCACGGTCGATCGCGCCGCGGCCGCGGCCGGAACCGGAACGCCCACGCCGGCGACCACCGACCCGACGGCCGGCTTCCACCCACTGCTTCAGGTCGCTGCGGAGTTTCGCGGCATTCTTGGACGAAAGGTCAATCTCATAGGTCACCCCGTCGAGCCCGAATTCGACAGTTTCGTCGGCTGCGCCCGCACCGTCGAAATCATCGACCAAGGTGACGGTCACTTTTTTCGCCATTAGCTTATCCTCGCATTTCGTCCTGAACAGTTGCCGAGCAGATTGGGTGAGCCTCCCCGGGTCATCAATCTGCCATAACAACGCAGCATACTCAATCCGGCCCCAAGCCGCACAGTTGCACTTTTCAAGTGGAGTGCGGCCGAACAATCGGGAACAAAACTGTCTCTCGAATTGACAGTCCGGTCAAAGACATCAACAACCGATCGATACCCATTCCCGTTCCGGTACACGGCGGCATCGCATACTCGAGGGCGGCGAGAAAGTCTTCGTCGAGCACCATCGCTTCGTCGTCGCCGGCCGCCGCGGCGCGGGCCTGCGCGGCGAATCTCTCCCGCTGCACGACGGGGTCGTTCAATTCGGAGTAGCCGGTGGCCAGTTCGACGCCGCGCACGTAGAGGTCCCACTTCTCGGTCACACCGGGGATGCTGCGGTGCTGGCGCGTCAAAGGCGTTGTCTCAACCGGGAAGTCCCGCACGAAGGTGGGCGCGGTCAACGTATCTCCCACCGTGTGCTCCCAGAGTTCCTCGACGAGCTTTCCGTGCCCGTAGCCGCGATCGCGGGGAATCTCGATTCCGAGCCGGTCCGCGATGGCCCAAAGCCGCTCAACCGACGTCTCGGGTGTGATCTCTTCGCCGAGTGCCGCCGACAGCGACGGGTACATTTGAATCGACGCCCATTCTCCGTCTATGTCGTAGACGCTCCCGTCGGGCAGCGGTAGTTGTCTGGTTCCGATCGCCTCATCGGCGACCTCTTGAATAAGCTCACGCGTGACGACTGCCGAATCGTCATAGGTTCCGTACGCCTGGTAGGTCTCCAGCATGGAGAATTCCGGAGAATGGGTGGAATCGGCGCCTTCGTTTCGGAAGACTCGATTTACTTCGAAGACCTTGTCAAAACCCCCGACGATGCAGCGCTTCAGGAACAGTTCCGGCGCGATCCGCAGGTACAGATCCATGTCGAGAGCATTGGAATGCGTGACGAACGGTCGCGCCGCCGCGCCCCCCGCCAGCGTCTGCAACATCGGCGTTTCGACTTCGAGAAACCCGCGCCGTTCGAGCGAGTTGCGTATGGCGCGCACCACGGCGATCCGCTGCCGCGCCACCGTCCGGGCCTGGGGCCGGACGATGAGGTCGACGTAGCGCTGCCGCACCCGCGCCTCTTCGCTCATCTCCTTATGGGCCACCGGCAGCGGTCGCAACGATTTCGCGGCCAGTTGCCATGAATCGGCCAGGACGGACAACTCGCCGCGGCGTGAGCTGATCACGTTGCCGTGCACGTAGACGATGTCGCCGAGGTCGACGTCGGCTTTCCACGCATCGAGCGCTTCGGGGCCCACCTTGTCGAGGCTGATCATCACCTGGAGGCTGGTGCCGTCACCCTCCTGAAGTGTCGCGAAGCACAATTTCCCGGAGTTGCGCGCAAACATCACCCGGCCCGCGACGCCGACGACGTCGTCGGTCGCGGTGTCGATCGGCAGGTCGGGATGGTCGGCGCGGACCTGCGCCAGGGTGTGGGTGCGTTCGATCGCGACCGGATACGGCTCACGGCCCTCCGCCAACAAGCGAGCGCGCTTGTCCCGGCGGATGCGGAACTGCTCGGGCAGGTCTGCTGGGTCGGCGTCACTCACGACGTGCCAGCTTAAATGACCGGTCTTCGAGCTTGCGTTGACGTGGTCTCAGCGCGCGGTTTTCAGCCGACCGCGCTGGGTGTCCCGGTTGCGCTCGAACACCAGGCGCAGTCCCTGCAGGGTGAGGTGTTGGTCGTAATGGCTGGCGGTGTGCAGCTCGGGCAGCAGCAGCGGTGCCGTGTGTCCCGTCGCGACCACCGCGACATCGTCTCCGGCAAAGCCCTCGACGTCCTCGCGAATGCGCCCGACCAGACCGTCGACCAGACCGGCGAAGCCGAATACCGCTCCGGCCTGCATGCATTCGACGGTGTTCTTGCCCACCACCGAACGCGGGCGGGACAGCTCCACCCGGCGCAGCGCGGCGGAGCGGGCCGCGGCGGCGTCCGAGGAGACCTGCACGCCCGGGGCGATCGCGCCGCCGAGAAATTCGCCCTTGGCCGAAACCACGTCCACGCAGATCGAGGAACCGAAGTCGATGACGATGGCGGCGCTTTGAAACCTGTGAAATGCAGCCAGGCAGTTGACGATTCGGTCGGCGCCGACTTCTTTTGGATTATCGACGAGCAGTGGGATGCCGGTGCGCACCCCCGGTTCGATCAACACGTGCGGCACCGACGGCCAGTACTGGTCAAGCATGATCCGCACTTCGTGCAGCACCGACGGGACGGTGGAGAGGGCGGCCGCGCCGGTGAGCCGCTCGGAGTCGTCGCCGATCAGGCCGTCGATGGTCAGGGCCAGCTCGTCCGCGGTCACCTCGGACTCGGTCCGGATCCGCCAGTGCTGCACGACCTTTGCGTGCTCCTTGGACCCGGAGATCAGCCCCACCACGGTGTGGGTGTTACGGACGTCGATGGCGAGCAGCACTGTTACCGCGCAACGATTCGGGGATCCAGCAGCTCGGCGGCGTCCGCGGGCACGAATGCCGGATCGTGGCCCAGGTCGATCGCCTTGTTGTCGGCGTCGACGAACACGATCCGCGGCTCATACGACCGCGCCTCGGCCTCTTCCATGGTCCCGTACGCGATCAGGATCACCAGGTCACCGGGGTGCACGAGATGGGCTGCGGCGCCATTGATTCCGATCACGCCGCTGCCCCGCTCCCCGGTGATCGCATAGGTCACCAGGCGGGCGCCGTTGTCGATGTCGACGATGGTCACCTGCTCGCCCTCGAGCAGGTCCGCAGCTTCCATCAGGTCGGCGTCGATGGTCACCGAGCCGACGTAGTGCAGGTCAGCCTGGGTGACGGTGGCGCGGTGGATCTTCGACTTGAGCATCGTCCGTAGCATCAATTCCTCCAAGATGATTCACGGGTGTCCCGATATCCGTCCGGCCCCACGGGTGCCGGCGAAGTTTCGATCTCGATCGAGATGTTGTCCAGCAGTCTGGTGCTGCCCAGCCGGACCGCGACGAGCAACCGGCCGATTCTGTTGGCCCCCAACGGGCCCAGGTCCGCGTCGCGCAACTCGAGGTAGTCGACCGTGAGCTCAGGCACCGCATCGAGCACCGCGCGCGCCGCGGCCAGCGCGGCCTGCGGCCCGGCGTCGGCGGCGTGCGCCGCCGCCGTGAGCGCCGCCGAGACCGCCACGGCCGCCTCGCGCTGCCCCGGGTCGAGGTAGCGGTTGCGCGACGACATGGCCAGCCCGTCGGCTTCGCGGACGGTGGGCACACCGACCACCGCGACGTCGAGGTTCAGGTCGGCGACCATCTGTCGAATCAGCACCAGTTGCTGATAGTCCTTCTCGCCGAAGAACACTCGGTCCGGGCGCACGATCTGCAGCAGCTTGCACACCACGGTCAACACGCCGGCGAAGTGGGTGGGTCGCGGACCGCCCTCTAGGTCGGCGGCCAGCGGACCGGGCTGCACGGTGGTGCGCAGACCGTCGGGATACATGGCCGCCGCCGTTGGGGCGAAAACAATTTCGACGCCTTCGCCGCGCAGCAGCGCCAGGTCGTCATCCAGGGTCCGCGGGTAGGCGTCCAGATCTTCCCCGGCACCGAACTGAAGCGGGTTGACAAAGATCGACACCGCCACCACCGAGCCGGGCACCCGCTTGGCGGCGCGCACCAGGGTGAGGTGACCGTCGTGCAGCGCGCCCATGGTCGGCACCAACATCACCCGGCGGCCGGTGTGGCGCAGGGCCCGGCTGACGTCACTGACGTCCTGCGGCCGCGAGTACACATTGAGGTCGCCGGCCTTGAAGGCGGGCGGCTTGCCTGGTCTCATCCCGCCAGGACCTCGACGACGTCGGCGGGGGCGTGGGCGCGCCGGGCGGTCCGCAGGGCGTTCACCCGGTACGCCTGCGCCAGTTCCGGGTCGGCCTGGTCCAGCGCGGCAAGGTGCCCGGCGACCGCGGCGGCGTCACCGCGCGCGACCGGACCGGTCAGCGCGGCCTGCCCGCGTTGCAGGGTGTTCTCCAGCGCCGCCCTGGCCAGCGGGCCGACGATGCGTTCGGCGATCCCGCCCGGCTGGTCGTCGACGGACTGCTGCCCGAGCAGTTCGCTGCCGCGCAGCGCGGCCCGCAACGCCTCGAGCGCGTCGGCGAGCACCGTCACCAGGTGGTTGCCCGCATGCGCCAGGGCGGCGTGGTAGAGCACGCGCGCTTCCTCACGCACGCAGAACGGTTCGCCACCCATCTCCAGGACGAGCGACTGACCGATCGCATAGCCCACGTCGTCGGCCGCGGTGATGCCGAAGCAGGTGTCGGGCAGCCTGCTGATGTCCTCATCGGAGCCGGTGAACGTCATCGCCGGGTGAATCGCGAGCGGTATGCAACCGTCCTGGGCCAGCGGCGCGAGAATGCCCACCCCGTTGGCGCCGGACGTGTGGACGACGATCGTGCCCGGCCGCACCGACGACGTCGCGGCCAGCCCGGACACCAGGCCGGCGAGCTCGCTGTCGGGAACGGCCAGCAAGAGCAGCTCGGCGCCGGCGGCCACGTCCGGCGGGGCCACCACCGGGGTATCGGGCAGCCAACGCTGCGCCCGCTGTCGCGACACGTGGGAGATGGCGCTGCACGCGACCACGACGTGGTCGGCGCGCTCCAGCGCGACCCCGAGCGCGGTGCCAACCCGGCCGGCGGAGATGACCCCCACCTTGAGCCTGGCCGGGCGCAAACCGTCGAACTGCACCATCGCAGACGACCTCACAGATTTCTTCGTTCGTTCCGGTCCCACGTGGTGGGTACCGTTCGGTCACTAAAACTGTAGTCGATTACCGGGCGGCACCCAATGTGAGGAAGCTCCCAGCTCAGCCGTCGCGGCGCCGGCGGCGGCCGCCCTCGGACGGCTGCACCTGCAACCGCGCCAACAGGTCGGCAACCGACTGGCCTCCGGTCGAGGGGCCCTCGCCCATCCCGTTCAAACCCTCCGCCTGCGGGTCCACGCCGCCGTGTCGGGGCGTGTGTTCCGGCGCGGGCGGCGGTGCCAGGCGCGGTGGTTGCTCGGCGGCGGGGGGTGGCGACTGTGGTGGCGGCGGTGGCGGGGGCGTGGCCGGAACGGGCGGCGGCGGTGCGAAGGCCGGCTCGTTCGTGGGCGTGAAATTGCGCACGCCATAGTCGCGGTATTCCGCCGAGTGGCGCGATCGCGCCCGGCGCCGCGATTCGCCGTACGGCGGCGTCACCGGCTGGGCGGGCGGGCCGGCCCAGGCCTCGTCCGACTCGGTCTGCCGGGCGCGCCGCCGCCGGCCCGATGTTTCGTCGGCCGGTGTCACGGACGATTCGGAGCCGGTCCAGCTACTGCCCGGCGTTCCGGGCGGCAACCACAGTCCCGACGCACCCGCCGGCTGCCAGCCCTGCACTTGCGGCTGAGGCGCCGGCTCCGGCTGCGGCGGGGGCGGTGGCGGCTGCTGCTGCTGGGGCGGCGGAGGGCGAGGTTCGAACCGCGGCTCCGGCTGGGGCGGCGACGCGCTGTACGACGGCTCCGGCTGGGGCGGGGGCGCCGGCTCCTGCGGCGCTTCGTACTGGTGAGGTACCCGCTCGCGGCGGGGCTGCGCCTGCCGGGGTGGCAACAGCGGTTCCTCGGGCACGTCGATGATCGCCGTTTCGTCGGCACGGCCCGGCTGGTTGTCCTGGGGGACGGAGGTGACCCGGTCGCTGGCGACCCAGTCATAGGGCGCGTCACGCGGGGTTTCGCCGTTGCGGTCCCACTCGCTGTAGGCGCGCTCGCGTGGCGCCTCGGTCTCTGGCGTCTCCAAGGCCGGGCGCTGCGCGAGGTCGGTGTCGAACAGGATCTCCAGGCTGGTGCGCAACGCGCTCAACTCCGCCCGCAGCTCGGCCAGGTCGTCGGCGGCCTGAGCGCGCAGCTCGGAAGCCAACTCGCGGCGCAGCTGGGACTCCACGGTCAGTTCATACTCGCGACGGGCCGAAATTTCGCGATCCAGCTGCAGGTCGTACACCAGCTTCAGGTCGCGGACGCGGGATTGATCCGCGTCGCTCTGGCGGCGGTACAGCACCGATACGAAGGCACCGGCGACTGCGGCCCACAGCGCCAGGATTACAGCGAGCTTGAGGAGTTCCACCCGATTGGTGAAAACCAGTGCGGAACTGGCCCCCATCGCGAGGACCAGCAACGCGGTCAAGAGCACCCAACCCGGCCTGCGGCCGCCGCGCCGAACGCGGGCGCCGCGGGACAGAACGGTCATGGCCTGACTGTACCTGCGCGAGGTCATTCAGCGTGTCGCCCTAGTCCGGCGATTCTCACGCGGGTTGTCGACGGCATACGTGTGGGCTAGTTTTCCGCGCCTTCACCGTGCTCGGTCTGATCCGGCGGGGACTTGCAGCAATGCTGCAGCCACAGCGCGGCGACGAGTAACGCCAGCGCGCTGACGGCCGCGACCACGGCGCCGCTGGTGTCCTCGGCGGCCGAACGCAGCCAGGACCGCCGCGGCAGGAAATACACGAGCACGCCGACCCACCAGCCCAGCACCAGCGCGCCCACCCAGGCCGACGCCTTGGCGACCATGAGGCTGCGCGCCACCGCCAGCGGGTGCAGCCAGCCGGTGCCAACGCCGATTTCGCCGTCGGTGATCTTGGCCCGCACGTGGCGCGCCCATAAGGCTTCCGCGATGGCCACCGCCAGCAGCGACAGGCCCGTCCAGACCGTGATGGGCGGAAACCACCGGTAGAGGGCATTCACCAGCAGATAACCCACCACCGCAGCGGCGACGACCGCGGCCGTGAGGTCACGTTTGCGGGTCGGGCCCATCAGGCTTCCGGTCCCGGGCCGGCCCGGTCGAGCGTCAGGCTGGTCAACCGAACGCTTTCCCGGTCGGCCGGCTCCAGTTCGGCGAGCAGGCTCGCAACCGGTCGCGGGCCCTCGCCGACGGTCAGCTGGGCATCGGGGTCGATGGCAATCCACGGGATCATGACGAAGGCCCGCAAATGGGCCAACGGATGCGGCAGCGTCAGGTTGTTCTCGCGGGAGACCACCTCCGCCTCGCCGTAACAGGCGATCAGGTCGACGTCGAGGGTGCGCGGGCCCCAGCGCTCGCCGCGCACGCGGCCCGCCGCCCGCTCGAATTCCTGGGCTCGGCGCAGCCAGCACTGCCCGTCGCACCCCGGATCGTTGGCGATCAGCACCGCGTTGAGAAACGGCGCCTGATCGACCCGGCCCCACGGATCGGTCTCATACACCGGCGACACCGCGAGCACCTTCTCATCCAGCCCGTCGACGACCGACTGCAGGCGCGCCAGTCGGTCGCCCAGGTTGGAGCCGATGGACAGCACCACCCACGTCATAGGCGCCGCTCCACCGGAACCACCGAACCGCGACCACCGCGCCGCGACCGCCGCACCACCACCGCGACGTCGGCGAACTGCTGCGGGATCGGGGCCTGCGGCTTGTGCACCACCACCTCGACGGCGTGCACTCTGTCGTCTTCCATCACCCGGTCGGCGATCTCGCCACCGACCGCTTCGATCAAGTTGCGCGGCGGTCCGGCCACGACGTCGGTCGCCAGCTCGGCCAGGGCGGCGTAGTCGTAGGTGTCGGCCAGCTCGTCGCTGGCGGCGGCCCCGGCGAGGTCGATCCACACGGTCATATCGACAACAAACTCTTGCCCGTCGGCCCGCTCGTGATCGAAAACTCCGTGTCTTCCACGAATCGTCAACCCCCGCAATTCGATTCGATCAGCCATTGTCTCCAGCCAGGTCGGTCTGCTGCGTTTCGCTCTGCGTCCAGGTCCCCACCACCTTGAGCGCGTCGGTCGTGGCCCGCACGTCGTGCACGCGAACACCCCACGCTCCGTACAACGCTGCCAGCGCGGAGATCACCGCGGTCGCAGTCTCGCGGCCGGCGGGCGGGCGCGGCGAGCCATCCGGCCCGGCTAACAACGTACCGAGGAACCGTTTGCGTGAGGCGCCCAGGAGCACCGGGATCCCCGTGTCGACCAGCTGCGGCAACGCGCGCAGCAGCGCCCAGTTGTGTTGACCCGTCTTGGCGAACCCGAGCCCCGGATCGATCACCATGTTGGCGGGGTCCACGCCGGCGGCCACCGCGGCATCAACGCTGGCGAGCAGCTCGGCGCGCACTTCGGCGACCACGTCGTCGTAGTGCGGGGCCGCATGCGGGCGATCGGCCGACACCGACCGCCAATGCATAAGCACCCAGGGCACCCCGGCGTCGGCCAGCAGTGGCGCCATCGCGGGATCTGCACGACCGCCCGACACATCGTTGACGATCCGCGCGCCATTCTGCAGCGCCGCCCGCGCGACGCCCGCGTGCATGGTGTCGATACTCACCGTAATTCCCTCTGCCACAAGCTCTTTGACGACGGGGATCACACGAGCGGTCTCCACCCCCGGGTCGATCCGGGTGGCGCCGGGGCGAGTCGACTCCCCCCCGACATCGACGATGTCCGCGCCGTCGGCGGCCAGCGCCAGTCCGTGCGCCACTGCGTCGCCGGTGTCGAGATAGCGGCCGCCATCGGAGAACGAGTCGTCGGTGACGTTCAGGACTCCCATAACCCGCACAGGCGCCGACTCACTTACGCAGGATGAGATCGAGGGCTTCGGCTCGGGAAGCGGCGTTGGATTTGAACTGTCCGCGTACCGCCGAGGTGGTGGTGACCGCGCCGGGCTTGCGGACGCCGCGCATGGCCATGCACAGGTGCTCGGCCTCGATCACGACGATCACGCCGCGCGGATCGAGTTTCTTCATCAGGGCGTCGGCGACCTGGCTGGTCAGCCGCTCCTGCACCTGCGGTCGCTTGGCGTAAAGGTCGACCAGTCGCGCGATCTTCGACAGCCCGGTCACCCGGCCGTCGTTGCCAGGGATGTAGCCGACGTGGGCCACACCGTGAAACGACACCAGGTGGTGCTCGCAGGTGGAGTACAGCGGGATTTCCTTCACCAGCACCAGTTCATCGTGGTCTTCGTCGAACATCGTGTTCAGCACGCTGTCGGGATCGGTGTAGAGCCCGGCGAACATCTCCTGGTAGGCACGGGCGACGCGAGCCGGCGTTTCCCGCAGACCGTGCCGGTCCGGGTCCTCGCCGATGGCGTACAGCAATTCCCGGACCGCGGCTTCGGCGCGCGCCTGGTCAAACACCCGAGTCGTGGGAGTGGCTGTGTCGGGCCCCAAACCAGTTAAGGCCATCGAATCCTCCGTTCGTCAGCCGTGCGCCGGTGGGTTGGATCGGCTCACGTCGTCGTCCTGCTGGTCGGGAGACTTTCCACCATTCGGGTCGGGCAGCCCGGGCGGCGGGTAAGGCGGATACGGCGGGTAAGGGGGCTGCGCCTGACCCTGCGGACCGTGCTGACCCGGACGAGCGGGGTGGCCCGGATAACCCGGGTGGTTCCCCGCCGGCTGCGGCCAGTAGGGCTGCTGCGGGGCCTGGGGCGGCGGATACCAGTTGGGCTGTTGATCATGTGGTGGCCATCCCGGCGCGTGCCAGCCCGCCGGCGCACCGTAGTCCGGTTGGGTGGGGCCGTGCGGCACGCCCGGGCGGGGGCCGTTCCCTTGAGAACCATTGCCGCCGTTGTTGTTTCGGTCGGCGTCCGCTCCCGCGGCCGCGGCGGCTTGGCTGGCCCGCGCGATGGCCGCCTTGAAAGCCGGTTCGGGAACCGGTGGTGGCCACGGCTCGCCGCGCTCGATGGCCAGCTCGCCGGGCGTCTTGATCGGCGGTTTGTCGGACGGGATGCGGCCACCGAAGTCGTCGAACATGGTGAGTCGGGGCCGCTTTTCGACGTCGGCGAAGATGCCCTCCAACTCGGCGCGGTGCAGCGTTTCCTTTTCCAGCAGCTCGCCGGCCAGCGTGTCGAGTACGTCGCGGTATTCGGTGAGGATCTCCCACGCCTCGGTGTGGGCCGCCTCGATGAGCTTGCGGATTTCGTCGTCGATGTCGCGGGCGACCTCGTGGGAGTAGTCGGCCTGCGTCCCCATGGTGCGGCCCAGGAACGGGTCGCCGTGTTCGGTGCCGTATTTGACCGCACCCAGCTTGGAACTCATCCCGAACTCGGTGACCATCGCGCGGGCCACCTTGGTGGCCTGCTCGATGTCGGACACCGCGCCGGTCGTCGGCTCCCGGAACACCAGTTCCTCGGCCGCACGCCCGCCCATCGCGAACACCAGCTGCGCGATCATCTCCGAGCGTGTCCGCAGGCCCTTGTCTTCCTCGGGCACCGCCACCGCGTGACCGCCGGTGCGTCCGCGGGCCAGGATCGTGACCTTGTAGATCGGCTCGATGTCGGGCATCGCCCAGGCGGCCAGGGTGTGGCCGCCCTCGTGGTAGGCGGTGATCTTCTTTTCCTGCTCGCTGATGATGCGGCCCTTGCGGCGCGGCCCGCCGATCACCCGGTCCACCGCCTCTTCGAGCGCGGCGGTGGTGATGACGGTGCCGTTCTCCCGTGCGGTCAGCAGCGCGGCCTCATTGATGACATTGGCCAGGTCGGCACCGGTCATGCCGACGGTCCGCTTGGCCAATCCGTCGAGGTCGGCGTCGGGGGCGATGGGCTTGCCCTTCGAATGCACTGCCAGCACCGCGCGGCGACCCGCCAGGTCCGGGTTGGACACCGGGATCTGCCGGTCGAAGCGGCCGGGCCGCAGCAGCGCGGGGTCGAGGATGTCGGGCCGGTTGGTGGCCGCGATCAGGATGACGCCGGCCCGCGGGTCGAACCCGTCCATCTCGACCAGCAACTGGTTCAGCGTTTGCTCCCGCTCATCGTGGCCACCGCCGAGCCCGGCGCCGCGCTGGCGGCCCACCGCGTCGATCTCGTCGACGAAGATGATGCACGGGTTGTTCTGCTTGGCCTGCTCGAAAAGGTCGCGTACCCGCGACGCGCCGACGCCGACGAACATCTCGACGAAGTCGGACCCGGAAATGGTGAAGAACGGAACTCCCGCTTCCCCGGCCACGGCACGGGCCAGCAGCGTCTTGCCGGTCCCGGGTGGGCCGTAAAGCAGCACGCCCTTGGGGATCTTGGCGCCCAGCGCCTGATAGCGGCCGGGGTTCTGCAGGAAATCCTTGATCTCGTAAAGCTCTTCGACGGCCTCGTCGACGCCCGCAACGTCGGCGAACGTGGTCTTGGGCATGTCCTTGTTGAGCAGCTTGGCGCGCGACTTGCCGAAGCCGAAGCCCATGCGGGCGCCGCCCTGCATCCGGGAGAACATCACGAACAGGCCCACCAGCAACAGCAGCGGTAATACGTAGACCAGCAGCTCGCCCAGGATGCTGCCCTGGTTGACGACCGTACTGACCTTTGCGTTCTTAGCGCTCAGCGCGTTGAAAAGGTCGACCGCGTACCCGCTCGGGTATTTGGTGATGACCTTGTCGGAATTGTCGGTGTCGTTGTTGCCCTTTTTCAGGGTCAGCCGCAGCTGCTGCTCGCGATCGTCGATCTGAGCGCTCTTGACGTTGTCGCCGTTGATCTGCGCCACCGCTACCGACGTGTCGACTGGCTTATAGCCGCGGGTGTCGTCGCTGAAGTAGAAGAACGACCAACCGAGCAGCACCACGACTGCAATCGCCGTGATGGTGCGAATAACGTTTTTCCGGTTCATCAATCATCGGCCTTGCCGGCCAGGTCCTTCCCCGATATACACGCAGCTAGAAACGTCCAGGTTACCGCTAGTGGCGATCGCCAGCTCCGGCAGAGCCGGAGCGCAACGGGTCGCCACCATTGTCGCCGCGGCGATCGCCAGCTCCGGCAGAGCCGGGCGCTGGGGGTACCGCCCGCTTGCGGGGGCCGGGTCATCGCCGTTGTCGATATAACGAGCGGGGGTTCCCCCGGGGGCGTGCCGAGCGTCACGCCAGCGCGACGGTGGCCGGTGGTGGCCACGCCAGCGTGACGTTCGATGGCGGGCGGACCCTTCTAGAGTTTCGCTACTCGTAATACCGGGCCTCGATCACATTGCCGTCCGGATCGGTGAAGTAGTACCCCTGCGGCGCCCAGCCGCGGGCCCCAAAAGTGCGACTCAACCGCGCGCTGGTGTCCACTCCTTCGGCTTGCAGACGCTGATCCAGTGCCTCGTACTCGGCCTTCGACAAAGCCAGGCAAACGTGGTTCACCGGATAGCCGGCGCTGCCTTGCGCCCGTGTCATCGACTCGGTGGTGGCGACAGCGGCACGCGGCGACAAGTCGATGATCGATTCCTCACATACCCGCACGCTGGGGAACGGCGCATCGCCCGCCTCGAACTCGGCAAACCGGACCGGCTCCAAGCCAACCACCCTGGTGTAGAAATCCATCGACGCGCGCGGATCTCGCGTCCAGAGGACGACGTGGTCGAGCCGCTTCATTTCCGGGTTCACCTGCCTTCAGTCGTGCGAGCGCTCACGGCGATATCTACCAGGCGACCAAAGCCGTTGGAATGCAAATCGCGATCAAACGCGAATACTTCTCAGCCCGGTGGGGGGTGTGCTTTGGTGACATGGTGCTCAAATCAACCGAACGGTTAGTCGAGACCAACGGTGTGCAGCTGCGGGTGGCTGAGGCGGGAGAGCGCGGCGCACCCGCGGTGATCTTGGCCCACGGCTTTCCCGAACTGGCCTATTCGTGGCGCCACCAGATACCGGTCCTCGCCGAGGCCGGCTACCACGTGCTGGCACCGGATCAGCGCGGCTACGGCGGCTCCTCGCGCCCGGACGCCATCGAGGCTTACGACATCCACCAGCTGACGGCCGACTTAGTCGGTCTTCTCGACGATGTCGGCGCCGAACGCGCTGTCTGGATCGGACACGACTGGGGCGCCGCCGTGGTGTGGAATGCGCCATTGCTGCACCCGGATCGGGTCGCCGCCGTCGCCGCGCTCAGCGTCCCGGCGGTGCCCCGCTCGCACGTTGCGCCGACGAAGGCGTGGCGCAAGATGTTAGGCGACAAGTTCTTTTACATCCTGTACTTCCAGGAGCCGGGCGTCGCCGACGCGGAGCTCAACGGTGATCCCGCCCGCACGATCCGCCGGATGCTGGGCGGGCTGCGCACGTCGGATGACCCGCTCTCCGCGGCACGCATGGTAGCGCCGGGTACCGAGGGATTCATCGATCGCCTTCCGGAACCCGACCGGCTGCCGGACTGGCTCAGCCAGGATGAGCTCGACCACTACATCAGCGAGTTTTCTCGCACCGGGTTCACCGGCGGCCTGAACTGGTATCGCAATTTCGACCGCAATTGGGAGACCACCCCGGAGCTGGCCGACGCCAAAATCACTGTGCCTGCGCTCTTTATCGGTGGGACCGCCGATCCGGTGCTGACGTTCACCCGCGCCGACCGCGCGTCGCAGTTGATCACCGGCCCCTACCGTCAGGTCATGATCGACGACGCGGGACACTGGCTGCAGCAGGAGCGCCCGGACGAGGTGAACGCGGCCCTACTGGACTTCCTCAACGAATTGGAGCTGCGATGAGTGCCCCCCTGCGCTTCGGTGTCTTCATCACACCGTTTCACCCGATTGGCCAATCGCCAACGGTGGCTTTGGAATACGACATGGAACGCGTGGTCGCGCTGGATCGGCTCGGCTTCGACGAAGCCTGGTTCGGCGAACACCACTCCGGTGGCTACGAATTGATCGCCTGCCCGGAAGTTTTCATCGCGGCGGCGGCCGAGCGGACGAAGCACATCCGGTTGGGCACCGGGGTGGTTTCGCTGCCCTACCATCATCCGCTGATGGTGGCCGATCGCTGGGTGTTGCTCGACCACCTCACCCGCGGCCGGGTGATGTTCGGCACCGGCCCCGGCGCGTTGCCATCGGATGCCTACATGATGGGCATCGACCCGGTCGACCAACGGCACATGATGCAGGAGTCGTTGGAAGCGATCCTCGCGCTGTTCCGCGCCGGGCCCTCCGAGCGAATAGACCGTCATGCCGACTGGTTCACCTTGCGTGACGCGCAGTTGCACATCCGGCCCTACACCTGGCCCTACCCGGAAATCTCAACGGCGGCAATGATTTCGCCGTCCGGGCCGCGGCTGGCGGGTGCACTGGGCACGTCGTTGTTATCACTGTCGATGTCGGTGCCGGGTGGCTACGCAGCTCTGGAAATCACCTGGGACGTGGTGCGCGAGCAGGCCGCAAAAGTCGGACGCGACGAGCCAAATCGGTCCGACTGGCGTGTTCTGAGCATCATGCACATCGCGGACAGCCGCGAGCAGGCCATCGACGATTGCACCTACGGGTTACAGGATTTCGCCAACTACTTCGGCGCGGCGGGGTTCGTCCCGTTGGCCAACGCCGTGGAGGGCGCCCAGACACCGCACGAGTTCGTCGAGGATTACGCGGCCAAGGGCAATTGCTGCATAGGTACCCCCGACGACGCGATCGCCCACATCGAAGACTTGCTCGACCGCTCAGGCGGGTTCGGCACGCTGCTGATGCTCGGCCACGACTGGGCGTCCCCCGAGGCGACTTATCACTGCTACGACCTGATGGCGCGCAAGGTGATTCCCCATTTCAAGGGCCAGCTCGAGGCGGCGCGGTCATCCCACGACTGGGCCAAGGGCAATCGCGACCAGCTGATCGGCCGAGCGGGTGAGGCCGTGGTGAAAGCCATCACTGAGCATGTCGAGGAGCAGAAGGGCGCGGGAAGCTGATGCGCGCGGCGGTACTGCGAGATGGACGGATGGTCTACCGGGACGACGTGCCGGAGCCCGTGCCCGAGGCAGGGCAGGTGCTCGTCGGCGTGCGGGCGTGCGGAATCTGCGGGTCCGACCTGCATTTCGCCGCTCACGGCGCACAGGTGCTGGAAATGAGCAATCGAGTGGCCGCGGGTGCGGGCGGCATGCACGTCGACCTGGGCCACGACGTCTTCATGGGACACGAGTTCAGCGCCGAGGTGCTCGACGCCGGGCCCGACACCGAAACCCACCCGCCGGGAACGCTGGTCACCTCGCTTCCGGTCTTGCTGTCCGCCAAGGGCGTGGAGCCAATCGTTTACAGCAACAGCACAATCGGCGGCTACGCCGAACGAATGCTGCTCTCGGCACCGCTGCTGCTCCCCATCCCGAACGGCCTGGACTTCAAACATGCGGCGCTGACCGAGCCGATGGCGGTGGGGTTGCACGCCGTCAACAAGTCCAACATCGCGCCGGGCGAGACGGCGCTGGTCATCGGCTGCGGCCCGATCGGCATCGCGATCATCGCTGCCCTGCGTGCCCGAGGCGTCGAAAACATTGTCGCGGCGGACTTTTCGCCGAAGCGGCGCGAACTCGCCGCCGCCATGGGCGCCCATCGGGCGCTCGATGCCGCACAGGGTTCGCCGTTCGACTCGGTCAAACCCGCGGTGGTGTTCGAGGCGGTGGGAGTGCCGGGGATCATCGACGACGTGTTGCTTCGGGCCCGGCCCGGCACCCGCCTGGTAGTCGCCGGTGTTTGCATGCAGCCCGACACAGTGCATCCGTTCTTCGCGATTGCCAAAGAGATCAGTGTTCAATTCGTGCTCGCCTACACCCCGGAGGAGTTCACCGACTCGCTGCGCGCGCTGGCCGAGGGCGACATCGACGCGACCCCGCTGATTACCGGCGAGGTCGGCCTCGACGGGGTCGGCGCGGCCTTTGACGACCTCGCCGACCCCGAGCGACACTGCAAAGTCCTCGTCACTCCTTAGGCCGTCAGGCCCAGCTGGAGCCGACGGCGCTGTCGGTGCTGGCCATGTTGCTGCCGGCGCTCTGCACCTTCTGCCCGTGGGCGTTGGCCTGCTCATAGATCACCTGGAAGTTGCGGCCCAACTGGGTGATGAACTCCTGGCAGGCCACCGAACCGGCACCGCCCCAAAAGTCCCCGGCCGCAAGCACATCGCGAACGATGGCCTGGTGCTCAGCCTCCAGAGACGCGGCCTGCGCGCGGATGGTGGCCCCGTGAGTGTCGACATCGCCGAATTGATAGTTGATGGTCATCGTCAATCGTCTCCTGTTTTGGTTGGTGGGCTAGCTGCCCAGGATCTGCTGTGAGGCCTGCTCTTGCTGCTCGTAGTTGTTCGCGTCTCGAACCAGTCCGTCGCGGACGCCGTGCAGCATGTTGACGATGTTGCGGAACGCTTGATCGACCTGACCCATGGTGTCGTACGAGGTGGCCTGCGCCTGACCGCTCCAGCCGGAGCCGGCGATGTTCATCGAGGACGCCCACATCTTGCGAGCCTCATCCTCAACCGTCTGGGCGTGCACCTCGAAGCGGCCCGCCATCGCCCGCATTTCGTGCGGATCGGTCATGAATCGTGTTGTCATTACATGTCTCCTTCGAAAGTTGTTGTCAAGCTGGAAGTTTGGCTGCCGATGCGTTCAGTCTTTTCTCCTTTCCGTTATCCGACCACGCGCGGCAATACGCTGGCAGGAGCCGGCATGGTGGCGCCGAATCCGCGCATCTCCATGCCGCCCGTTTGGGTCGCGGAGCTATGCGGGGGTCTCAGCATTCGAGCCGCCGCGCCGGCTCCCGACAGGGGAGCCCCGGCGGGTGCGGCAACTTGGGAAGTCGCCGCGGTCCAGTTCGGGGGAACCGAGAGGCCCCCGACGGATGAGGCCTGGCCGAAACTTGCCGCCGGCGACAGCCTCTGCGGTGCGGGTACTAGCGGCTGGCCGGGACGGAAACGTTGCATATCGGCCAGCCCCACCGGGGAGGATGCGCCCACGCCGCTCGCAAGGCCCGCGTTGGACGCGGTGATCCCGCCCAGTCCCGATGTGGCGGTGCCGCCACCCTGTCCGAAGGGCATGCCGAGCAGGCCGGTGAGACTGCTGATCGCCGACGGGAAGCTACTGGCCAGCGACGAGGCGGACGAACTGAGCGTCGACGGCAACCCCATGGTCGCTTGGGTGGCCAACCCCTGCATGTTGGCCTCGCCGGCCGCCATGGCGCTGGCCGCGACCCCGCCGGGATTGGTGGTGGGCGGGGCGACCGTCATCGGCGCCAGCATGGCCGCCGCCGCCGAGGAGCCGGCGTAGGCGTACATGGCCATCGTGTCCTGGGCCCACATCTCGCCGTACTGCGCCTCAGTGGCCGCGATCGCCGGTGTGTTGATGCCCAGAAAGTTGGTCGCGATGAGCTGCATCAGCAAGGCGCGGTTGGCCGCGATCACCGGCGGAGGCACGGTCGCCGCAAACGCCACCTCGTGCGCGACGGCGGCTGCGGTCGCCTGCATACCAGCCTGCTCGGCCTGCGCCGCCGTGGCGTGCATCCAGGCCACGTAGGGGGATGCGGCGGCCGCCATCGCTTCCGACGACGGGCCCTGCCAGGCGGCATCGGTGAGCTCGAGGATCGCCGTCCCGTAGCTCGTCGCGGCTGAACGCAGCTCCGCGGCGAGCCCCTCCCACGCGGTCGCCGCCGCCAGCATTGACACTGGGCCGGGGCCCGCGTACATCAGGCCCGAATTGACCTCCGGGGGCATCGCACCGAAATCCATGACTACCTTCCTTTTCTCTATGTCGTTTCGCTATGCCAGCGCCGGCATGGGCTTCGGGCCGGCAGCTTTGAGGGCGGCGTGCGCCTGCACGACGTGTTCGTTGGGCATGCCGGCGGGCAGGTGCATGGGGGCGACGTGTTCGGCCGGTATCGCGGCGGCCGCCAGCGGCATCCGGTGGACGGGCGCCGTCGGCGCCAGCTGCGAAGGCGAGATGTGCTGACCGGCCGCCAATTCCGCACCTGCGACGTGGCCGGCGGGCGCCGGGTGAGCGCCGTAATTGGCATTGGCGTAGCCGCCGTGCTGCGGTGCCGGGTGGGCGCCGTAATTGGCATTGGCGTATCCGCCGTGCTGCCGTGTCATGTGGCCGTAATTGGCATTGGCATAGCCGCCGTGCTGCGGTGCGGGGTGGGCGCCGTAATTGCCAGCGCCGTAACCGCCGCCCCCTTGCCAGCCCGCGCCGACGGGCGTCGCCGCCCCCAGGGGTCCGGGCGCGGCCGGGCCCGAGCCGACCGGGGCGCCGGGCACTGCCCGGCCCGGGGCGTTCGGGGTCACGCGGCGCGGCGCAGGTGGCGAAACGTGAGCGGGCGCGGCGGGTGCGGGGCGAGCGGGCGCGACAGGCGCCATACGGGCGGGGGCGACGTGGCCCCCCACCATCTGCGTCCGATTGGCAGCCTCGGTGGCTGCGTACGAATCGGCGCTGCGTCCCAACGCGCTGACGAACTGCTCATGAATCATGCTGGCCTGGGCGCTGATCGCCTGATACTGCTGGCCGTAACCGGCGAAGGCGGCCGCAGTCATCGCCGAGACTTCGTCGGCCGCCGCCGGAACCACTCCGGTGATCGAAAACGCGGCCATCGAGTTCGCGGCGGTTACCGCGGAGCCGATCGCCTGCAGCTGGCCGGCCGCGGCTAGCAGCAGGTCCGGCTGTGTGGTCACGAACGACATGTGTCTTCTCCTCATTGAATGCCTGGATCTGGGGTGTCCCGTCGTGCTTCCGGAGACTATGTCATAAATTAGGAATCTATGTCTAGTACTAAGTACTAATTTCTTATTTTTCGTCATCGACTCGCAGATCTAGATGCTTTGCCCGTCTTTCGGCACCGGGTTACTCTGGACGGATGCCACGCACTAACTCCGCAGGCTGGGGACTCAAGCGCCTGCTCGAGGCGACGCTGAACCGCGACATCACGGTCGAGCAGTTGCGCGACGCCTGTGGCGTCACCAAAGGACGGTGGTATGGGGGCGCCGGTCGCGCGAACGCCGACGACTTCCCCGACGCCGAGGAGGCCAGGCGCGCCGCGCACGCGTTCGGGCTCAGCGCTACCTGGCTACAGGTGGAACTGGGCCTGATCACGCCCGAAGATGTGCATGCGGCGTTGGGTGACGGGCAGTCGCTGGATCCGTTCCGCGCCACGACCCGCCAGCGAGTGTTGATGCCGAATCCCACGGCGGAGGGCTCGGGCGGCTGAGTCGCTTCCGGTCGACGCTGCGTGTCAGTGCCGGGGCATGCTATCGAGCGTATGTTCGATACACCGCCGAATCCCGCCGCCCTGGTGGAGCTGATCGAGTAGTCGCACCGGCAGGAACCATGCTGGTGGCCCGCCGGCTGGCTGCGGTAGCAGCATTGCTGCGGCATCGGGTGGCCACCGCCGAGCGGCCCGAGTTGGACCATAAATACGCGGCAATCGACGGCTTCGAGCAGACCGCTGCCGAGGTCGCCGCCGCGATGAACCTCTCGCCCGTGGCGGCGGGCTATCTGGTGTCGTACGCGGAGGCGCTGGACACCAGGCTGCCGAAAGTTGCGGCCCTGCTCGGGAAGGGCCGGACGGACTGGCGCACGGTGCGCTTGATCATCAGCCGCAGCGATCTGGTCACGACGAGAAACTGATCAGGTGGTCATCAACGTGGTGGCCAGCGAACGGACCGTCCATTCCGATGGCGCCGAGCCCGGCTACTGGAGGGCGACGGCGTCATCCGCCGAGCAAGTGCGCCAACTGGCCGCGGCCGCATCCTTTCGTCGCCGATCCGATGACGAGTCCGGTCGAGGCCCTGCGCTATCAACCGTCCGCCGTCCGGTGCCGCGATCTCACCTGTCGCTTCCCCGGGTGCAGCCGGCCGGCCGTTGTCTGCGACCTCGACCGCACCATTCCGTTCAGCCACCGCAATCCGGCTGCGGGTGGCGGACCGTCGCGGACAACCTCAAATACCTTTGCCGACAACATCATCGGTTCAAATTGCTTTAGCGAGCGGTCGTGTTCCTCTAGCGTGTGGTCGTGACAACAACAGAGCAGGTGCAACCGGCATCCATTCCCACGTCCCGCAAAGTGTTGTGCGCCGTGTACGCGCTGATCGCGGTGCTGGCGCTTGTTGCGACGTGGAGTCAGACCGTCGCGTACACACACAGCGGCCTTGCCGCGTTCTTCGACAATTTCTGGCACGACACAAGGGTCAACGCGTCGTCGCGCAATCTCACCGCCGACGCCCTGATGCTAGGTATGTCCGTCGCCATCCTCATGGTCGTCGAAGCCAGGAAGTACGGCGTGCGATTCGTCTGGCTCTACATCGTCGGCGGGTTCTTCGTCGCCATCAGTGTGACGGTTCCACTCTTCCTTATCGCTCGCGAGATTCGGATCGGTGCAGCAGAACCCCCGCGTCTTCGCCCGTTCGATGTGATCCTCCTGGCCGTGGCTGGTGCCGGTGTCTTGGCCCTGACCTTTTGGGTTGACATGGGGTGAATTACTCAAGAGAGTAATTCCGCGTCGCTCCCATCATCGACTTAAACCCTTCGGCGAGTGGCGCGATAAGCAACTGGCCGACGGCACGGTAACTCTTGCGGGATATCCGCTCTCAAAACGGCGCCGCGGCGCGACTTCAAATCAGAAACCCCATAGCTGCACGCCGTTAGACGAATATCCCTAAAATCCTGTGCAGTCAGCCATATCACCCGACATCGTCGACAAACAGGTACGGACATGACTGAAGCGAACCAAAAGGGCGAAAGCGTTAGTCATCCGGAAGTGTGGGCAGCGTGAGCCAGCCAACGGGCACGGGCGGCCAAGGCCCGCGTCGGACTCCCATGACGCTTGCCATATACCGTGACTTACGCGTCGCCATGGTCGTACTAATGGTGATGCTCGCTGCGGGCGTGATCATCGAAAGGATATCGGCACCCTGCTGGCAATCGGCCATCAGCACTTACTATTACACGTCCGCGCACAGCATCGTCGTCGCCGCGCTCCTGGCGCTCGGCACGCTATTCATCATCTATAGGGGCAGCACCGACACCGAGGATGTCTTGTTGACTCTGGCCGGGGTCAGCGCATTGACCGCCGCGATAGTGCCGCAGCCTCGACCCGACGACCTGTGCCCCGGGCCAGCTAATCTGCCGCTCGACTTCGACGACAATGCCAAGGCCGCCATGCTGCCCAATGTTTGGGCGGTCGCCATCGCATTGGGTCTGGGCTATTTGGTGATCTGGTCGGTGATGCTGGACCAATGGAGGCGCGGTCGCCCCCCGCGGAAGCGAAGGCCGGGGGGAATAGTGTCGCTGTGCGTTTTCTGGCTGATTATGGTGCTCGGCCTGATTGCGCTGATCTTCTTTCGGGACACGTTCAAGGAGTACGCACACGGTGCAGCCGCAGTACTACTGCTCTCGGCCTTCATCGCCACCACGTTCTGCACCGCATACGTCGTCGGGCGAGAGGACCCGTCGAAGTCACCGCATCAGCGCGGTTACAAGCGCATCTACTGGGGGATTGCCTGGCTGATGCTGGCTACGTTAATTGCAGTTCTCTGGGTTCATTACTCAAGAGGGTTGGGCGGCCATTGGGGCCTTCTGGCCGAGGTGGCGCTGATCCTCGAGTTCGCCGCGTACTGGGTGGTTCAAACGATCGACCTGTGGACAACACCTGACCGGATTATGCGCTTTACCAAACGTCCTCCGCCGTGTCTGTAGTGCTGGCCGTCGCGGACGGGCACGAAATCGCGGCGCGCAATTCCGTAATCACATGCGCGACATGCTCTTCGCATTCAAAGGCACACCTAGCACCAGCCCCTTCTGCACTTGGGTGAACGATCCCAAAGAGCCCGAAGAACTACCGCCGGACTGGATTCCCGACGAGCCGGCCGTGGAACCCGTCCCGGACGATCCCACCCTTCTGACGCGCGGAGCGAGTGCGTCTCGAATCAGCCCCCCGCGGGTGGTTGAGCAATGACCGTGGGCTTGAAACCGTATCGCGGCGCGACGAAGTGGGCCGCTGCACTACGCCCCGTCCCGCCAACAGGCATCATCGGCACCCCGCCAACCGCGTTCGTGGCAGGTTCCATAGCCGACGCAGCAGTGAGGCCGTTGAGAGCCAAGGTGACCGGTGGCGCCGCCGGGGCCGCGCTGGTCCATGCCGCCGGCACCGACAACCCACCGATCGATGCGGCCTTGCCGACGGCTCCGCCGATCGAGCCGATCGAACCCAGGCCCGGCCCTGCAATGGCCGCGGGCAGAGCCGCTTCCGCGGCTTTGGCGGCACCCTCGGCCGCGGACTTCGCGGCGGGGATCATGCCCTGGGCAATACCTTGGATGTCTTTGAACGAGGTGGTGAATAGCCGGGTCGGCGAAATCAACCGGATGAACGCGTCAAAGGGCGTACTGGCGTCAAGGGTTTGCGACCCGGTCAGACCCTCCAACAAATCACCCAACGGACCGCTGACGACGAGCCCGTCGCCCTCGGGGTTGAGGGCGATTCCGCCGAGGGAAAACGCGGGATTGGGATTGTTCGCCGACCCGGCCAGCGACGACAACGCCTGAGGCACCGTGTCTAGCCCCTGCATGCTGTTACCTCCACCGCTGCCGGCCGCTTGGGCCACCGCCGCGGCCTGATTGGCGGCCCCGGCCGGGTTGGTGCTGGGCGCTGCGGGCTCGAACGGTGCCAACGTCGACGCCGCGGCCGACGTGCCGGCGTATCCATACATCGCGGCGGCGTCTTGAGCCCACATCTCGCCGTATTGCGCCTCGGTCGCCGCGAGCGCCGCGGTGTTCTGCCCGAGGAGGTTCGTCGCCAGCAACTCCATCAGCAGCGCCCGGTTGGTGGCAATCACCAGCGGGGGCACCGTTTCGGCGAACGCCGCCTCGTAGGCTCCCGCTGCCGCCACCGCTTGGGCGGCGGCATGTTCCGCCCGCCCCGCGGTGCCCCGTAGCCACGCCACTTGCGGCAGGGCCGCCGTCAGCATGGACGACGCAGCCGGCCCCTGCCATGGCCCGTCGGTAAGGCCCGCAATCGCCGAGCCGTATGAGGATGCTGCGGAATGCAACTCGGCGGCCAGCCCGTCCCAGGCCGCCGCGGCGGCCAGCAGCGGTCCCGAGCCGGGGCCGGAATACATCAGCGCGGAGTTGACCTCCGGCGGCAACTGCGCGAAATCCAGCATGTGTGCTCGCCTAACCGACCGCGGCCGTGTTGGCCATCTCCGTGGCGGCGTACGAGCCGGCACTGATGCCGAGCGTCGTCGCCAGCTGATCACGAACCGCGGCGGCCTCGGCGCTGATCTCCTGGAAGAGCTTTGCGTGCCAGGAGAACTGCGCGGCGGTCAGCATCGACACCGCATCAGCGGCGGCGGGAACGATCCCGGTCGTCGGGCCTGCCACGGCCGAGTTGCCCTCCCGCACGGCCTCATTGATGCTGTGCAGTTCACCGGCCGCCGCATCCAGGATTTCCGGTTGCGCCATCAGATAAGACATTTCCCCTCCTCTAATTCCCTTCGAATCAACAGCTTTCAGCCCGCACGCATGCATCGAGCCGGGCGCCTGGCCACGTTAGGTCAGTCGCGTCCAGAGAAGACAGTCTCAGGCTCGCCAATTCATTACCGAGTCGATAACTGTTCACTTTGCTGGACAGAAATGCTGGAACATTTGGGTTGGATATGAAAGATATTGCAAACCAATATGTTTGGAGTCATATATGTACTTATATGTGGCCGCCACGCCAGCCCGAGAGATTTGCCATCCACGGCGAGAGCAACTGAAACGCTTGCACAACAATCGTTTTCGAACCCGTACGCCAGCCGAACAGGACGGCGGGGGCCGGCCCGTAGCATCTGCGGCGCCCCAGCGGCTAGGGTGCCAGGCATGCCGGTCGCAAATAAAGCCCCGAGGTTTGCCCGCACGCTGATCGCCTTGGCCGTCGCCGGATTGGCGGCCGCCATGGTGTCGGCCTGCGATTCCCCGCCTTCCGCGCCCGCGCCGGGGGTCAATCCCCGTCAGGTCACGGTCTTCGGATCGGGGCAAGTCCAGGGCGTCCCGGACACCCTGACCGCCGACGTCGGAATCGAGTTCACGGCACCCGACGTGACCGCAGCGATGAACCAGACCAACGACCGACAGCAAGCGGTCATCAACGCGCTGGTCGGCGCGGGCGTCGACCACAAAGACATCAGCACGACCGAGGTCACGCTGCAGCCGCAGTTCAGCAATCCCGGACCCAACGGCACCGAGACCATCACGGGGTACCGCGCGACCAACGCCATCACGGTCAAGATCCACCCCCCCGACGCCGCGTCGCGGATGCTGGCCCTGATCGTCGGCACCGGCGGCGACGCCACCCGGATCAAGTCGGTCAGCTACTCCATCGCCGATGACTCGCAGCTGGTCAAGGATGCCCGCGCGCGGGCGTTCAACGACGCGAAAAACCGCGCCGAGCAGTACGCCCAGCTGTCCGGACTTCGGCTGGGCAGGGTGCTGTCCATTTCGGAGGCGACGGAACCAACACCCGGGGGACCACCCGCGCCCCCGAAGGCCATGCCGAGCATGGTCCCGCTGGCACCCGGGCAGCAGACGGTGAGCTTTTCGGTGACCGCGGTGTGGGAGTTGGACTAGCGCGATGGCGGCGACCCGCCGCGCCCGGCTTCGCCGCGCTTGCGATCGCCGACTAGCGACTACTGCTGGTACACCCTCGGGTCCAACGTGCCGATGTACGACAGGTCGCGGTAGCGCTCGTCGTAGTCCAGGCCGTAGCCCACGACGAAGTCGTTCGGGATGTCGAAGCCGACGTAGGCGATGTCGACGTTGGCCCCCTTGGCATCGGGTTTGCGCAGCAACGTGCAGACGCGCAAGGAACGCGGATGGCGGCTGGTGAGGTTGCGCAGCAGCCACGACAGCGTCAGGCCCGAGTCGACGACGTCCTCGACGATCAGCACGTCGCGGCCCTGGATGTCGCGGTCCAAGTCCTTGAGGATTCGCACCACACCCGAAGACGACGTCGAGGTCCCGTAGGAGCTGACGGCCATGAACTCGAACTGGGTGGGCACCGGAATCGCCCGGGCCAGGTCGGTGACAAAGATCACGGCGCCTTTGAGCACGGTGATCAGCAGCAGATCCTGGCCGGTCTCGGTCATGGCGTCGCGGTACTGCCCGCCGATCTCCTCACCGAGTTCGGCGATCCGCGCCTGGATCTGCTCGGCAGTAAGCAGCACTGACTTGATGTCCCCCGGGTACAGCTCCACAGGCTGGGCGGGGGTGATCGCCGAGGAGATCTGGGCCACGCCCACAGAGTGCCACGCCAACGGCCGAATAACCAACGGCGACCCCGGTATTGCGCCTATCGAACCGGTTCGCGCCACAGAGTGAGCAGGCCGTCGCGCCGCCCGGCGATCAGCCGCTCGTCCCGCAGTGCGGACCCGACCGCCACCCCGCCCTGCCCGCGCCAGGCGGTGACAAGGGCGTCGACGGAGCGGATCTGCTTGTCGGTCAGGCCCGTTGCGCCGCCCGCCAGGAGCCAGCCGCGGATCACCCGGCGCCGAACCGGGACGGGCAGCACGGCCAGCGCCTGCGTCTGCAGTCCCGCGCCCGCCTTCGCCTCGGGCAGCGCCTGGGCCGCGAGCGAGTCGATGAGCTCGGTGTCCTCCCGCAACGCCGTGGCCGTGCGGGCCAGCGCCTCGGCCACCCCACCGCCCAGCACATCCTCGAGCAGCGGCAGCACCTCCAGGCGCAGCCGGGTCCGGGTGAAGCGGTGATCGACGTTGTGCGGGTCCTGCCACGCGGTCAGCCCCAGCTCGCGGCACGCGGCGTGGGTCACAGCGCGCCGCACACCCAGCAATGGCCGGCCCCAGGGCGCGTCGTACGGGCGCATCCCGGCGATCGACCGCACGCCCGACCCGCGGCCCAGCCCCAGCAGCACCGTCTCCGCCTGATCGTCGAGCGTGTGGCCCAACAGCACCGGTCCGCCGTGGTACGCGCTCAACGCCGCATACCGGGCGGCACGGGCGGCGGCCTCTGGACCGCCTTCATTTCCGACGTGCACGCGAACGACCTGTGCCGCAACGCATCCCAAGGTGACGGCTTGCGCCCGGGCGGTCTCGGCGACCGCGGCGGAGTCGGGTTGCAGGCCGTGATCGACGATCACGGCGGTGGTGGGCAGCAGCTGGGCCGCCACCGCCGTGAGCGCGAGGGAATCCGGGCCGCCGGACAGCGCCACGCACCATTGTTCGGCCGTGGCGACATGGGCCTGGATGAACGCCTCGACGGCAGCGCGCAGCTGCCCTACAGCACCCTGTCGATCCATCGCTGGGGTTCCTCGATTTCGGCGGGCAGGGGCAGCGTATCGGGACCCGTCCAGATCGCGTTGAACCGTTCCATGCCGACCTTCCCCACCACGTGGTCGACGAACGCCTTGCCGCGCGTGTACTGGTTGAGCTTCTCGTCGAGCCCCAACAACGCGCGCAGCAGGCGCTGCAGCGGCGGTTGCTTGCGATTGCGGCGCTCGTCGAATCGACGGCGGATGGTGGTCACCGACGGCACCACCATCGGCCCCACGGCGTCCATCACGTGGTCGGCGTGGCCCTCCAGCAGCGTGCCGAGCACCAGCAGCTGATCGAGGGCCTGCCGCTGCGGCTCGGACTGCAGCGCACGCACCAGACCCACGATTCCCGACGAGCTGCCGTCGGCCGTCCCGTTGCCGCGGGTGCGGACGTACTCAGCCAGCCGGCTCGCCACCTGCGCGATGTCTTCACCGGCGTCCCGCGTCAACAGCGCCAAGGCGCGGGACATGTGCTCGGACAGCCACGGGTTGGCGGTGAACTGCACCCGGTGGGTCACCTCGTGCAGGCAGACCCACAACCGGAAGTCGGAGGGATTGACCCGTAGCTGCCGCTCGACGGCGATGACGTTCGGATACACCAGCAGCAGGCAGCCCTCTTTCGCGGCGGCGAACGGGTCGTACTGACCGAGGATTCCGGACGACACGAACGCCAGCACGGCGCCCGTCTGCGCGCCGGTGACGCGGCCCGTCAGGAACCCACGCGGCTTCTCGGCCCCGTTCATCATCACCCGCATCGACTCGGCCGCCGCGCCGATCCATTCGGGGCGGTCGACGATGCGGGCCGCGGGCACGACACCGTTGGTGACCAGGCCCGTGACCTCGCGCACCGGCGGTTCGGCCTTGGCGGCCGAACTGGTGAGCTCGTCGATCACCTGACGCCGGGTGTATTCACTGGACGGCGGACCGGGCCGGGCCAGCCGCTGACCGACGGTGGCGGCGAAGCGCCAGTCGACAGCGGTACCGAGGGTCAGCTCCGAGGGCGCGCTCATGAACAACCACACGACCAGAGCCGGCTGGCCAGGGCGTCCATCACGTTGCGGCCGTTCGGACCGGCGGCGTTGGAGATGACGGCGAACGTGAGCACCCGCCCGCTGCGGTCGGTGAGCACCCCGGCCAGGGCATTGATGGCGGTCAACGAGCCGGTCTTGGCGCGCAACCAGCCGGCCGGCCCCTGATTGGAGGCCGCGTCGGTGAAGCGGTCGGCCAGCGTCCCGCTACCGGCGGCGATCGGGAGCAGATCCAACAGCGCCCGCAGCGTCGGCTGGTCGGGTCCGGCGGCGGCCTGCAGCACACCGTCGAGGGTCTTGGCGGTGAGCCGGTCGTCGACGGAAAGGCCGCTGGAATCCATCAGCGTGACGCCCCCGGTGTCGACGTGGGCGGTGCTCAACCGGTTCGTCACCGCGTCGGCCGCTCCGGCGAAGCTGCGCGGGCGGTTGATCGCGGCCGCCACCTCGCGGGCGATGCACTCGGCCATCACGTTGTCCGAGTGGTCCATCATCTCGGACAGCCGCTGCACCAGCGGCGCCGACTGCACGACGGCGAGCTGCCGCGCCCCCGAGGGTGCCGTCGCGATCGTCACGGCGCCGGGATCGAGGCCCAGCGCCTTGGCCAGCTCTCGCCCGGCGTCGAGCGCCGGGGTTCGCGACCGCCGGGAGTTGACCGTGCTCGGCTGGATGCGCCCGGCGTCGATCATCACCGACTCGATCGGCGCGATGTCGCCGTTGTCGACGTCGGCCCCATCCCAGCCCTGCGCCATCGTCGGCCCGGCGAACGCCGAGGTGTCCACCTGCACCGCCGTCGGCGTCACGCCGCTGCGGCGGATCTGCTCGACCAGGTCGCCGAGCCGAGCGGATCCCCGATACCAGGTGTCCACGCCGGGCGGCGCCGCCGACAACACCGGGTCGCCGGCACCGACCAGCACGACGGGGCCCTGGGCGTTCTGGCTGCCGGCCACCACCCGCGTGCTGATCCGCGCCTGGTGGTCCAGGGTCAGCAGGGCCGCGGCCGCGGTCAGCACCTTGTTGGTCGAGGCCGGCACCAGCGGCATGTCGTCGGCCACCTGCCAGAGCTCTTTCCCGGTCAGGGCGTCGGTGACCCGGGCGCCCAACCTGCCCAGGTTCGGATCGGCCGCGATGGGCGCCAGCGCGGCGGCCACCCCGGCCGGGCTCGGCGTCTCGGCGGTGTCACTGACCGGGATCATCCCCGGCTTGACCGTCGGCGCATGCGGGGGCGGTATCGGGGCGTGCGAGCTGTTGCCGCCGTGCCCCGCCGAGGTGAAAAACGTTGCCGCCGCCACCACGGCGGCGACAAACGCCAGCACGGCCAACCCGACGAACACGTGGGTGGATTTCTGCCAGCGAGTGGGACCCATCGCTCTCCTGACTCTCTTCAGCCCATTCTGCCGAATCCGCCGCAAATGCCTCGACTAGGGTGATCCCCGACGCAGACGGACCACCGCGATACGCCCAGATCTAAGGAGCACACAGTGCAATTCGACGTGACCATCGAAATTCCGAAGGGCCAGCGCAACAAGTACGAGGTCGACCACGAGACCGGCCGGGTGCGTCTGGACCGCTACCTCTACACCTCGCTGGCCTACCCCACCGACTACGGCTTCATCGAGGACACACTGGGTGAGGACGGCGACCCACTGGACGCCATGGTGCTGCTGCCGCAGTCTGTGTTCCCGGGCGTGATCGTCGAGGCGCGCCCCGTGGGCATGTTCCGGATGGTCGACGAGGCCGGGGGCGACGACAAGGTGCTGTGCGTGCCGGCTGGCGACCATCGGTGGGACCACATCCAGGACATCGGCGACGTGCCCGAATTCGAACTGGACGTGATCAAGCACTTCTTCGAGCAGTACAAGGCGCTGGAGCCGGGCAAGTTCGTCAAGACCGCCGACTGGGTCGGCCGCGCGGAGGCCGAAGCCGAGGTTCAGCGTTCGGTCGAGCGGTTCAAGTCGAACGGGCACTGACCGCTTACCTGCGGTAACGCTCGTGGCATAACCGCACGCCGATTTCCGGTGGCATCCTGGCGATGTGACCCCGGTGCTGCATTTCGCCACCAATTTCTGGTGGCTGGTTTTCCCGCTGGGCGGTGCGATCGGCGGCGGCCTTCGGGCCATAGCCGCCGCGAACGAGCGTCGGGCCGAGCGTCGGCTGGAACGATATCGGCTGAAGCAGCAGGCCAAGATCGCGGTGGCCGAGGCATCGGGCCGGGCACGGACCAACGACGAAAGTGATCGGCGAGAGATCGCCAAACTCGTTGCGGCGCATGACCGTACCGACATCCGGTGGTTCGACTACGAAGTCGATATCGCGCGATTGCTGGATTTCCCGATGATGACCGATATGCGGGCCCCGCTGACCATCGCGTTCCATCGGGCGAAGCGGCACGCGGATTTGCTGCGGCCCGAACCGCCCGAGAGCCTGGTCGGCAACCGGGACGCGTTGGTGGAATACCGCGACGCCGTCCACGAGTACATCAGTGCGTTCGAGATCGCCGAGGCCGAGGCGATCCGCCGGCGTCGCAGCGACTTCTCTGCGGACGAGCAGCAACGGATGGCGCGGGCCCAGAGCTTGCTGCACCTGGCGCAGGACGAGGCGGCCACCCGCGACGAACGACAGAATGCCTACGCGCGGGCGAGCAAGGAACTCGACGGCCTGATCGTGCTGCCGGCCCCCGCAAGAGCCGGCATCGAAAGGCGCATCGCGGGCCAGATCGAGGCCTAAGCGGCCGACGCGGCCTTTGCGTTGCGCCGATTGCGCAGCACGCTCCAGCTCAGCGCCGCGCCGATGAACACCACTCCCACCGACGCGGTGATCGCCTCGGGAACCTGGTATCGCGGGTTGACGGAGAGCAGCATGATCACGGCAAGCACCCCGATCGCCCAGTGTGCGCCGTGCTCCAGGTACACGTAGCGGTCCAGCGCATCCTGCTTCACCAGGAAGATGGTGATTGACCGGACGAACATCGACCCCACCAGTCCGAGGCCCAGCGCGATGACGATCGGGTCCGACGTGATCGCGAATGCACCGGTGACCCCGTCGAACGAGAAGGCGGCGTCGAGGACCTCGAGATACAAGAACAACGTCAAGCCGGCCTTGCCGACCGCCGTGCCGGCCGACACCGCCTCGAGGTCCGGCGGGCGAAACGCCCGGCTGAGACCGTTGACGACCAGATAGGTCACCAGGCCCAGCAGTCCCGCGGTGAGCACCGTCTGGCCCTCGTCGGTGGAGTGCGTCAATCGCGTCCCGACGAGCACCAGCGTCACGACGGCCACCGCCACCGATACCTGCCCCAGCCGCCCGATGCGGGCGAACGGAGCCTCAATCCACTTGAGCCATTTGATGTCTCGGTCGTAGACGATGAAGTCCAAAAACAGCATCAGCAGGAACGTCCCGCCGAACGCCGCGATCTGTGGGTGCGCGGCGACGATCAGCTTTTCGTAGCTGGGCGAGCCATCGGGGAACTCCAGCGCGCCGTGCGGCGGCGGGTGCAGCGCCAACTCCATCGCCCGGACCGGATCGAGGTGCGCGGTGGCCCAGACGATCAGCAAGGGGAAGATCAGCCGCATCCCGAACACGGCGATGAGAATCCCGACGGTCAGGAACATCTGCCGCCAGAACGGGCTCATCTGCTTCAGAATCGCGGCGTTGATGATGGCGTTGTCGAACGACAGCGACACCTCGAGGGTGGCCAGCACCAGCAGGAGAAAGAGGTCCTTCAGGCCGCCGTGGGCATACCCGACCGCGAGGGCCGCGATGCTGACCAACAGCGAGATCCCGAAGATGCGCAAGGCGGCCAAGGTGTCCTTTCCGACAGCCGCCCACGATAGCGAACCCCGGTTGCCGCCACCGACCAGCATCCACGGCCACTTACTATTTTCGAATTGTGGCCATGCCCGAAGTCGGCGGTACCCAAGCCTCCACTGGCGCCGGTCCGATCACGCGCGGCAGCGTGGCCCGGGTCGGCGCCGCGACGGCGCTGACCGCCCTGTGCGGTTACGCCGTGATTTACCTGGCCGCCCGTGACCTGGCGCCGGGCGGCTTTTCGGTATTCGGGGTGTTCTGGGGGGCATTCGGCCTGGTCACCGGCGCCGCGAACGGGTTGCTTCAAGAGACCACCCGGGAGGTCCGCTCCAGCCGCCACCTCCCGGCGGCCTTGCCGGGCGGAGACGAACCCCGGACCCATCCGCTGCGGGCCGCCGCGCTGGTCGGCCTGGGCGCGGCCGTGGTGATCGCCGGTAGCTCGCCGCTCTGGAGCGGGCGGGTATTCGTCGAGCAGCGCTGGCTGTCGGTGGCGCTGCTCAGCGTCGGGCTGGCCGGGTTCTGCGTGCACGCCACCCTGCTGGGCATGCTGGCCGGCACCGATCGGTGGACCGGGTACGGGGCGCTGATGGTGACCGACGCCGTCATCCGGGTGACCGTCGCCGCGGCCACCGTCGTGCTCGGCTGGCGCCTGGTCGGCTTCCTGTGGGCCACCGTCGCGGGCGCGGTCGCCTGGCTGATCATGCTGGTGGCGTCGCCGTCCGCGCGGGCAGCCGCCCGAATGCTGACGCCCGGTGGCGCCCAGACCTTCCTGCGCGGGACCGCCCATTCGATCACCGCCGCGGGCGCGAGCGCGATTCTGGTCATGGGTTTTCCGGTGTTGCTCAAGCTGACCAGCAACGAGCTGGGAGCCGAAGGCGGGGTCATCATCCTCGCCGTGACGTTGACGCGGGCGCCGCTGCTGGTGCCGCTGACCGCCATGCAGGGCAATCTGATCGCCCATTTCGTCGACGCGCGCAGCAATCGGGTTCGTGCCCTGATCGCGCCGGCAGGGATCATCGGCGGCATCGGTGCGGTCGGCGTGGTGGCCGCCGGGATCGTGGGCCCGTGGCTGCTGCGGGTCGGCTTCGGGCCGCAGTACCAGGCCAGCGGCGCGCTGCTGGCCTGGCTGACCGCGGCCGCGGTGGCGATCGCCATGCTGACGCTCACCGGCGCCGGCGCGGTAGCGGCGGCGCTGCACCGGGCGTACTCGCTGGGCTGGGTCGGCGCGACGGTGGCGTCGGGGTTGCTGCTACTGCTGCCGCTGCCGCTGCAGACGCGGACCGTCGTCGGCCTGTTGTGCGGTCCGTTGGTGGGAATCGGTGTTCATCTGGTGGCGCTCTCGCGCGCCGAGCGCTTGACCGGCTGATCCTGGCTAACCTTGTGGGCTAGATGGTTACTGACTCCAAATACTCGGGCGCCTGGATCGTCATCCCCGCCTTCAACGAAGCCACCGTCATCGGCGAGGTGGTCGCCGATGTGCGCTCGATCTTCGACAATGTCGTCTGTGTGGACGACGGCAGCACCGACGGCACCGGCGAGGCGGCCAGGCGGGCCGGTGCTCATCTGGTGCGGCATCCGATCAACCTGGGCCAGGGCGCGGCCATCCAGACCGGCGTCGAATACGCCCGCAAACAGCCTGGGGCGCAGGTGTTCGCCACGTTCGACGGCGACGGGCAGCATCGGGTCAAGGATCTGGCCGCGATGGTGGACCGGCTTTGCGCGGAGGACGTCGACGTGGTCATCGGGACGCGGTTCGGCGCGCCCGGTGGCACCCGGCCGCCGTTCGTGAAGCGGCTGGTTCTGCAGACCGCCGCGCGCCTGAGCCGTCGTGGTCGCCGACTTGGCTTGACCGACACCAACAATGGGTTGCGGGTCTTCAACAAGAAGGTTGCCGACGGACTGGATATCACCATGAGCGGCATGAGCCACGCCAACGAGTTCATCATGCTGATCGCCGAAAACCATTGGCGCGTTGTCGAACAACCGGTCGAGGTGCTCTACACCGATTACTCCAAGTCGAAGGGACAGCCGCTTCTCAACGGCGTCAACATCATCTTCGACGGGTTCCTGCGAGGGAGGATTCCAAGATGAACTGGATCCAGGTGCTGCTGATCGGGTCGATCATCGCGCTGCTGGTCTATCTGCTGCGGTCGCGGCGGAACGCGCGGTCCCGGGCCTGGGTCAAGGTGGGCTACATCGTCTTCGTGCTGGCCGGTGTCTATGCCGTGCTGCGGCCCGACGACACCACGGTCGTGGCGCAGTGGTTCGGGGTGCGCCGCGGCACCGACCTGATGCTGTACGCGCTCGTGATGGCCTTCTGCTTCACCACGCTCAGCACGTATATGCGGTTCAAGGACCTGGAACTGCGATATGCCCGGCTCGCCCGCGCCCTGGCGCTCGAGGGCGCGCAGGCGCCCGAACACAGCTAGACCGTCTGGCCGCTGCGGAAGTACTCGACCGTGCGGCGCACGCCGTCGTCGAGCCGGACCTGCGGACGCCACCCCAAAACCCGTTCGGCCAAACCGATGTCGAGGCACGACCGCCTCAGGTCGCCCAGGCGGTCCGGATGAAACTCCGGGTCGTCGGGCCCCCCGACCGCCGCGGCCACGGCCGAATGCAGTTGCCGGTCCGAGGTTTCCATTCCGGTGCCGATGTTGAACCGCTGGCCGCCGCCGGCCTCCCCCGCGGCCTTGACGAAGGCGTCCACCACGTCGTCGACGAACACGTAGTCGCGGGTCTTGCTGCCGTCGCCGAACACCTTGGTGGGCTTACCCGACAGCAGCGCCTGGGCGAAGATCGCCACGACGCCGGCTTCGCCGTGCGGGTCCTGCCGCGGTCCGTAGACGTTGGCCGGAGCGATGTGCGAGCAGTCCAGGCCGTAGAGGTGGCGGAAGGTGTTCAGGTAGATCTCGCCCGCCACCTTTCCCGCGGCATACGGCGAGGCCGGGTCGGTCGGCACCGTCTCGGGCGTCGGGTACACCGGCGGGGTGCCGTAGATGGATCCGCCCGACGAGGTGTGCACGATCTTGCGCACCCCCGTCCGCCGCGCCGCCTCCGCCACGCGCACCGTACCGATCACGTTGACCGAGGCGTCGAATTGCGGGTCGGCCACCGAGTGCCGCACGTCGATTTGAGCCGCCAGGTGGAACACCACCTCGGGCCGGTGCTCGTCGAGGATGGCCTGCAGATCGGCGGTGACGATGTCCGCCTCGACAAAGACGTGCGCGGGGTTGTCGGCCAGGTGCTCGAGGTTGGTCGCGCGACCGGTGGCGAAGTTGTCCAGCCCCACAACGGTGTGGCCGTCGGCCAGCAGACGGTCGACTAGCGTCGACCCGATGAATCCGGCTGCCCCGGTAACCAGTGCGCGCACCGGCCCACCATACATACTGGCCCTGGCCGCGGCGCTGATCGCCATTCAGCTGGGCATACGCGCGGTGCTGGCGTTCGGCGGCTATTTCTACTGGGACGACCTGATCCTCATCGGGAAGGCCGGCACCCACAACCTGCTCTCGCCGGCGTACCTGTTCGACGACCACGACGGCCACGTCATGCCGGGCGCTTTCCTGCTCGGCGGCCTCATCGTCCGGCTGGCTCCGCTGAACTGGACCGGGCCGGCGATCAGCCTGCTGGTGCTGCAGCTGCTGGCCTCGCTGGCGCTGCTGCGCGCCCTGTACGTCATCCTCGGCCGGCGGCCGGTGCTGCTGGTCCCGCTGACCTTCGCGCTGTTCACCCCGTTGGCGGTACCGGGGTTCGCGTGGTGGGCGGCGGCGCTGAACTCACTGCCGATGCTGGCGGCGCTGGCATGGGTGTGCGCCGACGCCATCCTGCTGGTGCGGACGGGAAACCAGCGCTATGCGATAACCGGGACGCTGGCCTACTTCGGTGGGCTGCTGTTCTTCGAGAAGGCGGCGGTCATCCCGTTCGTCGCGTTCGCGGTGGTAGCGCTGCTGCGTCACGTCGACGGCGACCGGGCGGCGCTGCTGACGGTGTGGCGCGCCGGGCGGCGGCTATGGGTAGCGACGCTGGCGCTCACCGCGGGCTGGATCGCGCTCTACCTGGCCGTCGTCAACCAAGGCCGGTGGAGCTCGGACCTGGCGATGACGGCGGACCTGCTGGCGCGATCGATCACGCACGGCATCGTCCCCGGGCTTGCCGGGGGCCCGTGGCACTGGGACCGGTGGGCGCCGGCCTCACCGTGGGCCACGCCCCCGCCGCTCGTGATGGCGCTCGGCTGGCTGGTGCTGGGCGGCACCGTGGCGGTCTCGCTTGTGCGCAAGCAGCGCATCGTACCGGTGTGGCTGACCGCGGCCGGCTACGCCGTCGCCTGCCAGGTGCCGATCTATCTGATGCGCTCGTCGAAGCTGACCGCGCTGGAACTCGCCCAAACCTTGCGCTATTTCCCGGATCTCGTCTTCGTGTTGGCGCTGCTGGCCGCCGTCGCGTTCTGCGCGCCGAACCGGCCCGCCGCGCCGCGCTGGCTGGACGCCTCACCCAGACGCACCGCGGCGACGCTGGGTGTGACGGCGTTGTTCGTGGCCAGCAGCCTGTATTCGACGGCGACCTTCTTGATCAGCTGGCGGGACAACCCGGCCCAGCGCTATCTACAGAACGCCCGGGCCGATCTGGCCGCGGCGCACGCGGCCTCCACGGCGCCGCTGCTGGACCAAGAGGTCGATCCGCTGGTGCTGCAACGGGTGGCGGCGCCGGAGAACCTGGCCAGCCACCTGTTCGCCCTGCTGCACGACCGGCCCGAATTCGCCTCCGCCACAACTCAATTGCGCATGCTTGACAGCTCGGGCCGACTGGTCAAGGCGCGGGTGACCTGGGTGCGGACCATCGTGCCCGGCCCCATGCCGCAGTGCGGCTACTTCGCGCAGCCGGACAAGCCGGCGCGCCTGGTCCTGGACGGCCCGCTGCTGCCCGCCGACTGGAGCGTCGAGCTCAATTACCTGGCCAACAGCGAGGGAACGATGACGCTGGCGCTGACGCAGGGACCCGACGTCAAGGTCCCCGTGCATCCCGGGCTCAACCGGGTCTTCGCCCGGCTGCCCGGCGCCGGGGACGCGATCACCGTGCGCGCCAACACCACCGCGCTGGCGTTATGCGTCGCGTCGGGTCCGGTGGGGTTCCTGGCGCCGGCCTAGCCGCGCACTCGCCGAGCCATCGGCACCGACGGTCACGCCGGCGTGACGCTGGACGCCGAACGTCGCCCTGGCGTGATGCTGGGTGGAGAAGAATTGTGGAGCCGCCTGGGGGAATCGAACCCCCGACCTATTCATTACGAGTGAATCGCTCTACCGACTGAGCTAAGGCGGCACACCCTCACGCCGGGCGGCACGAGTCTACGGCAGGCGGGCGGGCGCGACGAAATTAATCGCGCAGTTCCTGGCCAAAGGTGGCCACCATGGCGTCGACGGCGAACTTGGGCTTGACGTTGATCGCCAACGCCTCGCGGCACTCCAGCACCGCCTCGATGCAGCGCAGCAACCGCTGCGGCGGGGCGTGGGCGGCCAGCGCCGCCACCCGATCGGCCATATCCGGATGATTGGGCCGCACCGAGCCCGCGCCCGACGAAACCATGAGCGCGTCCCGGAAATAGTTCGCCAAGTCGATCAGCGCCCGATCCAGCGCGTCGCGTGAGGCCCGGGTTTGACGCGACTTCTGGCGCCGTTCCAGGTCTTTCATCGCGCCCGTGGCGCCCCGCATCGCCCCGGCGGTGCCCTTACCCGTGCCGCCGGCGCCCAGCGCCGTACGCAACTCCTCGGTCTCGGCCTCGGCGCGGTCCGCCGTGAGCACCAAGGCCTCGGCTTCGGCCGCGGCCACCAGCTCCTCGGCGGCGGCGTACGCCCGCGACGGCGTCGCGGCGTCGCGCACCAGCGCCAGCGCCCGCTCGCGGCGTTCCCGGGCCTCGGAATCGGTGGCCAGCCGGCGCGCCCGGCCCACGTGGCCGCCGCTGACCGACGCCGCCCAGTTCGCGGTGTCCGGAGTCAAGCCGTCGCTCTCGATCAGGACGCGCGCGATCGCCTCGGTCGGCGGGGTGACCAGCGCGACGTGCCGGCAGCGGGAACGCAACGTGATGGCGATGTCCTCGGGATCCACCGACGGCGCGCACAGCAGGAACACGGTCGACGGCGGCGGCTCCTCGACGACCTTGAGCAGCGCGTTGGCGGCGCCCTCGGTGAGCCGGTCGGCGTCCTCGATCACCACGATCTGCCGGTGCCCGGTGGCCGGACGCCGGGACGCGATCTGCACGATGGCACGCATCTCGTCCACCCCGATGGACAGCCCTTCGGGGATCACCCGGCGCACATCGGAGTGGGTGCCGGCCATGGTCGTCGTGCACGCCCGGCATTGCCCGCACCCCGGTTCCCCATCGGAGGTGCACTGCAGCGCGGCGGCGAAGCACAGCGCCGCGACCGAGCGCCCCGACCCGGGGGGACCCGTGATCAGCCATGCATGTGTCATAGTCCCGGCGCCCGCTTCGCTGTGAACCAGATCACCGCGCGCCGCCCTCGCGGCGGCGAGCAGTTCGGCCGTCACCACGTCCTGGCCTACCAGCCGCGTAAACACCCCGGACATCACGGGTAACAGTAGCCACCACCGCCGACATATACCGATCGGCCACCGTATTGGGACAATCCCGTTACATTTCGGCTCTTTTCGGCCCGAATGGGGGCCCGCCGAGATCGTTGTAAGTTTCCGACAAGTCCCTGCTGACCGATACGGTGGGATCGTGGCAACAGCGGGAGCACTGCCCGGGCGGATCAGCGCATTCGTCCGGTGGGTGGTGCGTACCCCGTGGCCGTTGTTCTCGCTGAGCATGCTCCAGGCCGACATCATCGGCGCCCTGTTCGTGCTGGGCTTCCTGCGTTACGCCCTGCCCCCCGAGGATCGCATCCAGTTGCAGGATCTGCCGGTCCTGAATCTGGCGGTCTTCGCGACCGCGCTGGTGGTGCTGTTCCTGGCCGGCTGGATGGTCAACCTGAAGCTGCTGATGCCGGTCTTCCGCTGGCAGCGCCGCGACAACCTGCTCGCCGAGGCCGACCCGGCCGCCACCGAGCTGGCGCGCAGCCGCGCCCTGCGAATGCCCTTCTATCGCACGCTGATCAGCATGGCGGCCTGGTGCATCGGCGGCGTGGTGTTCATCATCGCCAGCTGGTCGGTGGCCCGATTCGCCGCTCCCGTCGTCGCCGTCGCCACCGGGCTCGGCGCCGCGGCGACCGCGATCATCGGCTACCTGCAGTCCGAGCGGGTGCTGCGGCCGGTGGCCGTGGCGGCCCTGCGCAGCGGCGTGCCCGAGAACGTGCAGGCGCCCGGCGTCATCCTGCGGCAGATCCTGACGTGGATGCTGTCCACCGCCGTCCCGGTGCTGGCCATTGTGCTGGCGGTGATGGCGGACAAGGCATCCCTGCTGCACGCCACGCCGGAGAAGCTGTTCACCCCCATCCTGTTGCTGGCGCTGGCAGCGTTGGGCATCGGCTTCGTCAGCACCCTGCTGGTGGCCATGTCGATCGCCGACCCGCTGCGCCAGCTGCGCTGGGCGCTGTCCGAGGTGCAGCGCGGAAACTACAACGCGCACATGCAGATCTACGACGCCAGCGAGCTGGGCCTGCTGCAGGCCGGCTTCAACGACATGGTGCGTGACCTGTCCGAGCGGCAGCGGCTGCGCGACCTGTTCGGCCGCTATGTCGGTGAAGACGTCGCGCGCCGCGCCCTGGAACGCGGCACCGAGCTGGGCGGTCAGGAGCGCCACGTTGCGGTGCTGTTCGTCGACCTAGTCGGCTCCACCAAGCTGGCCGCGACCCGCCCGCCCGCCGAGGTGGTCCACCTGCTCAACGAGTTCTTCCGCGTGGTGGTCGAAACCGTGGGCCGGCACGGCGGTTTCGTCAACAAGTTCCAGGGCGACGCCGCCCTGGCCATCTTCGGTGCGCCGATCGAACACCCCGACGCTTCCGGCGGGGCGCTCGCCGCGGCGCGCGAGCTGCACGACGAGCTGCTCCCGGTCATCGGGTCGGCGGAGTTCGGCATCGGCGTCTCGGCGGGCAGGGCGATCGCCGGGCACATCGGCGCGCAGGCCCGCTTCGAATACACCGTGATCGGCGACCCGGTCAACGAGGCCGCTCGGCTGACCGAGCTGGCCAAGCTCGAGTCCGGCCACGTGCTGGCGTCGGCGATCGCCGTCAGCGGCGCGCTGGACGCCGAGGCGTTGTGCTGGGACGTGGGCGAAGTCGTCGAGCTGCGGGGCCGCACCGCCCCCACTCAGCTGGCCCGGCCGGTCAAGCTGGCCGGAGTCACGGACTCCCAGCCCGTGCGGGCCCCCGAAGAGGTGCACAGCGAGTCGATCGGTCCGGGCTACTAGCCCGGGCTAGCTGCTGCGCTTGGCGGCCTTCTTGGCCGGGGCCTTCTTGCGGGCGGCCTTCTTCGCGGGACGCTTCACCGGACCACGGGCCCGCCGATCGGCCAGCAGTTCGGCGGCGCGTTCGTCGGTGATCGACAGGACGTCGTCGCCCTTGCGCAGGCTCGCGTTCGTCTCGCCGTCGGTGACGTAGGGACCGAATCGGCCGTCCTTGATCACCATCGGCTTGCCGGTCGCCGGGTCGGCGCCCAGCTCCCGCAACGGTGGCGCGGCCGCGGCCTGCCTGCCGCGGCGTTTGGGTTCGGCGTAGATCTTCAGCGCCTCGTCGAGCGTGATCTCGAAGATCTGGTCCTCAGTAGCCAGTGAACGAGAGTCGGTGCCGCGCTTGAGGTATGGGCCGTAGCGGCCGTTTTGTGCGGTGATCTCCTCACCCGTCTGCGGGTCCACGCCGACCACCCGGGGCAGCGACAGCAACTTCAGCGCGTCCTCGAGGGTGACGGTCTGCAGGTCCATGCTGCGCAGCAGCGAGCCGGTGCGCGGCTTGGGTCCCGTCGGCTTCTTCCCCTTCTTGGCCGGGGCGCCGCCTTCGTCGTCTTCCGGTGGCGGCGGGAGGATCTCGGTCACGTAGGGGCCGTACCGGCCGTCCTTGGCGACGATCTCGTGACCAGTCTCCGGGTCGACGCCCAACGCGCGTCCCTCTTGCGGCGTGGCGAACAGCTCCTCGGCCACCTCCAGGGTCAGCTCGTCCGGCGTCAGCGAATCGTTGAGATTGGCGCGCTGCGGCCCGAGCTCACCCTCGTCGTTGGTCACCATGCGTTCCAGGTAGGGCCCGTTCTTGCCCACCCGGACGTACACGGGGCGACCCTGATCGTCGTCAAACAGCTTGATGGAGTTGACTTCTCGGGCATCGATGCCTTCGAGGTTGACGCCGACGAGCTTCTTCAGGCCGCCGGAGCGCGCCACCGAATCGGCCACTCCGTGGTCGCCGCCGAAGTAGAAGCGGTTGAGCCAGTCGGTGCGCCGCTCCTGCCCCGAGGCGATCGCGTCGAGCTCGTCCTCCATCGCGGCGGTGAAGCCGTAATCGACCAGCCGGCCGAAATGGCGCTCCAGCAAACCGATTACAGCGAACGCGACCCACGAGGGCACCAGGGCGCTGCCCTTCTTGTGCACGTAACCGCGGTCCTGGATGGTCTTGATGATCGACGAGTACGTCGACGGCCGGCCGATGCCCAGCTCCTCGAGCGCCTTCACCAGCGACGCCTCCGTATAGCGTGCCGGCGGGTTGGTGGCGTGGCCGTCGGGCGTCAGCTCGATGGCGTCCAGCCGCTGGCCCTGCGTCAACTGCGGCAGCCGGCTCTCGGCGTCATCGGCCTCGCCGCCGGCCAATTCGTCGACGGTCTCCACGTAGGCCTTCAAGAAGCCGGCGAAGGTGATGGTGCGCCCGCTGGCGCTGAAGACGACCTGGCGGCCGTCGGATTCGCCGTTGATCCGCAGGCTCAGCGTCGTCCCGCGCGCGTCGGCCATCTGCGAGGCCACGGTGCGCTGCCAGATCAGCTCGTAGAGCCGGAATTCGTCGCCGTCGAGCTCGCGGCGCACCGCGTCCGGGGTGGCGAAGGTCTCACCGGCGGGCCGGATCGCCTCGTGCGCCTCCTGAGCGTTCTTCACCTTGCGGGTGTACTGGCGCGGCGACGGGGAGACGTACTCCTCGCCGTAGAGCTGCCGCGCCTGCGTGCGCGCGGCGTTGATGGCCGACTGCGACAGCGTCGTCGAGTCGGTACGCATATAGGTGATGTAGCCGTTCTCGTAGAGCCGCTGGGCGATGCTCATGGTGCGCTCCGAGGAGAACCGCAACTTGCGGCCGGCCTCCTGCTGCAGCGTCGACGTCATGAACGGCGCGTAGGGCCGGCGGGTGTAGGGCTTCTCCTCCACCGAGGCGACCGACAGCTGCGCCCCGTGCAGCCCGCTGGCCAGCTCGGTCGCCCGGGCCTCGTCCAGCACGGTCACCTCGTCGGCCTTGCGCAGCTGGCCCAGCGAGTCGAAGTCGCGGCCGGTGGCAACGCGCAGGCCGTCGACGCTGGTCAGCCGGGCGGTGAAGGTCGGCGGTGCGGCCTGCGGGTCGGACACGCTGGCGTCCAGCCGGGCCAGGATGTCCCAGTAGGAGGCGCTGCGGAACGCCATGCGGTCGCGTTCCCGCTGCACGATGATGCGTGTGGCCACCGACTGGACCCGCCCCGCCGACAGCTTCGGTGCCACCTTCTTCCACAGCACCGGGCTGACCTCGTAGCCGTACAGCCGGTCCAGGATGCGGCGGGTTTCCTGCGCGTCGACCAGGTCGATGTCCAGGTCACGGGGGTTCTCGGCGGCCTCCAGGATCGCCGGCTCGGTGATCTCGTGAAACACCATCCGCTTGACCGGGACGTTCGGCTTCAGGGTCTCCAGCAGGTGCCAGGCGATGGCTTCGCCCTCGCGGTCACCATCCGTGGCCAGGTAGAGCTCGTCGACGCCCTTGAGCAGGCCCTTCAGCTCGCTTACGGTGCTCTTCTTCTCGGGGCTGATGATGTAGAGCGGCTCGAAGTCGTGATCCACGTTGACACCGAGGCGGGCCCACGGCTCCGACTTGTATTTCGCCGGCACGTCGGCCGCGGCGCGGGGCAGGTCGCGGATGTGGCCACGCGAGGATTCGACGATGTAGTTGGAGCCCAGGTAACCGGCCAATTTGCGCGCTTTGGTCGGCGACTCGACGATGACGAGTCGCCTACGGCTCCCAGCCCGGCCGCTCTCGCGGTCCTTGAGATTCGGGTCGGCCAACTACGCTTACGCTCCATCCTTGATCCCGGCCCCCCTGCGAGGCCGCCCCGCAGAAGAATGACAGGCCGGCGTCAAAAATTCCGCGGAAATTCAGATACGCCAGCGTTCCTTCGCCCTCGGGCACCTGACAATTTCGCACCCTGAGGCGCGACTGCGCAAACCGGCCGCCGGAAACACAAATCTTTTTCGACGGTTATACCCGCGGCCACACCGATGACGCGTCGACGCCGTCGGGGGCGTCCCCCACGTTCTCTACCAGGCGCGATAGCCGGCGACGGCCGCTGATCCGCAGTGCCGGCCTGCCGCCGCGGGTGCCGATCAATGTGGGGGCGATTCCGACCCGCATCAAAGCCGACGCCAGTGGGGAATGGGTATCGGGCGCGTGGGGATCCAGGCCCAACAGGTAATGGTCGCCCTCGGGATGACCGGCCGCCAGCGTCCAGGCCCGCAATTCCCGCGGCCCGGGCAGCCAGCGCGGCGGCACCGTTTTGACCGCGCCGCGCGTCCATTCGGCGGCCAAACTCACCAATGCGGCGGTGACCGCCGTCCGCACCAGCGGGGTGTCCTCGTCGGTGTGGCCGATCTCGGGCTCCAGCCCCGCTTCGCGGATCATCTCGGCCAGCGCGGCGGCCCGCCAGGCCTGGTCCACCACCACGGAAAGTCGCGCGCCCTGCGCCCCCGGACCGCCGACCATGACGATCTGACCGGAAGCCGCCAGCACCCCGGAGAGATCGGCTACCGCGGGCGGCACCGACTCCGCTGTGAAGAAGGAAAGCTGGCTCACGCCACCGACAGTAGGCCAGGTCGACCATCCGCGTCTTGAGGCAACCGGCGCGGCGGCGCTTCGGGACCGGACGGAATACGAAAACCCCCCGACGGGCCCGCTGGGCGGGACTGCACGGGGGGTTCGTGGAAGACCTGCTCCGGTTAAGCGGGGCGGACTCCGGTGGCCTGGGGGCCCTTAGGGCTGTGGCCGATTTCGAACTCGACCTTCTGGTTTTCTTCGAGGGTACGGAAGCCCGAACCCTGGATCTCCGTGTAGTGGACAAAAACATCTGCGGAACCGTCTTCGGGGGCAATGAACCCGAAGCCCTTCTCCGCGTTGAACCACTTCACAGTTCCCTGTGGCATCTCTCGATCTTTCCTTTTCTTCTGGGTGCGGGGCACCGCCTGCCGATGCCCCGGGCCTGGTACGACCGCCATACCTCGCTCAGTCGCCGGAACTTCACCCGACCGATTAACCTCGCAGGAACCGCGGCCGCAACGTCGATCCTGCGAAAGTTTGCACGAACACAGAAGCTGCGACCGCGAATAGTCAACCATGTTCATCGCTTCGGCGACAGACTTGCGTCTTGGACTCATTCCAAGCCGATCCCAGGAGGGTGCGAATGGCGAGTTTCGGCAGCGACCTGCTCGCCGCCGCGCTCGCCGGTACCGACGCCGACGAGCATCCACTGCGGCACGTCGCCGAACTGCCGCCACGAAGCGGCCGTCCGCACAGTTGGCCGGGTTGGGCCGAGCCGGACGTGGTGCGCGCGTTCACCGACCGCGGGGTGATTTCGCCCTGGTCACACCAGTCGGCCGCCGCGGAACTGGCGCACGCCGGCCGTCATGTGGTGGTGAGCACCGGGACCGCGTCGGGCAAGTCATTGGCGTATCAGCTTCCCGTTCTCAATGCGCTGACCATCGATCCGCGCGCCCGGGTGTTGTATCTGTCCCCGACGAAGGCGCTGGGCCACGACCAGTTGCGGGCCGCGCACGCGCTGACGGCCGCCGTTCCACGGCTGCATGACGTGGCGCCCACCGCCTACGACGGCGACAGCCCCCCGGAAGTCCGCCGGTTCGCGCGGGAGCGATCCCGGTGGCTGTTCTCCAATCCCGACATGATCCATTTGTCGATTTTGCGCAACCATGCCCGCTGGGCCGTGCTGCTGCGCGGTCTCCGCTTCGTGATAGTCGACGAATGCCATTACTACCGTGGGGTTTTCGGCTCCAACGTGGCGATGGTGTTGCGGCGGTTGCTGCGGCTGTGCGCGCGCTACTCGTCCGCGCCCACGGTCATCTTCGCCAGCGCGACCACCGACGAACCGGGCGCGACGGCCGCCGAGCTCATCGGGCTACCGGTCGAGGAGGTCACCGAGGACGGTTCGCCGCAGGGCGCCCGGACGGTCGCGTTGTGGGAACCGGCGCTGCGCGCCGACCTGCTCGGTGAGAATGGCGCGCCAGTGCGTCGCTCGGCCGGAGCGGAGGCGGCGCGGGTGATGGCCGACCTGATCGCCGAAGGGGCGCAGACGCTGACGTTCGTGCGGTCGCGCCGCGCCGCTGAGTTGACGGCGTTGGGCACGCAGGCGCGATTGGACGAGATCGCCCCCGGGCTCTCCGGCAAGGTGGCGTCGTATCGGGCCGGGTATCTCGCCGAGGACCGCACCGCGTTGGAGCGGGCCCTCGCAGAGGGCCGGTTGCGCGGCCTGGCCACCACGAACGCCCTGGAGTTGGGTGTCGACATCGCCGGGCTGGACGCGGTGGTCCTCGCCGGGTTCCCGGGCACGGTCGCCTCGTTCTGGCAGCAGGCCGGCCGGTCGGGCCGGCGCGGGCAGGGCGCGCTGGTGGTGCTGATCGCCCGCGACGATCCGCTGGACACGTATCTGGTGCACAATCCCGCCGCGCTGCTGGGCAAGCCGGTCGAGCGGGTGGTGATCGACCCCGCCAACCCCTACATTCTGGGGCCCCAACTGCTCTGCGCCGCAACCGAAATGCCACTCGACGAGGCCGAGGTGCGCGACTTCGGGGCAACCGAGGTGGCCGAGGGTCTGATCGACGACGGACTGCTGCGGCGGCGCAACGGCAAGTACTTTCCCGCGGCAGGCCTAGAACCGCATGGGGCGGTGGACATCCGGGGGTCGTCGGGTGGCCAGATCGTCATCGTGGAGGCGGACACCGGGCGGCTGCTGGGCAGTACCGGTGTCGGTCAGGCCCCGGCATCGGTCCATCCGGGCGCCGTCTACCTCCATCAAGGGGAGAGCTATGTCGTCGACTCGTTGAACCTCGAGGATGCGATCGCCTTCGTGCACGCCGAGGACCCCGGGTACGCGACGTTTGCGCGGGAAATCACCGACATCACCGTCACCGGTACCGGCGAACGCACGCGGTTCGGGTCCGTCACCCTGGGTCTGGTGCCCGTCACCGTCACCCACCAAGTGGTGGGGTATCTGCGTCGCCGCCTTTCCGGTGAGGTGATCGACTTCATCGAGTTAGACATGCCGGAACACACGCTGGCGACTACCGCGGTCATGTACACCATCACCGAAGAGGCCTTGCTGCGCAAGGGGATTGATGCGCCGCGGATCCCCGGATCACTGCACGCCGCCGAGCACGCGGCGATCGGCCTGCTGCCGCTGGTGGCCAGCTGCGATCGGGGCGATATCGGCGGCTTGTCCACCGCGGTGGGACCGGACCCGGCCGGTCTGCCCAGTGTCTTCGTGTACGACGGGTATCCGGGCGGCGCCGGGTTCGCCGAGCGCGGTTTTCGCCAGGCGCGTACCTGGCTGGGAGCGACCGCCGCCGCCATCGAGGCATGTGAGTGCCCCCGGGGTTGTCCGTCCTGCGTGCAGTCCCCGAAATGCGGCAACGGCAACGACCCCCTCGACAAGGAGGGTGCGGTGCGGGTGTTGCAACTGGTCCTCACGGAGCTGCCGCACGTCGAGCAATCCGGCGGATGACGACCGACCCCTCGACGGTCGACCCCACGGATGCCAGCTGACGGGCCAACGGACGCTCATCGGTGAGCGGCGACACCCCGACCTCGCGGGCGCAGCAGCAAACTACCAAGGCCACAACAACATTGGCAAGTTTCACCGGCTCACCGGCGGGGCGACGCTGAAGGCCCGCGGACGGCGCCGACATGGCCGGTAGGCCCGAGGTCCCAACAATGCGGGCCGTCGCCGTAAAATCGGCGGCATGGGCCACGACTGGTTGCTCGTGGAGACGCTGGGGGGTGAACCCACCGTGGTGGCGCAGGGACGCCAATTGAAAAATCTCGTCCCGATCACCACGTTCATGCGCCGCAGTCCCTATCTCTCCGCGGTTCGGACGGCGATCGCCGAGTCGGTACAGACTGGTCAGAGCTTGACCAGCATCACTCCCAAGCGCGACCGCGTCATTCGCACCGAACCGGTGGTGATGTCCGACGGCCATATCCACGGGGTGCACGTGTGGACCGGCCCCGCCGACGTCGAGCCGCCCGAGCGGCCGACCCCCGGGCCGCTGAAGTGGGACCTGACCATGGGTGTCGCCACCGACACCCGGGAGTCGTTGGCCAACAGCGGAAAAAATCCCGAAGTCGAGGTCACCTTCGGCAGGGCCTTCGCGGAAGACCTTCCCTCGCGCGAGCTCAACCCCAACGAGACCAAGGTGCTGGCCATGGCCGTGAAGGCCGAGCCCGACCAAACACTGTGCAGCACTTGGGATCTCACCGATTGGCAGGGCAACCCCATGCGGATCGGCTTCGTCGCGCGCACCGGCCTGGAGGCGGGGCCCGACGGCCGGGACCACCTGGTCGCGCGGGCGATCAATTGGCGTGCCGAACTCAAGGGCCCGGGGGTCTCGACAGACGATCTGGCGCAACGGATCCTGAGCGGGCTCGCTCAGGCCGGCGTCCACCGCGCGCTGATCGACCTGAAGAACTGGGCTTTGCTGAAATGGCTGGACGAGCCCTGCACGTTCTACGACTGGCGCGGCAGTGAGACCGGCAAGCCGAAGGTTCACCCCGACGATCAGCACTTGGTGTCCTCGATGACCGAAGAATTCGCCCACGGTGCGACCAGCCGGGTGCTGCGAATGCCCGGCCATGACAACGATTGGGTGCCGGTGCACGTCACGGTCAACAGGGTGGAACTCGAACCGGATACCTACGCCGGACTGGTCTCGCTGCGGTTGCCCTCGGAAGAGGAACTCGCCGCCGCCGGATTTTCGGGCGGCCCCGACCCGACGGCCTAACCCACGACGGGCAGCAAGCGGTCGGCGGCGACCGACAGCCGCTGGCCCCCGAGTTGCGGCCACGCCTGCACCGCGCAGAACGGCGCGCACTGATCCTGCGACGACCTCGTGCCGACGTGCACGCAGCACTGCACCAGCCGCTCTTCGATCATCGTGGACATGTCCATGAACGGTTTGACCGTGACCCGAACGACACGCTCACCCAGCATCCGCCTCAGTTGGCGTCGCCGCCCCGGCAGGGCGGCCGACGCCACGGTGAGCAACGTCGCCATGCCCAGATCGCAGTTCTCGCAGATCATGCGCCACACGTCCGACATCGCAGGATGCGACAACGAAGACTGCTCCGACAGCAACCCCATCAGGGATTCCCGTACGGCCAGCCGCAATTCCCGGGGAATGTCGGAGTCGGCGATCCGGTTGGCGATCAACCCCAGCTTGTCCTTGAGGTTGTCGTGGCCCATCAGTGCGACCAGCGAGCGCCAGTTCCCGTTGTCCTCACGAAGCAGGTACCCGACCGAGCAGCAATGGGGGTGCGAGCATGGCAGCGCGGTCAGATCCCGCCAGGTGACCAGGCCGGTCGTCTGCGGTCCCAACCGCTTCAGCACACCGGTGTGGGTGAGGCGGCTGGCCGGGTCAATGAGACCCGAACGCCCGGAACCGAATTGCGGCTGGATGCAAACACCACCGACATAGGGCGTGTCCAGCGCCAGCTTGACGATGTCGCCGATCTCGGTGTCGTTGACACCGAGTGCCGCCGTCATCACGAGCGTGGTGAAGACCTCGCGTTCGGAAAGTCGCCGCAGCGCCGACTCCTTGAGGCGCGATAGGTCGCCGCCACGGTGATAGCGGTGCGCGGCCGGCGAGAGCCCGTCGTACTGCAGGTACACCTCGGTGCGTTCCCGGTGCTCGGTGAGCAGGTCGAGCAGCTCGTCATCCTGAGCTATCCGGATACCGTTGGTGTTCAGCAGGATTCGTGTTATCGGTCGCGAGCTGAGCTCGGCGAGCAGCTCGGGCAGCTGCGGGTGCAGGCTGGGCTCGCCACCGCTGAGCATCACCACATCCAGGCGGCCGTTCTCCCGTGCGAGCCGCTGGTCGACGTTGGCCAGCACGTCACCCACCGCGACGACATTGCGGAGGTCCGGCGAGGAATCGGCGAAACACGTTGGGCAGCGCAGGTTGCAGGTCGCGGCGATGTCCTCCAGCAGGATGCAGGTGTGTTGAGTCTGCATCGGCGGCAGGCCGCGTAGATAGGCCGACGGGATCGGGTCGAAGTTGTCCGGCTCATCGGGGACATGCGCCTTGGTGGGCGCGGTCCACTCCTCGAGGTAGGCAAGGATCTCGGGGTCTTCGTCGTACAGCGTTCGAACGAGCCCGTGTCTCGGGCAGCCCCGTTCCAGCCAGACCTGCCCGTCGCCGCGCACGGCCAGCCAGCCGCTGAGCCGTGCCACGTCGCCCAGCGGACGATCGGGTTCCTCGGCGTGACACTGGGGGCAAAACGCGTTGACGTAGCGGTGGATTCGGTCGCCCCGCAGTTCCATGCCGCTCATCGGGTGATGTGATAGAGCATCGGGTTCAATCCGGTACAGATGCCGACGGTGAAGATCGAGGTGAGTGCCCAGCCGATCATCAATCCCATGCCGATTCCCCTCGCCCAGGCACTCGTCTTCACGAACAACAGCGCTCCCCCGCCTGCGAACGCGATCAGCCCGAGCATGACGGCTCCGGCCGCGAAGGCGATCTTCGGAGCGACGGCATTGGCGAGCCCGAACAGCACCAGCGGGCCGACGACGGTGTTGATTCCGGCATACAGCGCCATCCCGGCGATGGCCGCGCCGAAGATTTCGCCGCCGCTCGGCTTGCTCGGCGGCGGTTGCCAGCCGGGGTAGGGCCGGTTCATGTCATAGGGATAACCGGGTGGGGGCCAGTCCGGGGGGCGCCAGCCGTCCGGCGGAGGCGGACCCGGCGGTGGGTTCGTCATGCGGGAACCGCCTCCCGTCGCAGCAAGGTGTCGTAGTGGCCCCGCCGATACCCCAGGCGCAGCCGGATGGCGATGAGCAGGAGCGAGGGCAGGAGAAACCACTGCGGCCGGGTCAGGCCCAGCCACACGGTCTCGTTGGCCCGGACGAACTCGACCAGGAACCGGAACACCGCATACCCCGCCACGTAGAGGACGAACAGCTCACCCGGATGACTTATCCGGTTGCGCAACCACAGCAGGACCGCGAACGCGGCCAGCTGAAAGGCGATTTCGTAGAGGAACGACGGGTGCATTGCCACGCCCGCGAGGCAACCGGGACATTTCGGTGTGCCGGCCGGGGCGTGGATGCCCCACGGCAGGCCGGTCGGGCGTCCCGGCGCTTCGGTGAGGTGGCAGCCGACGCGGCCGATCGCCATGCCCAGCGCGACCGCCGGAGCGAACAAGTCACCCGTCTTGCCGGTGTAGCCGCCGATGCGCTTGGCGATCAGGACGCCGAGGTAGGCGCCGCACAGTCCGCCCAGAATGCTGCGCGACCCGAATTCCCAGGCCTGTAGCAGCGACGGGTTGAGGCGGACGTCGAGGTGCTCGGCCCAACCGGAGAGGCGCATGCCCACCGCGCCACCGACCAGGGCGCCGGTCACCGCCACCAACGATTGTTCGTTGACCGCTCCGCGCCGGCGGGCCTCGACGATGAACACGACGGCGGCGGCCAGGACGCCCAGCGCGACGAAGACACCATGCACCGGCAACACGAACGGGCCGATCCGCCACTGCGGCACCACGTCGACAGACTATTACGCACGGGCCCGCGTCAGCCGCTAACGGGCCCCGCCCGCGCGGCGGCGATCGCCGCGCCGCCGAAGACCGCCACCCGGACCCTGACGACGACGTCGAGATCGTCCACGGCACAACTGGCGTCGCCGGTTTGCATCTGGTGGGCCACCGCCGTCGCGCGGGCGCAGGCGGCTTCGGCCCCCGCCGGCAGCCGGGCCGCCGCGGCCAACGCCGCCAGATCGGCCGCCGCCTGCGCGCGATGCCGCGCCACCACCACCGAACCGAGGTACGCCCCGCCCCCCGTGACGCACAGCAGCACCGCGACCATCCAGGCCGCGACCAGGGTGGCCGAGCCCCGATCATCCCGACGGCTCCGCCATCGAGACCGCTTTGGCCGCGATGTCGAGCGCCGGCAACAACTTCGAGCGCGCGACGACGGTGGCCACCAGGAACTCGCCGTCGCGCTGCACCTCGACCCGCGCCCCGCCGGGGGCGATGCGGCGAGCCGCGCCGAGCGCCGTGCGTTCGTCGCCGCGGGCCGCGAGCCGGGCCGCCTCGCGGGCGGCGTCCACGCAGCGAATCTGCATCGACACCGCGGTGACGCCGGCCAGACACAGCACCAGCACGACGACCAGCGTGGCGACGCCCAGCGCCGCCTCCACGGTGCTGGCACCCGCACCGCCGGCTAGACCTTGGTGTTGAGCGCGCGACCGATGATGTTGGTCAGCGCCGACACGACGGAGTCGCCGGTCACGACTGTGTACAGGATCGCACCGAAGGCGGCGGCGGCGATCGTGCCGATGGCGTATTCGACCGTGGACATGCCCGACTCGTCGGACACCAGGACCGTCACGCGGGCCAGTAGCCCTCGAAACATGTTGTGCAGCAATGCTTCCCTTTCTTCTCACCACAATCCCGACTGCAAGACGTTGCCGGCGAGCCCGGCCACCACCGGAACGATCCCCAGGCACACGAAAGCCGGCAGGAAGCACAATCCGAGCGGTCCGGCGATCAGCACCCCCGCGCGCTCTGCGGTTGCGGTGGCCGCGTGCGCGGCGTCGTGACGGGCCTGGTCGGCCAGGTCGGCGACACCCTCGGCCAGCGCCGCACCCGAGGCCGCCGACCGCCGAGCCAGCCGCAGCAACGCTTCGGCCTGGGCATCAGCGGAGTTGGCCCGCGCATCCGGCGTAATCGTCCAGGCGACAACGGGATCGGCGCCCAGCGCCAACAGATCGGCCGCGCGCCGCAGCACGCGGGCCAACGTCGGCGGTGCGGACGCCGCGGCGGCCGCCGCGGCGGTGGCCACCGCCATGCCCGCTCCCAGGCACACGGCCAGCACGTCGAGGCAGGACGCCACCGCCAGCGGGTCGGGCCCGTGCGCCGGCCCGCTCCCCGGGCGCGCTCGGTGCTCGCGGACCGGCATCCGCGCCCGCGCCCGCACCAGCGACGGACCGGGGCCGATCCACGCGGCCACCGCCAGCAACACCGCCGCCGTCGTCATGACTCGAGCCGATCGGTGATGCGGTCGGCCCACAACAGGCCGCCGCACGCCAGGGCTGAACCGACCACCAAGAGCCATCCGCCCGCGTGCCCGCCCAGCAGGAAGGCCAGCGGTCGCGCCCCGATCAGTTGGCCCAGCAGCACGCCGAGCACCGGCAGGCCCGCCAGGATCACCGCGGTTGCGCGCGCACCGGCCATGTTCGATGTCACCCGCGCCGAGAACCGTTGCCGCTCAGCGATGTCGCGCTGCGCGGCGCGCATCAGGGTGGCTATCGCCAGGCCGTGATCGCTGGCCAGTTGCCAACACAGCGCGAGGCGATCCCATTGTGCGGGCAGCGCAGACGACTTCGCCGCCACGCGCAGGCCGGCCGCGACGTCGGCCCCCAACCTGGCGCGGGCGGCCACCGCCCGCAACGACTCCGCAACCGCGCCGGCGGATTCACCGGCGGCCACGCCGAATGCGCGCACCGGATGCGACCCGACCCGCAATTCGCCGACGAGCACGTCGAGTGCGCCTTCCAGCGCGTGGCCCTCGCGCTGGGCGGACCGGATGCGGTGGCGGCGGTGATAGCGCAGGCCCGCAGTCGCCGCAACGACCGCGACCGCCAGCAGCGTCGTCAACGGCACCAGCACGGCGGCCGCGCCCACGACCGCCGCGGCAAACCAGCCGGCCCCACCCGGCCCGGTGCGCGGGCGCCACCGACTGCCCGACGGCGCCGGCGCGAGACGGCGCCGCGGTGACGCCGGAAGGACGACGAGCGCGAGCGCCAACAGCAGCGCGCCCGCTATCGGGCCGTTCATGCCGGCATCCGGCTTTGCAACAGGCGATGCAGGAGGTCGGCGTCGTCGGTCAAGCCCGCCTCGGCATGCCACACCGTGACCGCGCGGACTCGTCCCGCAATCTGGCGCAGCACGGCGACTTCACCGAGCCGGCGCCGCCCGCTGCGATCCCGGGTGACATGCAACAGCACCTGCACGGCCGCGGCGAGTTGACTGTGCAGCGCCGCGCGATCGAGACCGCCCAGCGCGCCCAGCGCCTCCAGCCGGGCGGGAACTTCGGCCGGATTGTTCGCGTGGACCGTGCCGGCTCCCCCGTCGTGGCCCGTGTTCAACGCCGCCAGCAGATCAACCACCTCGGCGCCCCGCACCTCGCCGACCACGATGCGGTCGGGCCGCATCCGCAACGCTTGGCGCACGAGTTGGCGCACCGGAACCTCGCCGACGCCCTCGACGTTGGCGCACCGCGCGACCAGCTTCACCAGGTGCGGATGCCGGGGCGCCAGCTCGGCGGCGTCCTCGACGCACACGATCCGTTCGGTGGGCGCGACGGCACCGAGCATTGCCGCGAGCAAGGTCGTCTTGCCGGCGCCCGTGCCGCCGCACACCAGGAAGGCCAGCCGGGCGGCGATGATGTCGGCGACCAGGGCGGCCGCCTCGGGAGTCAAGGAGCCCGCCGCGGTCAGGGCGGCCAGGTCCTGGCTGGCCGGCCGCAACACCCGCAGCGACAGGCACGTGCCGGCGGCCGCCACGGGCGGCAGCACCGCGTGTAAGCGCACCGCGAACCCGGCGCCGATGCCGGTGAGCTGGCCGTCCACCCACGGCTGCGCGTCGTCCAGCCGCCTGCCGGCGGCCAGCGCCAGCCGCTGTGCCAGGCGCCGCACCGCCGCCTCGTCGGCGAACCGAACTTGCGTGCGGCGCAAACCATTCCCGTCGTCGACCCACACCGCATCGGGCGCGGTGACCAAGACATCGGTGGTGCCGTCCGCGCACAACAACGGTTCGAGGATGCCGGCGCCGGTCAGCTCGGTCTGCAACACCCGGAGATTGGCCAGCACCTCCGTGTCGCCCAGCATCCCGCCGGACTCGGCCCGAATCGCGGCGGCCACGGCGCTCGGCCCCACGGGAGCGCCCAGCGGGGCGGCTTCGGCGGCCAGCCGCTCACGCACCCGATCGATCAGCGAACCACTCACGCGGCCCTGCCGTTTCGTGCCGGCCCTGACGAGGCACGCGGTAATACGGCTAGCACCTCGCGGGCCGCGGCGGCGAGCGCGGATCGCCGTCCGACCCGTAGGCCGCCGCGCTCCAGCTGCTCGGCGAAGCGCGGCTCCGCCCTCATGGACGCCAGCAACGGAAGCCCGGTGATGTCGGCGATCTCGCCCGCACGCAACCCACCCGGCGACGGACCGCGCACCACCAATCCCACGTTGGGGTTGACGGTGCCCAGCACCGCAGCCAGTGCGCCGGCCGCTGCGCACGAGCGCACATCGCACCGGCTGACCACGACCACGAGGTCGGCGGCATCAAGCGCCGCCTGCACCGCATCGGTGAGGCGACGCGGAAGGTCGCAGACCACCGTGACGGGGCCGCGGCGACCGGCATCGACGATGGCTTGCACGGGCCCCGCCGCCAACTCGTATCCGCGCCGCGTGCCGGACAGGAAGCTGACTCCGCGGTGCCGCGGCAGCGCCGCACGTACGGACGGCCAGTTGAGGCGGCCGCCCTGCAGCGCCAGATCCGGCCAGCGCAGGCCCGGCACGCTCTCGGCGCCCAGCAGTAGATCGATGCCGCCGCCCCACGGGTCGAGGTCCACCAACAGCGCGTCGGTGGCGGCCTGCGTCAGGGCGACCGCCAGCGACGAAGCGCCTGCCCCGCCACACCCTCCGGTGACGGCGACGACTTCGCCGCGCGACCCGTCGTCGCGCGACGACTCGGCGGCCTCGGCGAGCGCGCCTACCAATTCGCGCTCCTGCTCGGGCAGCCGCAACACAAGCCCGGCCCCCACCGCAACGGCAGCCGCCCATGTCGCGGTCGCCGGGTCGGCCGCCGTGAGCACAATCACATGCGGGCGGCGGGGAAGCGTCGCCCGCCCGCACCTGTCGGCCGCTGCCTCGTCCAGCACCACGGCCGCGGCGGCAGACCACGTCTTGCGACTCAGGGCGCCGCCGGCGTGGACCACCCGGACACCGACGGCCGCGGCCACGCGATCCAAATCCCCGCGCAGTCCCGGGTCCGCCAGCACCGCCAAGAGGCCCGCGGAAGCCCCCACTTCGGGCGGGGAGGTGCTCGTCACGCGCCCACTCTGGCGGGTTCGCGATGTTGGACGCCAGTCCCAAATGCGGATCTGGGGATAGAGACGCGAGTGTGCACAAAGACATCGACCGGCGCTCGGTCGGCGTAAAGGAGATGGAATGTCCGCAACCAATTGAGCGGTCGCGTCGCGCGGTCCGTATGCGCGGAACCGGCCTTGAAAAGACCTGAAAAATACCCCAGAAAAGGGACGACCCCCGCCAGGGGGGGAGGAGGCGAGGGTCGTCGTGCATCAGCCCCGGGGGGTCGGGCTGATACACCCTCGGCTCAGGCCGAGTAATGCTTACTATACACATGACAAGCCGCGATAACGCAATAGCTCTTTCTATGAAAGAACACGTTGAGCCGCAAAAACACTGGCGTTACCAGTGGTCCCACTTTGCTGAGCGGCCTTTTCGGGCCCAGAATCTCGGCGCCGCCGCGCGACCGACCTATGCTGGGTCGGTGACCGTCTTCGACCCGGCCGCGGAGCAGCACACGGCGGCAACGTCCGCTTCCCGGGCCCGCACCGCGGCCTTCTTCGATCTGGACAAGACGATCATCGCCAAGTCCAGCACGCTGGCGTTCAGCAAACCGTTCTTCAACCAGGGACTGCTGAACCGCCGCGCCGTGCTCAAGTCGAGCTACGCGCAGTTCATCTATCTGCTCTCCGGTGCCGATCATGACCAGATGGACCGGATGCGCCTCCATATGACCAACATGGTCACCGGGTGGGATGTCGATCAGGTCAAGTCGATCGTCAACGAGACGCTGCACGACATAGTCACGCCGCTGGTATTCGCCGAAGCCGCGGACCTGATCGCCGCCCACAAACTGTGCGGCCGCGACGTGGTGGTGGTCTCCGCCTCCGGCGAGGAGATCGTGGCTCCGATCGCGCGGGCGCTCGGCGCCACCCACGCGATGGCAACCCGCATGGTCGTCGAGGACGGCCGGTACACCGGCGAGATAGCGTTCTACTGCTACGGCGAGGGCAAGGTGCAAGCGATCCGCGAGCTGGCCGCCCGCGAGGGCTACCCGCTGGAGCATTGCTACGCGTACTCCGACTCGATCACCGACCTGCCGATGCTCGAATCCGTCGGCCATCCCAGCGTGGTGAATCCAGACCGCGGATTGCGCCGGGAAGCCGTCGAACGTGGTTGGCCGGTGCTGTCGTTTTCGCGACCGGTATCGCTGCGCGACCGCATCCCGGCGCCGTCGGGGGCGGCGATCGCGACGACCGCGGCGGTGGGCGTCAGTGCGCTGGCCGCCGGCGCGGTCACCTATTCGCTGTTGCGCCGCTTCGCGTTCTAGCCCCGGCCAAGGAAGTCAGCAAACACATTTCGGCATGGCTTCGCAATTTTTGCAAAATTGGGCCTTGCTGCGCTAAGGGTCTAGTAGTACAAAGGAACCACGGAAGCCCGGTGAGGCCTAGGTCGATCCGGAGGAGAAGGTTCGATCTCCCGACCCGGGCGCCCAGCACGGTGCTCGGCACCCACGCGGAGTCATAGCCGCGATAATGGCAGAAGTGTTGCGGGCCTGCGTAATTGCGAAATGTGGACGGTGTCGACGGCCCTTTGGGTGGGGTTGCGACCGGAAGCATCGCAAGATCGCCGAGGCCAACCCACGCAGCCCCGAAATGCACGCATGGTAACCGAGTTCCGTGCTAGCGGGCGGCGGACCGAATACTTCGGGACGTCGCCCGCTTCGTATTGTCCGGTGGCGTTTCTGCGGCCGCCCGGCTACCGATTCAGCTATCGGTTCGACAGCGACTCGGCGATCGTCACAGCCTCCTGCGCGCCGGCCCGCATCGCCCGGCAACACAGCACCAGCCAGGCTCCCACCCCGGCCGGCGTGCCGTCCGCGAAGCCTTGTGCGGCGTCGCGATAGTCGGCCGGCTGGCGCATCCAACTCACCTCGGGCACACCCAATCCGTGTGGATCCAACCCGCTGGCAATGGTCACCAACCGCGACACCGCGCGGGCGACCACACCGTCGGCGCTGCCGAACGGCTTCAGCGTCAGCAGTTCGCCGTGCGCGACCGCGGCGACCACCGGCGCAGGCGCCTGGGTGCCGCCGCTTACCAAATCCGCCAGCAACTCCAGTCGCGGCCCGACGCCGGCATCGGCGCGGGGCCGGCCCAGCCGGTCCTCGTCCACCTGGTCGGCCGCCGCCAGCATGTGCAAGCGGGCCAGCGCCTGCAGTGGTGCCCGCCGCCAAATCCCGACCAGGGGGCCCTCTCCGCCTTCCAGCGCCTGGGCCACCCGCAGCGCCCCGCCGAACACCGGATCGCTGACGGCCCCGGCGTCCGCGAGGTCTTCCAGCCGGACTGGACCACCGTCCAGCACCGACGAGGCTCGGGCCGCCCGCAACGCCGCTTCGGCTGCGGTCACCGGCCATCCGCGCAGGTTGGCTCGGTGCCGGTGGGCGCGGCCCAGCGCGTCGCGGGCCCGGTCGCTGGCCTCGGCGACGCCCGGCAACTCCATCAACGGAGCGAGTGGATCAGCCGTCACAGGTTGCCAACCTATCCCGGCTTCAACGATCGGATGCCGGCACGTGCGGGATGGCCTCCAGCAGCCGGCGGGTGTATTCGTGCCGGGGCCGGGTGAACAGCTCGTCGGTGGCGGACTGCTCTACCACCCGACCGGCGCGCATCACCAAGACGTCGTCGGCGATCTGCCGGATCACCGCCAGGTCGTGGCTGATGAACAGGTACGTGAGGCCCAGTTCGGCCTGCAGCTCGGCCAGCAAATCCAAGATCTGGGCCTGCACCAGCACGTCGAGCGCGGAGACCGCCTCGTCGCAGACCAGCACCTCGGGCCGCAGCGCTAGCGCCCGGGCGATCGCGACTCGCTGCCGTTGGCCACCCGACAGTTCCCGAGGCAGCCGCCCCAGAACCGATGACGGCAGCGCCACCTGGTCGACGAGTTCATGCACCGCTCGCGCGCGTTCCCCGCGGTCGCCGACGCGGTGGATGCGCAGCGGTTCCTCGATGGCGCGAAACACCGTGTACATGGGATCCAGGCTGCTGTAAGGATTTTGGAAGACCGGCTGCACCCGCCGCCGGAAGGCCAATTGCTGATCCCGGCCCAGTGCGTCGTCGATGCGGGTGCCGTCGAAAACGACCGTGCCCGAGCTCGCCGGCAGGAGGCCGAGCACCATCTGCGCCAGGGTGGACTTGCCAGAACCCGACTCCCCGGCGATCGCCAGCGTGCTCGCCCGCCGCAGCCGAAACGAAACCCCGTCGACGGCACGAAATTCCGCTCGCCGCCACGGCGCGCCTTGCGACTCGCGGTAGACCTTGGTCAGCTCCGAGGCGACCAGGATGTCGTCGGACGCCCCGCGATCCGCCGGACGCTGCCGGGCCGGGCTGTGCACCGTCAGCGACGGCGCGGCGGCCACCAGCCGCCGGGTGTACTCGTGCCGCGGCTCCCGCAAGATCGACCGCGTCGCACCGGATTCCACCACGACGCCCTCGCGCATCACGACGACGGACTCGGCGCGTTCGGCGGCTAGCGCCAGGTCGTGGGTGATCAACAGCAGCGCGGTGCCGAGCTCCGCGGTGAGCTCCTGCAGGTGGTCGAGCACCTGGCGCTGGACGGTGACGTCGAGCGCGGACGTCGGCTCATCGGCGATCAGCAGCCGCGGCCGTCCCGCCAACCCGATCGCGATCAGGGCCCGTTGACACATGCCGCCGGACAGCTGATGGGGATAGCGACCCGCTTGTTTCGCCGGGTCCGTCATGCCCGCCTGCGCGAGCAGCTCCACCGCGCGCCGCCGCGTCCGCCGGTCGGAGGTGTTGGCCCGCAACGCTTCCGATACCTGGAATCCGACCTTCCAAACCGGGTTGAGGTTGGTCATCGGGTCCTGGGGTATGTAGCCGATCTGGCGCCCCCTGATGGAGCGCAGCGTCCGGCGGTCGGCCCGGGCGATGTCCGATCCGTCGAAGACGATGCGCCCGGCGGTAATTCGGCCGCCGGGGGGAAGCAGCCCGAGGATCGCCGCCGCCGTGGTGGACTTCCCCGATCCCGACTCGCCCACCACCGCGACCGTGTGGCCCCCCAAGACGGTGAAATCGACGCCGCGGACCGCAGCGTGATCGCCGAAGCCTACTTTGAGGCCCTCGACCGACAGCAGCGGCGTGTCGTTCATGGCCGCCACGCCCGCGACGCCGGATCGAGGGCGTCGCGCAATGCGTCGCCCATCATCATGAAGGCCAGCACCGTGGTCGCCAGTGCGCCGGCGGGATAGAACAGGATGGGTGAGCCCGCCCGCAACCGCGTCTGGTCGAGGTTGATGTCGCCGCCCCAGGACACCACCGACGTTGGCAGTCCGACGCCCAGGTAGGACAGCGTGGCCTCGGTGACGATGAAAACGCCCAGGGCGATGGTGGCCATCGCGATGACCGGACCAAGGGCGTTGGGCATTGCGTGGCGCACCAGAATTTGAAAGCGGCTCAGCCCCAGCGCTTTCGAGGCGAGCACGTAATCGCTGCTGCGCACTGCGAGCACCGATCCGCGCGCGATGCGGGCGATCTGCGGCCAGCCGAACAAGGCCAGGATGGCGATCACGGTCCACACCGTGCGGTGGTGCATGACCTGCATGAGCACGATGGCGGCCAGCAGCAGCGGCAGGCCGAAGAACACGTCGCTGATGCGGGAGACCACCGCGTCGATCCAGCCTCCGTAGAACCCGGCCACTGCGCCGAGCGCACCGCCGACGACGAACACGACCAGGGCGGCCCCCAACCCGACGGTGACCGAGGCCCGCGCGCCGTAGACGGTGCGGGCGTAGACGTCGTGACCCTGCAGGTCGGTGCCGAACCAGTGCGCGCGCGAGGGCGGAAGGAGGCTCTGGCCGGGGTCGGCGTAGGTGGGGTCGGCCCCGGTGAACAACGCCGGAAACATCGCGACCGCGACGATGAAAAGGATCAGCAGGCCGGCGACGACGAACTTCGGGCGGCCGCGCAGCCCGCGCCACGTGTCGCGCCAAAAACCCGACCGCTCAGCCATACCGGATCCTCGGGTCCAGCGCGGCGTACAGCAGGTCCACCGCCAGATTGGTGATCAGGTAGATCAGCACCAGCACCGTGACTATCGACACCACTGTCGGCGCCTCCTGCCGGGTGACGGCCTGATACAGCACACCGCCGACGCCGTGGATGTTGAAGATGCCTTCCGTCACAATGGCTCCGCCCATCAGCGCCCCCAGGTCGGCGCCCAGGAAGGTGATCACCGGGATCAGCGAATTGCGCAGGATGTGCACCGTCACCACGCGCTGCCGGGACAACCCCTTGGCGGTGGCGGTGCGGACGTAATCGGCGTGCGCGTTGGCGGCCACCGCGGACCTGGTCAGCCGCACCACATAGGCGAACGACACCGAGCCCAGCACGATGCCGGGTAGCAGCAGACGCCCGAACGTCGAGCGCTCCCCCACGGTGACCGGTGCGATGCCCAACCGCACCCCGAAAACGAATTGGGCAAGGAACCCCAGGACGAAAATGGGGATCGCGATGATGACGAGTCCGGCGATCAGGACGGTGGAATCGAAGACTCCCCCCGTGCGCAGTCCGGCGATCACGCCGAACCCGATGCCCAGCACCGCCTCGACGGCCAGGGCTATCAGCGCCAGCCGCACCGTCACCGGAAAGGCATGTGCGAGAACGTCACTCACCGGCAACCCGGAGTAGGACCGGCCCAAGTCGCCGTGCAGCACGCCGCCGAGGTAGCGCAGGTACTGCACCAGGAACGGATCGTCGAGGTGGTAGCGGGCCCGCAGTTGCGCGGCGACCTCGGGAGTGAGCGGGCGGTCCCCGGCGATCGCGGCCACCGGGTCACCGGGCAACAGGAAGACCATGCCGTAGATCAGCAGCGTGGCGCCGAGGAAGACGGGCACCATGACGGCGATCCGGCGCGCGATGTACCAACCCATCTGTCAAGCCTTGACGATATTCTCGTAGTCGGGCAGACCGTTCCAGGTGAGCTTGACGCTACCGACCTGTGGCGACCATCCGACCACCGCGATGTAGTACCACAGCGGCACAGCGGGCATGTCGTGCAACAGGATTCGCTGAGCCTCGTTGACCAGCACATCCGCTTGCTGCAGATTTGGCGCGGCCTCGGCGGTGGCCAACCCGGCGTCGAATTCCCGGCTCGAGTACCCGACGTCATTGGATCCCGCCCCCGTGGCGTACAGCGGGGCTAGGAACTCGATCATCGACGGGTAGTCACCGATCCAGCCCGCGCGGAACGCGGTATCGATGGTGCGGTTAGTGATCTGGGTGCGGAAGCCCGCGAACGTGGGGTGCGGCGCGCCGACGGCGTCGATGCCCAGCACGTTCTTGATGCTGTTGGCCACCGCGTCCACCCATTCCTGATGGCCGCTGTCGGCGTTGTATGCGATCCAGTACCGCCCGCTCCAGGGCGAAATCGCGTTGGCTTGCGCCCAAAGTTGGCGTGCTCGTTCGGGGTTGAAGTCCAATCCGGCGTTGCCCGGGATGTTCCGATCGAAGCCGGGCAACGAGCTGGCCGTGAAATCGCGGGCCGGGCTGCGGGTGCCGTTGAAGATCTGCTGGCAGATCTGCGGCCGGTTGATGGCCGCCGACAGCGCCAGGCGGCGCAGTCGGCCTTCTTCGCCGCCGAAGTGCGGCAACCGCAATGGCGTGTCGAGCGATTGGCTGACCGCGACGGGCCCACTCGCGGCGTTGCCGCCGAGGTCACGCTGGTAGATCGTCAGCGCGCTGGACGGAATCGTGTCCAGCACATCAAGATTGCCGGACAGCAGGTCGGCGTAGGCGGTGTCCAGGTTGGCGTAGAACTCGAACCTCAGACCTTTGTTGTGGGGTTTGCGATTGCCGTGGTAGTCGGGGTTGGGTTTCAAGTCGATCTTGACGTTGTGTTCCCAGGCCGGCCCGTCGGTACCGCTCGCCAACTCGTACGGGCCGTTGCCGACCGGGTTGCGGCCGAACGCGGCCATGTCCCGAAAAGCCGTGGCCGGTAACGGGTAAAACGCATTGTGTCCCAGCCGCAACGCGAAGTCGACGGTCGGCGCCTTGAGCCGCACGTCGAACTCGAGATCGTTGACCACTTGCAGCCCGGACATGGTGGTCCGGGCCGGCTTTCTGTCTCCCTTCAGGCCGGCGACCTCGTCGTACCCGACGATCGGACTGAAAAAGCTCTGTTGCAGTTGCGCATTGGTACTCAGCGCCCCGTAGTTCCACGCGTCGACGAACGAATGGGCCGTCACCGGTGAGCCGTCGGTGAACTTCCAGCCGGGCTTGAGGATGATTCGGTAGTTGATGTTGTCGGTTGTCTCGACCGACTGCGCCACCTCCGGCGACGGTTTGCCGGCGGCGTCATAAGACACCAAGCCGGCGAACAGCCGATCCAGAATGCGCCCTCCGAGGCTGTCGTTGGTGGCGGTCGGGATCAGCGGGTTGGGCGGTTCACCGCCGTTGACCACCACCGACTCAGGGGTCAACGCGCCGCCGCCGCAACCCGTCAGCGACGCGGCCGCAAGGAAGCCGGCGGCCGCCATCCCGGCGGAAAGGGTCCGCATGCGACGCATGACACCCGACCCTAGGGCCTGCGACCCGCGGCCGGTGAAGTGCCCGCGCCCACTTCATCAACCTAGAATCCCGTCGTGACCGTCGCGTATCTGGCCTCGGACGAATCGGCTGAGCTAGCCGGCCGATTGATCTTCGCGGTCGGCCTTCCCGCAGTCGGCTTGGTCTGTCTGATCATTGGCCTTCTAGAGCGCTCGCGCAGGCGTCGGCAGTCCCCGCCGCCGTACCACCCCGGCTACCCGTATCGGCCGCCGCCGCCTCCGGCCATCGAGTATCCGGGCCCGTATCCCGCTCCACCGCCCTATCCCGGTTACCCTCCCGCGGTACCGCCACCGCGGCCGGCGAGCAAGTCGGCCATCGCGCTGATCACCATCGGTATCGTGCTGTTGACGTTGGGCGGGCTGAACGTCCTCGTCCACGTTGCGCGCGCCGTGTCGCGCGACGATCGTGGCTCGCACACGACCGCCCAGCCAACCCCATCGGCCAGAGCCGCGATGCCCGAAATCGGTTAGTGCTTCACCGAATTCGAGGTCCAAATGGGTTCGCTCAACCAACCGACCGACTGCGGTGATCCTGTGGCGACCTATGAGTTCGCCGCCATAGGCGGGCCGACGGCGACGTGCCCCGACAACAAGCGCGGCGGCTCTGTTTACGCGCGCCTCACCAACGAATCCCACACGCTGTGTTTTGTCCCGAACCTCAAACAAGGACTCTGCTACCTGAGGACGGGCCAGCGTGAGACGACGACGTTGACACCGGCCGATTGCGGTGAAGCACGCTACGCAAGATTAAGGGTCGACAAGCGCATCGACGGCAGCGCCGACGAAACGCAGTGTCCGCCGGGGACAAAGGCCAACGCGTATCCCACGCCGCCGCGGGTCTACTGCTTGGTGCAAGCCGAGTCGTGACGTCGATCAGACGGGCGTTACCGGATGCACCTGCAACGCGCAGGCATCGATGGCGGCCGGCACAGTCAGCACCACGGTCGTGTCCGGCGGGTTGACCAGCAGCTCGGTATAGGTGGGGCAGGGCTCGCCGTTGACGTCGATGGCGGTGCCCTCAACGATGGCCTGCGCCTGGGTGGACAGGGACAGGATGACGGTGGGCGGCACCTCGGCGCCCCCCGGCAGGCCCCCCATGTAGCCGCGCAGCGTGGGCTGGGCGTGTATGGGCGGCCCGCCCGCGCCCGAGTCGACCCCGGGGTACCCGGTCAGCGTGCAGGGCTCCGCGCCCCCGGCGAGGCTGAACACCAGGGTCGCCGCGCGGTGGCCGACCGCGGCCTGCGTCGACGAGGCGGTGACCGCGATCTGGTCCGACCAGCATGGGGTGGGCGCGTCGGCGGTGTCGGTCGGCATGGCCCACGCCGGGGATCCCAGCATGGCGGTGGCCGCGTAACCCGTTGCGGCCGCGGCGAAGCTGGGAGCTAGTCGGCGGTTGCGCCGCCCGTGACCGGGCACACCGGTGATTATCCGCTACGGGGCCGGCTTTGACCTTCGATTTGCAGCTTCGCTTTTCACCTTGTGGGGCTAGGCTCTCTGACGATTGACGAGCCTCGACACCAGGAGGAAGCCAGTGACCGCCACAGACGCCGTAGGCCCGTCGTCGTATCCGCCGCCGCCGGCGTTCGCCGAACAGGCCAACGCGGGTGAGGAGCTCTACCGCGAGGCCGACGAGGACCGGCTGGCCTTCTGGGCCAAGCAGGCCAATCGGCTCTCCTGGTCGACGCCGTTCACCGAGGTGCTCGACTGGTCGCAGGCGCCCTTCGCCAAGTGGTTCGCCGACGGCAAGCTCAACGTCGCCTACAACTGCGTGGACCGTCACGTGGAGGCCGGCCACGGCGACCGCGTGGCCATCCACTGGGAGGGCGAGCCCGGCGACAGCCGCAGCCTGACCTACGCCGACCTGCAGGCACAGGTGTGCAAGGCGGCCAACGCGCTGACCGGCCTGGGCCTGGTCGCCGGTGATCGGGTCGCGATCTACATGCCGCTGATTCCCGAGGCGGTGATCGCGATGCTGGCCTGCGCCCGGCTCGGCGTCATGCACAGCGTCGTGTTCGCCGGTTTCACCGCAAAGGCGCTGCGGGCCCGGATCGCCGACGCGCAGGCCAAGGTGCTGATCACCAGCGACGGGCAGTTCCGCCGCGGCAAACCGGCACCGCTGAAGGACGCGGCCGACGAGGCGGTCGCGTCGGGCACAGACGGTGACAGTCCCGTCGAGCGCGTTCTGGTGGTGCGGCGCACCGGGATCGACGTGTCGTGGAACGACGATCGGGACCTGTGGTGGCACGACGCCGTCGACGCCGCGTCGCCCGATCACACGCCGGAGCCCTTCGATGCCGAGCAGCCGTTGTTCCTGCTGTACACCTCCGGCACCACCGGAAAGCCCAAAGGCATCGTGCACACCAGCGGCGGCTACCTGGCCCAGACCTCCTACACGCACTACTACGTCTTCGATCTCAAGCCAGAGACGGACGTGTTCTGGTGCACCGCCGACATCGGCTGGGTAACCGGGCACACCTACGGTGTCTACGGCCCGCTTTCCAACGGCGCCACCGAGGTTCTCTACGAGGGCACGCCCGACTCACCCACCCAGCACCGCCATTTCGAGATCATCGAAAAGTACGGTGTGACAATCTATTACACCGCACCGACGCTGATCCGGACGTTCATGAAGTGGGGTCGCGAGATCCCTGACGCCCATGACCTGTCCAGCCTGCGGCTGCTGGGCACGGTGGGCGAGCCGATCAACCCCGAGGCGTGGCGCTGGTACCGCAAAGTGATCGGCGCCGAGCGCCTTCCGATCGTGGACACCTGGTGGCAGACCGAGACGGGCGCGGCGATGATCTCCCCGCTGCCCGGGGTGGCCGCGGCCAAACCGGGCTCGGCGATGCGGCCGCTGCCGGGCATTTCGGCGAAGATCGTCGACGACCACGGCGTCGAGCTGGTGCCGGGCATCCACAAGGGCGAGCACGTCACCGGCTACCTGGTCCTGGATCAACCGTGGCCGTCCATGCTGCGCGGCATCTGGGGTGATCCCGACCGATACGTCGAGACGTACTGGTCCCGGTTCGCCGAGCAGGGCTGGTACTTCGCGGGCGACAGCGCCTATTACGACCGCGACGGCGCCATCTGGGTGGTGGGCCGCATCGACGACGTGATGAACGTTTCGGGGCATCGGCTCTCGAGCGCCGAACTGGAGTCGGCGCTGGTCGGTCACCACGGGGTGGCCGAGGCCGCGGTGGTCGCGAAGACCGACGAGACCACGGGCCAAGCCGTCTGCGCGTTCGTCGTCTTGTGCGCCGAGTACGAGGTGCACGACGGGGTCGTCGACGAACTGCGCGCCGAGGTGGCCCGGGAGATCTCCCCCATCGCCAAGCCACGTGAGATTCACGTGGTGCCAGAGCTGCCCAAGACCCGCAGCGGCAAGATCATGCGCAGGCTACTGCGCGACATCGCCGAAAACCGCGAGCTGGGTGACACATCGACGCTGCTCGACGCCAGCGTCTTCGACGCGATCCAAGCCGCCAAGTAGCACTCAGGCCGGCTAGGCCGGTAGCGGCGTGAACCCGGCACCGGGGCGGTGCTTGGCATTGATGTCGGCCAGGACCGCGTTGAACGACTGGACGACCGCAGGCGTGTGCAGCGGAATGTACTTGATGACGCAGGTCGGCAGGTTGTCGCTGAACGCCCCGTGGATCATGCCGACCAGCAGGTTGTTCACGGTCACCGGCGCCCCGGAGTCCCCCGGCTGGCCACAGACCTGCATGACGATGGTCCCCGGGTCCTGGCCCGGTCCCCAGGTGACCCCGCACGAGTTTCCGGTGGTTCGGCCCTGCTTGCAGGCGATCTCACCGAAGGCCGGATCCGGGCCGAGGCCATTGATCGCGAAGCCGTTGTAGTTGGCCGTCGGCGTCACCTTGGCGGGATCGAATTTGATGACGGCGTAGTCGAGGTTGTCGTTGCCGGCCACCATGGTGCCCAGCACGCCGGCGTTCTCGGCGCCCTCGGCGGCCACCTGCGCGCCCGGACCACCGCAGTGCGCGGAGGTGAAACCGATCAGCTCACCGGCGGCATCGCCCCCGATGGTCGTCAGGGTGCACATCGTGTCCCCGTTGATCACGATGCCGGCGCCACCGCCCATCGGGATCCGGACATCGGCGGCCGCGGCGCGAGCGGGGCAGCCCACCAGGACCAGGAGCACCGCCGCGATTGCCGCCGCGAAGCACCGGTGCGCCGTCTGCACAGCACTACTCCCATCGACAGGCCGGACCCGGACCGGCGTGACCATTCTAGTCGGCCGGGCGTCCCGTTCGCCGTGCCCAGCGCGGCCGAAGGCCCGCACCGACCGCTCCCGTTGTGCCCGTTGCGCATCTGAGCGGAATGAAACCCCACGGCACGGCGGCTCGCTGACCCCATAGAGGTTTGGAAACTGTCCGCGTGGGCATCTGGTTGAACGCCCTCGCGACGCCGCCGGTCGACCTCCGACAGGCGCCGGGCCGGCCGCCGCCTTCGGCTGGCCTCGTCTGGCATCACGCCGCATGGCAACATGAACCGCGACGACAGCGCCGGGCAGTGACGAAAGAGGGGACCGTCTGTGAGCAAACCCGATGGCAAGAACGGTGTGCCCAGCACCCTGACCACGATCCCCCTGACCGACCCGCACGCCCGGCCCGCCGAGCCCTCGATCGGTGACCTGATCAAGGACGCCACCACGCAGGTCTCCACGCTGGTGCGCGCCGAGGTCGAATTGGCGCGGGCGGAGATCACCCGGGACGTGAAAAAGGGCTTGACCGGCAGCGTCTTCTTCATCGCCGCGCTGGTGGTGCTGTTCTACTCCACGTTCTTTTTCTTCTTCTTCGTCGCCGAACTGCTCGACACCTGGCTCTGGCGCTGGGTGGCGTTCCTGATCGTGTTCGCGGTCCAGGTGGTGGTCGGGGCGCTGCTGGCCCTGCTGGGCTTCCTCAAGGTGCGCCGGATCCGGGGACCGCGGGAGACGATCGAATCGGTCAAGGAGACGCGCACCGCGCTCACCCCGGGCCACGACAAGGCGCAGGGCGCCCCCAAGCAGCTCGCCGACCGTGGCAGGCACGAAAAGCCCGAAACCGATCCATCGGGTTGGTAAATGGCACCGCCGGATCCGTCGGTAACCCGCATCGACGGGCCGTGGCGCCATTTCGACGTGCACGCCAACGGCATCCGGTTCCACGTGGTCGAGGCCCTACCCACCGGCGCTGACACGACCGCACCGCCCACGGCCCGGCCGCTGGTGATGCTGCTGCACGGTTTCGGTTCGTTCTGGTGGTCGTGGCGTCATCAATTGCGGGGACTGACCGGGGCGCGGGTGGTAGCAGTCGACCTGCGCGGCTACGGCGGCAGCGATAAGCCGCCCCGCGGCTACGACGGCTGGACGCTGGCCGGCGACACGGCCGGCCTCATTCGGGCGCTGGGACACTCGTCGGCGATGCTCGTCGGTCACGCCGACGGCGGGCTGGCCTGCTGGGCCACCGCGCTGCTGCACGCGCGATTGGTGTCGGCCATCGCGCTGATCAGCTCGCCGCACCCGGCGGCGCTGCGCCGGTCCACGCTGACCCGGCGCGACCAGGGGTATGCACTGCTGCCGACGTTACTGCGCTATCAAGTGCCGATCTGGCCGGAGCGCCTGCTGACCCGCGACAACGCGGCGGAGATCGAGCGCCTGGTCCGCAGCCGTAGCTGCCCCAAATGGGTTGCCTCCGAGGACTTTTCCGAATCCATCGGTTACCTGCGGATGGCCATCCAGATTCCGTCGGCGGCGCACTGCGCTCTGGAGTACCAGCGCTGGGCGGTGCGCAGTCAGCTGCGTGACGAAGGCCGCCGCTTCATGAAATCGATGGGCCGGCAACTCAGCGTGCCGCTGCTGCACCTGCGCGGCGACGCCGATCCCTACGTGCTGGCCGACCCGGTCAACCGCACGCGGCGCTATGCTCCGCAGGGGCGTTACGTATCCATCGACGGTGCAGGGCATTTCAGCCACGAAGAGGTGCCTGAGGAAATCAACAGACACTTGATGAAATTCATCGACTACGTGGTCAGCTGACGCAGGCCCCGGTGGTCACCTGCTGAGTGTCACCGATTTTGGCGAGCTGACTGGCCACCTCGTCGGCCGTCAACACGAAGCCGGTGTCGGGATCGTCGACGGCCGCGCCGAACACCACGCCGAGCACCTGACCGCTGAGGTCGATCAACGGCCCACCCGAATTGCCTTGTTCCACATTGGCTCTGATGGTGTAGACGTCGCGGGTTACCGGCGCGGGGTCGCGGTAGATGTCGGGTCCGCTGAGCTTGATGACCTCGCGGATGCGGGCCGGGGTCGCGGTGAAGTTACCGCCGCCCGGATACCCCAGCACCACAACGCTTGTGCCCGTTTTCGCCTCGGCCGACGCGAAGGCCAGCGGCTGCGGCGGCAGGTTGGGGACGGCAAGGATAGCGATGTCTACCGACGGATCGTAGGAAACCACGGTGGCGTCCAGGGGACTGCCGCTGGCGTAGATCTGCACGCTGTTGGAACCGGCCACCACGTGCGCGTTGGTCATCACACGGTCGGGAGCGATCACAAATCCGCTGCCCTCCAACACTTTCTGACAGCTCGGCGCCAGGCTGCGAACCTTGACGACGCTGGCCGCGGTGGCCTGCACCACCGGATTGTTGGCCAGCGCGGGATCGGGCGAGGCGACCGGAATCACCGGAGTCCGGCTGAACGGCTCCAGCACCGCCGGCAGGCCGGAGGTGTTCAGCAATGCCGACAACCGCTTGGGCACCGTCTTCAGCCACGGCGGGGCGACCTCGTTGACCTGGGCCAGCACCCGCGAGCCGCGGACCGCGGCGGCCAGCTCGGGCTGGTCCTTGGACTGGGTCAGCGGCGTCGCCAACAACCACGCCGCGGTCAACACCACCACGAGCTGGACGCCCACCCCGATGAACGAGTCGACCGTCCGGATCGTGCGGCTGCGGATCGCGCCGCGAACCGCCCGCCCCAGCACCACTCCCGCGACCTCGCCGACGACGACCAGCGCCAGGATCAGGAAGAGGGCGGCGAACAACTTGGCCCGCGGCGCGGCGATGTGGCTGACGAGGTGGGGCGCCAGCAGCACGCCCGCGATCGCGCCCAGCAACACACCCACGAACGAGAACAGCGACCCCACCGCGCCGGAACGCCAGCCCGATACGGCCGCGATGAAGGCGACCGACAGCACGGCCACGTCAAGCCACTGTGACGGGGTCATCGAGTTCATGTTCATCGGGTGGGGCCGCCCTGCTCGCCGACCAGCGCCATCGCCGCGTCCAGCTCGCGGACGTCGGTGATGTCCCAGGGCTGGGCCCAGCCGGCGACGTCGAGCATCGCACAGATCACCTGGCCAGTGAATCCCCAGACCAGCATCTCGTTCAGCAGAAACGCCGGGCCGGCCCACCGGCGGCCGAGGTCACCCCGGTAGACCATCAGCCGGTTGGCCGGGTTTATGAAGGCGCGCAACGGAACTCGCGCCACGATCGCGGTTTCGGCCTCGTTGACGACGGCCACCGGCCCGGGATCCGGCGAGTAGGCCAGCACCGGGACGACGTGAAACCGCGACGGCGCAATGAACGTGCGCTCCATGGTGACCAAGGGACGCAACCGCGAAACGTCGATCCCGGTTTCCTCCTGGGCTTCGCGCAAGGCGGTGGTGACCGGGCCGTCATCGGTGGGATCGGAGGCGCCGCCGGGAAACGCCGCCTGGCCGGCGTGGTGGCGCAAGGTCGAGGCCCGCACGGTGACCAGGAGGTCGGCGTCGTCGGGGACTCCGCCGTCGGCCGGCGCGGTCTCCGGGCCCGAGAACAGCACCAAGACTGCGGCTTCGCGACCGCTGCCGCGCATCGCCGACAAAGACGACGCGGCCTTGCCGGTGATCATCGCCAGCACGTCGGCCGGCAGCCGGCGCCGGTACGCGTCCGGCATCCGCTCGACGTTGTCGACCAGGGGGCGCAGCCACGGCGGGGAGGCGTCGGGGCTCAGCGCCACCGTCCCGCGCGCGTGGGTGCGGTTACCACCTCCCGCGGGCGGGGGGGTACCCCCAACACTCACGGGGCGCTCCAGTCGGTCCAATTTTCGGCTTATCCCTTGTCATTTCCGACCGCGGCGGCGATCTCGTCGGCGCTGTCGAAGGCCCGCGGCAGCATCTGGGCAACGCTACCGTCCGGCCGCAGAACCACCGTCGCGGGCATCACGTTTACCACGCCCAGCGCCGCCGCGACCCGCCGGCGACCGTCCTGCAGGGTTGGCAGCCGAACGCCCAGTTCGGCCAGCCGCAGCAACGCGGCCGTCTCGTTCTCGTCCTGATGCACCGTCACCACCATCACGTCAGACCCGACTCGCCGTTGATACTCGGCCATCGCGGGCAGTTCGGCCGCACACGGCGCGCACCAATACGCCCATAAGTTGAGGACCACCCGCCGCCCGGCCAGCGCGCGGGCGACGTCGACAACCGAACCGTCGGCGGCACACTCGGCCGTGACACCGCGCAGCGCGGGGGGGCCCGGGCCATCACCGGCGGCGGGACAGGGCGCCAGGTCGGCCCGTTGCCGCGGACCCGCCAGCGCGGCCGCCGTGTCGGCGTCGCGGTGTTCGCGGTCGGGTGGGCTCACGGCCGTGCCGGGCTTCGGGGCCGGCGCGGACTCGTCGCGCAGCTGGGCGACGAGGGCCGCCGCCAGCGCCGCCACCACCGCGAGGATCGCGATGGTCCAGCGCGTGGTCCGCGTCAAGGTGGTAGGCGCCTACAGGCCGGCCAGGGCCAGCAGGTGCTCGGTTTCCGGGCCCCGCACCAGGGGCGCGGCCAGTAGCGGTTCGGTGGGGCCGAGGCCGAAGGAGGGGCAGTCCTTGGCCACCACGCACACACCGCAGGCCGGCTTGCGCGCGTGGCACACCCGGCGGCCGTGGAAGATCACGCGGTGGCTCAACATGGTCCACTCGCTGCGTTCGATCAGTTCGCCGGCCGCGCGCTCGATCTTCACCGGGTCCTTGTCGCTGGTCCAGCGCCACCTGTGCAGCAGCCGCGCGAAGTGGGTGTCGACCGTGATGCCGGGGACGCCAAAGGCGTTGCCCAGGATGACGTTGGCGGTCTTGCGGCCCACCCCGGGCAGCGTGACCAGTTCCTCCATGGTGGAAGGCACCTCGCCGTCAAACCGTTCGACCAGCGCCTGCCCGAGGCCGAGGAGGGAGGTCGCCTTATTGCGGAAAAACCCCGTCGGACGGATCAGGGCTTCCAGTTCGTCGCGATCCGCCTGCGCATAGTCCAGCGCCGACGGGTACCGCTTGAACAACGCCGGCGTGGTCAGGTTCACCCGTTTGTCCGTGCTCTGCGCGGAAAGGATCGTGGCGACGGTCAGCTCCAGCGGCGTGGTGAAGTCCAGCTCGCAGTGCGCGTCCGGAAACGCCTGCGCCAGCGCCCGATTCATCCGGCGGGCCCGCCGCACCAAGCCGGCCCGCGTCTCCTCAGACCAGCGCCGTGCACCGTTGCCACCCGGTGGGACCGAGGTGGACTTCGAGCGCCCGGACGACTTTGCCGCTGTCACCTACGACAGAGTACTGATTTCGTGATCTCGCCGAGACCACGTGTTGATTGAAGTCCATGTTTACTCTCCTTGTGTCGTGGTTGCTGGTGGCCTGCGTTCCGGCGTTGCTGATGCTGGCGGCGCTCGGATTGGGGCGGCTCGAACGGGGGCTCGCCCGCGAAGACGTCACCATGCTCGCGGTCACCGAGCTTTTCGAGTACGCCGAACTTGTCGACGTGCGCACCCTGGCCCGGGAGGGCATGCCGGAGGCGGTGGAATTTCTGCACCGGCGCGAGGCCCGGGAACTTTCCGAGGCCGCGCTGGCCGGGCTGACGGCCGGGCCGCGGCATGCGGCGCCGTCGTTTGCCGCCAGCTTCATTGACCCTGCCGAGCTGACATTGCCGACGCGAATACAAGCGCATTCGCAGATCAATCCGCAGTTTAAGGCCACTCGACACGTCAATCGTGTGTAGCGTTGCACGTTGGACAAAATGTCCTACCGCTAGACTCATCACGCGAGCAAGGGATTAACCTGCCCGTACACAAATCATTGGAAAGCTGAAGAGGCAACGTGGACGAGATCCTGGCAAGGGCAGGAATCTTCCAAGGGGTTGAGCCCGGCGCGGTCGCCGCGCTGACCAAGCAACTGCAACCCGTCGACTTTCCCCGTGGGCACACGGTCTTCGCCGAAGGCGAGCCGGGTGATCGGCTGTACATCATCGTCTCGGGGAAGGTCAAGATCGGCCGTCGCTCACCCGATGGCCGGGAGAACCTGCTGACGATCATGGGCCCGTCGGACATGTTCGGCGAGTTGTCTATTTTCGACCCCGGCCCACGGACTTCCAGCGCCACCACCATCACCGAGGTGCGCGCCGTGTCGATGGACCGCGACGCGTTGCGGGCGTGGATCGCCGACCGTCCCGAGATCGCCGAGCAGCTGCTGCGGGTGCTGGCCCGCCGGCTGCGCCGCACCAACAACAATCTGGCCGACCTCATCTTCACCGATGTGCCCGGCCGGGTGGCCAAGCAGCTGCTGCAGCTCGCCCAGCGGTTCGGCACCCAGGAGGGTGGCGCCATGCGCGTCACCCACGACCTGACCCAGGAGGAGATCGCCCAGCTGGTGGGGGCGTCCCGGGAGACGGTGAACAAGGCGCTGGCCGATTTCGCCCACCGCGGCTGGATCCGTCTGGAAGGCAAGAGTGTGCTGATTTCGGACTCCGAAAGGCTCGCGAGGCGCGCGAGGTAAGCGCGCGAATTGCGTCGAGATCGACGTTTTTCGACACGTTCACTCGAACTTTTCCGCGATAGCGGCGATTTCGGCGCGAGTTCAGCGCTGCAAATAGTCCAGCTGCGCCTGAACGGACCATTCGGCCGCGTCCCAGAGTTTCTCGTCGACGTCTACATAGACGTGTTCGACGACTTGGCGCGCGGTGGCGTCGTCGCCGATGTCCCGCAACGCGGCGCGCACCTGTTCCAGCCGTTCCTGCCGGTGCACCAGGTAGCCGGACGCGACGGCCTGCAGGTCGGGCAGGTCGGGCCCGTGGCCCGGCAGCACCGTACGTCGCCCCAGACCACGCAAGCGCCGCAACGACTCCAGGTAGTCGGCCAGGCTGCCGTCTTCGGAATCAATGACGGCGGTGCCGCGGCCCAGCACGCTGTCGGCGGTTAGGACGGCGTCGTCGAGCACGAACGAGAACGAGTCGGCGGTGTGGCCGGGGGTGGCCATCACCCGGATCTTGAGGCCGGCCGCGTCGATCACCTCACCATCGGTGAGGTGATCGCCGATGCCGCGCAGAAACCCGCTGCCCGCCGACCGCACGGTCGCGCCGGTCCGCTCGACCAGCTTGTCGATGCCGTCGGTGTGATCGCCGTGCCGGTGGCTGATGAGCACCAGCGTGATACGGCCCAACTCAGCGACCCGGGCGATGTGGTCGTCGTCGTCGGGCCCGGGGTCCACCACGACCAACTCGTCGCTGCCCTTGCCGCGCAGCACCCACGTGTTGGTGCCCTCGAGCGTCATCAACCCGGGGTTGTCGGCCAACAGAACCGAGGCAGTGTCGGTGACCGCCCGCAGGGTGCCGTATGCGGGATGACTCGGCGACTCCGGCGCATCGGTCACGGTCGCGAGCCGACCTCCACGATCAGCTCCACTTCGACCGGCGCATCCAGCGGCAGCTCGGAAACGCCGACGGCCGACCGTGCGTGTGCGCCGTCCTCGCCGAACACCTCGGCGAGCAGCTCCGAAGCGCCGTTGATGACGCTCGGCTGGCCGTTGAAACCCGGAGCGGAGGCGACGAAGCCGACGACCTTGACCACTCGGGTCACCGCGTCGATGCCCACCAGCGAATCGACGGCCGCGAGGGCGTTGAGCGCGCAGATCCGCGCCATCGCCTTGCCTTCTTCCAAGCTGACCTGCGCCCCGACCTTGCCGGTCCCGGCCAGCTGTCCCGCCTGCAGCGGCAGCTGACCGGCGGTGTACACCAGGTTGCCCGTCCGCACCGCGGGCACATAGGCGGCCAGCGGCGCCACCACCTCCGGAAGCGCGACCCCGAGTTCGGCGAGCCGGGCGGAAGCAGTCATCTACTTGGGGCGCTTCAAATACGCGACGTGTTGCTCACCGGTTGGCCCGGGCAGTACGGACACCAACTCCCAGCCGTCGGCACCCCACTGGTCGAGAATCTGTTTGGTGGCGTGCGTGAGCAGCGGGACGGTGACGTATTCCCATGCGATCGGTTGGCTCATGGCGCGAGCTTATCGGTCGGATGTGAACGGCTCTGGCCTGCCCGGGGGCCGGACGCCGGTCGGGCTAGCATGCGAAGGTGGCAAACACATCGAGCGGCGGTAGCGCCGTCGGCTGGCCGGCGCGGCTCTCAAAGGCCCGCCTGCATTTCGTCACCGGTAAAGGCGGCACGGGCAAGTCGACGATAGCGGCCGCACTGGCACTGACCCTGGCAGCCGGGGGCCGCAAGGTCCTTCTGGTGGAAGTCGAAGGGCGGCAAGGCATTGCGCAACTCTTCGACGTCCCGCCGCTGCCCTACCAGGAGGTCAAGATCGCGACCGCCGAACGCGGCGGTCAGGTCAACGCGCTGGCAATCGACATCGAGGCCGCGTTCCTGGAATACCTGGACATGTTCTACAACCTCGGCATCGCCGGGCGGGCGATGCGGCGCATCGGCGCCATCGAGTTCGCGACGACGATCGCGCCCGGCCTGCGCGACGTGCTGCTCACCGGAAAGATCAAGGAATCGGTGGTGCGGCTGAACAAGGGGACCAAGAACCCCGTCTACGACGCGGTCGTCGTAGACGCACCACCGACGGGACGGATCGCCCGCTTCCTGGATGTCACCAAGGCTGTGTCGGATCTGGCCAAGGGCGGCCCGGTGCACTCGCAGAGCGAGGGGGTGGTGAAGCTGTTGCACTCCGAGCAGACGGTCATCCACCTGGTCACCCTGCTGGAGGCGTTGCCGGTGCAGGAAACCCTGGAAGCCATCGAGGAACTCGCCGAGATGGAGCTCCCGATCGGTAGCGTGATCGTGAATCGCAACATCGCGTCTTATCTGCAGCCCGCCGACCTGGCGAAGGCCGCCGAGGGGCACGTCGACGCCGACTCGGTGCGGGCGGGGCTGGAAATGGCGGGGATCAAGCTGAACGACACCGAGTTCGCCGGACTGCTGACCGAGACCATCGAGCACGCGACGGTCATCGCCGCGCGGGCCGAGGTCGCGCAGCAACTCGACGCGCTGCACGTGCCGCGGCTGGAACTGCCGGCGATCTCCGACGGCGTCGACCTCGGAAGCCTCTATGAGCTTTCGGAATCGCTTGCACAGCAGGGGGTTCGATGAGCACCACGCCGAATAGGCTTGACATGGCCTCGATCTTGGCCGACACGACCAACCGGGTGGTGGTGTGCTGCGGCGCCGGCGGGGTGGGCAAGACCACCACCGCCGCCGCGATGGCGTTGCGCGCGGCCGAATACGGCCGCAACGTCTGCGTTTTGACGATCGACCCGGCCAAGCGGCTCGCTCAAGCGCTGGGGGTCAACGACCTCGGCAACACCCCGCAGCGGGTGCCGCTGGCGTCCGGGGTTCCCGGCGAGTTGCACGCGATGATGCTCGACATGCGCCGCACGTTCGACGAGATGGTGGTCCAGTACTCCGGAAACGGCCGGGCGCAAGCGATTCTGGACAACCAGTTCTATCAGACGGTCGCCAGCTCGCTCGCCGGCACGCAGGAATACATGGCGATGGAGAAGCTGGGTCAGCTACTGGCCGAGGATCGTTGGGACCTGGTGGTGGTGGACACCCCGCCGTCGCGCAACGCGCTGGACTTCCTAGACGCGCCCAAACGGTTGGGCAGCTTCATGGACAGCCGGCTGTGGCGGCTGCTGCTCGCGCCCGGCCGCGGCATAGGCCGATTGGTCACCGGCGCAATGGGTTTGGCGATGAAGGCGATGTCCACCGTGCTCGGCTCACAGATGCTGAGCGACGCCGCGGCTTTCGTGCAATCGCTGGACGCCACCTTCGGCGGTTTCCGGGAGAAGGCGGACCGGACGTACTCGCTGCTGAAGAGGCGCGGCACGCAGTTCGTCGTGGTGTCGGCGGCCGAACCCGACGCGCTGCGCGAGGCCTCCTTCTTCGTCGACCGGCTGTCCACCGAAGGCATGCCCCTGGCCGGGCTGATCTTGAACCGCACCCACCCAACGTTGTGCTCGCTGCCCGCCGAGCGGGCGATCGACGGAACCGAAACGCTGGCGGCCGAGCCGGATTCCGAGGCGGCCTCGCTGGCCGCGGCCGTGCTGAGGATTCACGCCGACCGCGCGCAGACCGCCAAGCGGGAGATCAGGTTGCTGTCGCGGTTCACCGGTGCCAACCCGCACGTGCCGGTGATCGGCGTTCCCTCGCTGCCGTTCGACGTCTCGGACCTGGAAGCGTTGCGCGCGCTCGCCGATCAGATCACGTCGGCGGGCGGCGACGCGGCCCACGCCACGGCCCAGGGGCCTCTGCACTAGGAGCCCGGCCGAACCGCCGGGTCAGCCGACGCTGCGGGTTCTGCTCTTGTCGAAGAAGTCCGACCAGGACACCACTTCCGGGTGCTGCTTGAGCAGCGCCCTGCGCTGACGTTCGGTCATGCCGCCCCAGACGCCGAACTCGACTTTGTTGTCCAGCGCGTCCGCCCCGCACTCCTGCATGACCGGGCAGTGCCGACAGATGACGGCGGCCTTGCGTTGGGCGGCCCCTCGGACGAAGAGTTCGTCGGGGTCCGTGGTCCGGCACAGTGCTTTGGAAACCCAGGCGATCCGTTCTTCGGCATCAACGCTGCGGAGTACCCCTTGTGCGGCCGCAATGTTTGTCCTACGCGCCGCAGGCCGTGTTCCTGACACGAACGTTCCCTTCCCTACCGGCCGCTCTCACGACCGCCCTCCTGGGGTGCAGATCCTCACCTGCGATCTACGCCACACTGTGTACATCGGTGTTACCTGAATCTCACCGTGTGTCTAAGTTAGGTGGTCAGCCACCAATTGCGCAACAGTCCGATAACGCTTTTTTTGGGACGGGCGTCCCGTCTCGTCTCAAAAGGGTAGGCGTCGAAGTGATCTTGCACACGTGCGCGGGGGCCCGGCTCACTGACGCACGCGCAAATTTTATTGCACTCACGGCGGTAAAGCGCTGGTCAATGACAGGGGCAAAAAAGGGTGAACTCGCAGCGTGGCGGCGTGACTGGGGGCCGCTACTGTAGTAGCCATGTCAGACCGCCCCCCGGCCCTTCTCACGATTTTGAAGCTCGCCGGGTATTGCTTGCTGGCCGGCGTCGTCGCCACGGCGCTGATGTTTCCGTTCGCAGGCGGATTGGGACTGGTGTCCAACCGGGCCTCCGAAGTCGTCGCCAACGGCTCGGCCCAACTCCTCGAGGGTGAGGTGCCCGCGGTCTCGACGATGGTCGACGCGAAGGGCAACACCATCGCCTGGCTGTACTCCCAGCGCCGCTTCGAAGTGCCCAGCGACAAGATCGCCAACACGATGAAGCTGGCGATCGTGTCGATCGAGGACAAGCGGTTCGCCGACCACAACGGGGTGGACTGGAAGGGCACGCTGACCGGGCTGGCGGGCTACGCGCGCGGCGACGTCGACACCCGTGGCGGTTCGACCATCGAGCAGCAGTACATCAAGAACTACCAGTTGCTGGTGACGGCGAAGACGGACGCGGAAAAGCGCGCCGCGGTGGAAACCACCCCGGCCCGCAAGCTGCGCGAGATCCGGATGGCGCTCACGCTGGACAAGACCTTCACCAAGCCCGAGATCCTGACCCGCTACCTGAACCTGGTGTCGTTCGGCAACGGTTCGTTCGGCGTGCAGGACGCGGCCCAAACCTACTTCGGCATCAACGCCTCGGACCTGAACTGGCAACAGGCTGCGCTGCTGGCGGGCATGGTGCAATCGACCAGCGCGCTGAACCCCTACACCAACCCCGACGGCGCGCTGGCGCGGCGGAACCTGGTGCTGGACACCATGATCGAGAACATCCCTCAGGAAGCCGACGCGCTGCGCGCCGCCAAGGCCACCCCGCTGGGTGTGCTGCCGCAGCCCAACGAGTTACCGCGGGGCTGTATCGCGGCCGGCGATCGCGCCTTCTTCTGCGACTACGTCCAGGAGTACCTGTCCCGCGCCGGCATCAGCAAAGAACAGGTGGCCCGCGGCGGCTACCTGATCCGCACCACGCTGGACCCGGACGTGCAGATCCCGGTGAAGGCGGCCATCGACCAGTTCGCCAGCCCGACCCTGCCCGGCATCTCCAGCGTGATGAGCGTGATTCAGCCCGGCAAGACGTCGCACAAGGTGATGGCGATGGCCAGCAACCGCACCTACGGCCTGAACCTCGACGCCGGTGAAACCATGCGGCCGCAGCCGTTCTCGCTGGTCGGCGACGGCGCGGGGTCCGTTTTCAAGATCTTCACGACGGCCGCCGCCCTGGACATGGGCATGGGCACCAACGCCACGCTCGAGGTACCGAGCCGATTCCAGGCCAAGGGCATGGGGAGCGGCGGGGCCAAGGGCTGCCCCAAGGACACCTGGTGCGTGGTCAACGCCGGCAACTACCGCGGCTCGATGAACGTCACCGAGGCGCTGGCCACCTCGCCGAACACCGCGTTCGCCAAGCTGATTCAGCAGGTCGGGGTCACCCGCACGGTGGACATGGCGATCAAGCTGGGCCTGCGCTCCTACGCCGATCCCGGCACCGCCCGCGACTACAACCCCGACAGCAACGAGAGCCTGGCCGACTTCGTCAAACGGCAGAACATCGGCTCGTTCACCCTGGGCCCCATCGAGGTTAACGCGCTGGAGCTGTCCAACGTCGCCGCCACGCTCGCCTCCGGCGGCACGTGGTGCCCGCCGAACCCCATCGACAAGCTGATCGACCGGCACGGCAACGAGGTCGCGGTGACCACCGAGACCTGCGACCAGGTGGTGCCCGAAGGCCTGGCGAACACCATGGCCAACGCGATGAGCAAGGACGCGGTGGGCGGCGGCACGGCCTCCGGCTCCGCCGGTGCGGCGGGCTGGACGCTGCCGGTGTCCGGTAAGACGGGCACCACCGAGGCGCACCGTTCCTCCGGCTTCGTGGGATTCACCAACCACTATGCGGCGGCCAACTACATCTACGACGACTCCACGACGCCGACGGACCTGTGTTCGTCGCCGCTGCGCCATTGCGGCGAGGGCGACCTGTACGGCGGCAACGAGCCGGCCCGCACCTGGTTCACGGCGATGAAGCCGATCGCCACCAATTTCGGGCCGGTGCAGTTGCCGCCCACCGATCCCCGGTACGTCGACGGGTCGCCCGGGTCGCGGGTGCCGAGCGTCGCCGGCCTGGACATCGACGCGGCCCGCTCGCGCCTCAAGGAGGCGGGCTTCCAGGTCGCCGACCAGAACAACTTCGTCAACAGCACCGCGAAGCAGGGCGAGGTGGTCGGAACCACGCCGAGCGGCGCAACGATCCCGGGGTCGATCATCACCATCCAGGTCAGCAACGGCATCCCGCCGGCTCCTCCGCCGCCGCCCGAGGGCGGGCCGCCGCCGGTCGGGTCACAGGTGGTGGAGATCCCGGGTCTGCCCCCGATCACCATTCCGCTGTTGGCGCCGCCGCCGCCCGCGCCGGGGCAGCCGCCTCCGTAGGCCGCCATCTTTGGTGCTGTGGCGCAAGGTATGCGTTGCCAAAGCGCAACCGGCAGTAGGCTGCCAGCATGGCTGATGTTTTGCCCACGCTGATTCGCACCGGTGCCGCCGCACTCGGTTCGGCCGTCGCCGGCATCGGTTACGCCGCCGTCGTCGAGCGCAACGCCTTCGTCCTGCGCGAGATAACCATGCCCGTCTTGGCGCCCGGTTCGACGCCGCTCCGGGTGCTGCATATCAGCGATCTCCACATGCTCCCCAATCAGCGCCGCAAACAGGCATGGCTGCGCGAGCTGAGCAACTGGGAGCCGGACCTGGTGGTCAACACCGGCGACAACCTGGCCCACCCCAAGGCGGTGCCCGCGGTGGTGCAGGCCCTCGGGGATCTGCTGTCGCGGCCGGGTGTCTTCGTTTTCGGCAGCAACGACTACTTCGGTCCGCGCCTGAAGAACCCGCTGAACTATCTGACCAACCCGTCGCACCGGGTTCGCGGTGAGCCGCTGCCCTGGCAGGACCTGCGCGCGGCCTTCACCGAGCGCGGCTGGCTCGACCTCACCCACACGCGGCGCGAGTTCGAGGTGGCCGGCCTGCACGTCGCGGCCGCCGGCGTCGACGACCCGCACATCGACCGGGACCGCTACGAGACGATCGCGGGCCCGGCCAGCCCGGCCGCGAACCTGCGACTCGGGCTGACCCATTCCCCGGAGCCGCGGGTGCTGGACCGCTTCGCCGCCGACGGCTACCAACTGGTGATGGCCGGCCACACCCACGGCGGCCAGGTCTGCCTGCCGCTCTACGGCGCCCTGGTGACCAACTGTGGCCTGGACCGGACCCGGGCGAAGGGCCCGTCCCGGTGGGGCGCGAACATGCAGCTGCACGTCTCCGCCGGCATCGGCACCTCACCGTTCGCGCCGGTGCGCTTCTGCTGCCGGCCCGAGGCCACCCTGCTGACGTTGATCGCCACCCCGATGGGCGGCCGCGATTCGGCCAGCGACCTAAGCCGTTCGCAGCCAACAGTTTCGGTGCGTTGACCGAGCGGACCCGGATCGCGGTCCGCAGCCGCTCGCGGTGCTGGACGGACAGCGCGGTCCGGCTGATCCACGCCGACGCGCGCCGCAGCGCCGACACGCACCTGTTGCGCTACCCGCTGCCGTCGGCGTGGGGCTCGGATGGCCCCGGCGCTCAGGTGGCGCTGTACCTCAAAGACGAGACCACGCACATCACCGGCAGCCTCAAGCACCGGCTGGCCCGCTCCTTGTTCCTGTACGCGCTCTGCAACGGGTGGATCGACGAGGGCACCACGGTGGTCGAGGCCTCGTCGGGTTCGACGGCGGTGTCGGAGGCGTATTTCGCGGCCCTGCTGCGCCTGCCCTTCGTCGCCGTGATGCCGGCGTCCACCAGCTCGGCCAAGGTGGCGCTAATCGAAGCCCAGGGCGGCCGTTGCCATTTCGTGCAGAACTCTTCGGAGGTGTACGCCGAGGCCGAGCGCGTCGCCCGCGACACCGGTGGGCATTACCTGGACCAGTTCACCAACGCCGAACGCGCCACCGACTGGCGGGGCAACAACAACATCGCCGAGTCGATCTTCGAGCAGATGGGCGAAGAGACGCATCCCATCCCGGAATGGATCGTGGTGGGCGCGGGCACCGGCGGCACCAGCGCGACGATCGGCCGCTACATCCGCTACCGCGGGCACACGACCCGGCTGTGCGTCGTCGACCCGGAAAACTCCGCGTTCTTTCCGGCCTACGCCGACGACCGCTACGACGTCACGATGCCCGTCTCGTCTCGGATCGAGGGCATCGGCCGGCCGCGGGTCGAGCCGTCGTTCCTGCCCGGTGTGGTCGACCGCATGGTGTCGGTGCCCGACGCGGCGTCCATCGCCGCCGCCCGGCACGTGAGCGCCGTTCTCGGGCGCCGCGTGGGGCCGTCGACGGGTACCAACCTCTGGGGCGCCTTCGGCTTGCTCGCCGAGCTGGTCGCCCAGCGGCGCAGCGGTTCGGTGGTCACGCTGCTCGCCGACAGCGGCGACCGATACCACGACACCTACTTCAGCGACGAGTGGGTCAGCGCGCAGGGACTCGATCCGAGCGGTCCCGCCGAGGCCCTGGCGCAGTTCGAGCGCTCCTGCCTCTGGCAATGAGCCGCCACGCCGCGGTTTGGCCAGCCGATGGGCCGGTGCGATAGGCTGTCGAAGCTTCAAGCGGGGTGTGGCGCAGCTTGGTAGCGCGCTTCGTTCGGGACGAAGAGGCCGTGGGTTCGAATCCCGCCACCCCGACCCAGTTGTATTAGCTGGCGTGACAGCCGAACGCCGAGTTTGACACTGCGGCGTCGCGGCTTTGCCGTTAAGCTCTGCCCGCATGGCGCTGGTAAGCCCGCCCCCCGAGCAGGGCGAGCCACGCGGGGTCGGCCCCAAGGTCACCGGATTTGCTGATTCGCCGGCGCCGGTCCGTAGTCCCGGTCACCCCACCCTGGCGGAGATCGCCCGGCGACAGCAGGAGATCCAGGCGTGGGAAGCGCTGAACGTCGGCGGCTACCGATTCGCTAAACCCGGCACCGTCATCGGCGCGCTGATCTCCGCGGTGCTGGTTGTTCTCGTGGTGACGCCCCTCCCGCCGAACTGGCCGTGGGACATCCCGACGATGATCCTGGCCGTCTTCACGGCGGTGGCGACCGTGACATGCGGCCTGTTGTGGTTCGACAATCCGCACCCCACTCCCCGCCCCGAGTCGTTGGCGATCGTGCCGTTCTCGCGGGCGGAAAACCTGCGGCTGATGCAAGACCAGCCGGTCGAGCCCTACCGCGCCGTCTGTCCCTGCCCCGGCTGTGGCGACTTATCCACGCACCTGATCCGCGAGCCCGTCAAGGACGAACCCGACTGGGCGATGGTCACCCGGCGTTGCGCCGTGTGTCAACGCGAGTGGTCACAAGCCTGAATCGGTTGTGCGCCAACGATTCCGCCCCCGCCATTGCGGCGCTAGGCGCAGTCGGCGCAGATGGAGATGCCCCCGCTCGAGCTGTGCAACCGGCTGCGGTGCTGGACCAGAAAACAGCTCGAGCACATGAACTCGTCGGACCGCTGGGGAATCACCGTCACCGACAGTTCCTCGCCGGACAGGTCGGCGCCGGGAAGCTCGAAGAAGTGCACATCGTTGGGATCCTCGTCGACCACCGTGGTGGCGGACCCCTGCAGCGTCGGGGCTAGCTCGCGTATCGGGGATTTGTCCTGGGTTTCGGAGTCGGAGACCCGGCGTGCGTCATAGTCGCTTGCGGTCGCCATGGCAGTTCCTTCCTGCTGATGAGCCCGGGTTGACGCACTTTGCTGTACTCACCCGTGGCGCAGGCAGTACCCCATTCAGGCGCGAGTTACACCGACCGGCCCGAAAAAGTCACGCCGCCGGCCAGTGAGCCGCCTCAGCCGCCTGGCGATCGCGGGGTAATGCGCGAGGGCCAGGCCCAGCCACGGCGCGACGACCGACACGGTCAGCGCGACGATCGCGACCCCTTCGTGCCCAAATAGGAGCTCGAACAGCCCGACTGCCAGACTGAGGGCCCAGACCACCACGGCCGCGAGGCCGAGCAGGGGGAAATCACGCTCGTACTCGACCGAGTAGTTTGCTGCTCGTAACGAAACGGGCGCGACCATGATCGGCTTTTACCCGGTCATCGCCGCGATTAAACGTCTCGGCGGGCGGATTCGCGCTGGTCGATGTTGGTTAGCTCACAGCGGTCAACTGGTCGGCGGCGGGGCGGGCTCATCGGAATTCGCGGCGTGCCAAGCAAGTTCGGCGTCGCGCACCCGTCGGTGCGTGCGCAGCAGCCACTCTCGTGAGAAAGTCTGTGTACCAGGGTGATTCGTGCGACATGCGATTCGCCGACCGGGCCGCCGCCCGACCCGGCGGCTAAGGAGCCGCAGCCGATTCGCGGACCACGCTTCGCGGTTACCCCCCGTCCCCGAACCCAAACGACGCGGCATGCCGGTGTCAGCCGGCCCCGGCCTGGGTATGCCGCGCAGATGAAACCCGCCGTTCTGTTCGACGTCGACGGAAGCCTGGTCGACTCCAACTATCTTCACGTCCACGCGTGGCTACGCGCCTTCGACGCCGAGGGCCTGCCCGTCAGCGCCTGGCAGATCCACCGGTGCATCGGCATGGACGGCTCCACGCTGGTGCGAACGCTCTCCAACGACGCCCCGGACGAGGTCCAGGAGCGGCTGAGCGACGGGCACAGCCGCTACTACCGGGAGAGCACCCCGCTGCTCGCGCCGCTACCGGGTGCCCGCGCGCTGCTGCGCCGCGTCGCGGAGCTGGGGCTGCAGGTCGTGCTGGCCACCTCGGCACCCGATGACGAGCTGGAGATCCTGCGCAAGGTCCTCGACTGCGACGACGTCATCTCCGAAACGACGTCCTCGCGTGACGTCGACACCGCCAAGCCCGAACCCGGCATCGTGCAGGTCGCGCTGGACCGGGCCGGGGTGGATGCCGACCATGCCGTGTTCGTCGGGGACGCGGTGTGGGACGCCCATGCCGCGGCGGGCGCCGGATTGCCCTGCATCGGGCTGCTCAGCGGTGGCATCGCGCGCGAGGAGCTGCAGGCGGCGGGCTCGGCACCGATCTTCGCCGATCCACAAGACCTGCTCGAGCATCTGGACTCGACCCGCATCGCCGAACTCGCGCTACATGCCGCGGGTGCGGAGCAGAATCGGTAGCAGCCACCAGAAGAACGTAAAGAGCGTCAGCGCACACGCTCCCGCGATCAGGGCCGGCCCGCGGCCGGCGACCGCCGCGAACACGATGATCGTCACCCCGGTCAGGGCGAGGCCGAGCAGCGCCAGGCCCGCATACGCGCAGCGATGCGCGGCGGACACCAGCACCTGGAGACGATGGCGCCGGAAGAGCATCCGGTGCATGCCCACCGGGGCGATCAGCAGCACTGTCGCGCCGACCGAGCACCCCACCGTCGCGAGATAGGCGTCGCGCAGGAGCGGGGCCAGGACGTCGAAACGTTGCTGGAACGGCAGGGTCAGCAGGAAACCGGTGAGCAGCTGCACGCCCGTCTGCACGACGCGCAGCTCCTGCAGCAGGCTGTTCCAATTGCGGTCCAGCCGTTGGATTTCGGTTTCGCCACGCTCGTGGCTGTCCCACCGCTGGTCGTCTTGCGGATTATCGACGTCCATAGGCGTGATCATCGCACCTGTCGCATGCGCCAGCGCCGTTTCACGCCGAAGGGTCGCGGAATTCGTTATCCGCTTTCGCAATGTGAATTGATTTCGGCGCCCGCCAATTTGGAAACCATATATCGCAACGGGACCCCGGCTATTGTCAAAAACCTTGTCGCGCAACCACGCGCAGCGGCGACTACCGGCTGATGTTGTCGTCCCGCACCGCGGTCAACGCGTCGTCCAGCGTCGGGTACAGCGGGAACGTCTTGTCCAGCCCGGTCAGGTGAATCGGCCGCCTGGTCGCCGGGCCGCGCGCAACCACCCCGAATCCGGTCGCGTTGCCCAGCTTCTCGTACGTCGCAGCCAGGATCTTCAGACCCACCGAACCGAGGAATTCCACCGCGGAGAGATCGATGACCAGTGCCGTTGGGCTCTCCGCGACAACCGCGCCGATGGCCTGTTCCAGGGCCGGCGCCGTGACCAGATCGATTTCGCCGCTCACACTGACCACGGACACCCCATCGTGGTCCTCGACCAAGGTGGTAATCGAATCAGGAGCTGACAATGGCGATCCTTTGTCCTGGGCTTCAGGTGTGGTGCAAGCCTAGCCTGCGTTGCGAACTGCGAGAAGAATATGCCCTCAACACCTGCCCCGCGACAACCCAGGCTAGTCTCGCAAAATCGAGCCTGCACACAGCGGGGTGCGGACCGGCACTCGGGAGGCAACATGTCAGATTCGCCGGCGGAGTTCAGCGGCGCGGCCACCGCGCAGGCGGTCAGCATTTCCAGCGAGGGCCTGCTGCCACAGCTCGTCCAGCACCTGCGGCAGAACCGCACCGTGCTGCGCGAGGAGTGGGCGCGCAGAATCACCGAGGCCGAACTGCTCACCGCGATGACGCCGGAGGAGCTGTTCTCCGAGGCGACTGCCGTCTACGACAACTACGTGGAGGTGCTCGAGACCGGTAGCGTCGAGGCGCTGCAGGCCTACGCCCGCGACCTGTCCGAGCGCATCATTCCGCGGGGCGTGGAAACGGACGAGGTCGTCGGCATCGTGTTGTTGCTGCGCGACGTGCTGGCGCGCTCGTTGTTCGAGAAGTACCAGACCGAATTCGAGATGCTCAATCGGGTTCTGGACGCCTACGAACCGGCGGCCAACCGCATCGCCAACACCGTGGCGGTCAGCTTCGTGCAGGAACGCGAGCGCATCATCCGCCAGCAGCAGGAGGCCATCCGCGAGCTGTCGACGCCGGTGCTGCAGGTGCGCGAACAGCTGCTTATTCTGCCGATCATCGGTGTGCTCGATTCTCAGCGCGCCCGCCAGGTCACCGAGCAACTGCTGAGGGCCATCCGCGCGAACCGCGCGAAAGTGGTGGTCATCGACATCACCGGTGTGCCGACCATCGACTCCACGGTGGCCAACCACCTGGTGCAGACGGTCGACGCGTCGGGGCTGATGGGCGCCAGCGTCATCATCACCGGCCTGTCCTCCGAAATCGCCCTGACGCTGGTGACCATCGGGCTGGACCTGTCGAAGATGAACGCCGTCGGCGACCTGCAGGGCGGCATCGAGGAAGCCGAACGCCTGCTGGGCTACGAGGTCACTCGCACCGGCGAGCAGCCAGGATAGCTACGAGGAACACGAGCGCGCCATGCCCGTACCGATCCTGAAACAGGGTGCGATCCTCATCGCCTCAGTCCAGGCCGCGCTCAGCGACTCCGACGCCGAGCGGCTCCGCTATGACCTGATGGAGCGGGTCAGCCGGTTCCGCGCGCAGGGCATCATCGTCGACGTCACCGCCATCGACGTGATGGACTCGTTCGCGGCCCGGTCGCTGCGGACCATTGCGCACATGACGCGGCTGCGTGGCGCGGACACGGTGATCGTCGGCCTGCAGCCGGAAGTGGCCTTCGCGATGGTCCAGCTGGGTTTGGCGTTCGACGACATGAATACGGCGCTGGACCTCGAAGAAGGCCTCGCCCTGCTGAATCGTCAACTGACGCAGCGGAAACCGATGATCGGGCGCGATGGTGGCGACTGATATCGTCGTCGCCATCGACAATTCCGACGACATCGTCGAAGCTCGCAAAGCCGGACACCAACTCGCACTCGACCTGGGATTCTCCCTCACCGACGTCACGATGATCGCGACGGCGATCTCCGAGATCGCGCGAAACATCACCAGCTACGCCGGCCGCGGCAGCGTCCGGGTCTTCGTGGCCGACCGGGAGGGCCACAAGGCCCTGGTGGTGCGGGCCGAGGATCAGGGACCGGGCATCGCGGACATCGAGCGGGCAATGGAAGACGGGTATTCGACCGGGCGTGGGCTGGGGATGGGCCTACCGGGCTCCCGCCGGCTGATGGACAGGTTGCTCGTGGAGTCCGCGCTCGGCCGGGGGACGGTCGTCGAGATGTGGAAATGGGTCCCTCCCCATGCGTGACAACGGCCGGTTCGGTCCGATCGAGTGGGCAAGGGCGGGCCGCCCGTTGCCCAGCGAGTATGTCTCGGGTGATCGGGGTCTCGCCGTCGACATCGGCCGCGAAGCCGCGCTGTTCGGCGTGGTGGACGGTCTCGGCCACGGTCCGGATGCCGCGGCCGCTGCGCTGTGCGCCATCGAAGCGGTCAAACGCTCCAGTTCGGAGCGGCTCGAAGTATTGATCCAGCTTTGCCATCGTTTGCTGGAGGGCACCAGAGGGGTGGCGATGACGTTGGCACGGGTGGACTTCGCCGCCAACACGCTGACCTGGACCGGCGTCGGCAACGTCAGCGCCGACCTGGTGGCCAAGTCCCCGACCGGCGTCCAAATCCGATCCAGCGCACGGCTTATCGCGGGAATCGTCGGCTACCGCATACCGGAAATCAGACCGGCGCAAGTTATCTCGATCCGGCCGGGAGACCTGCTCGTGATAAGCACAGACGGGATCGCCGAAAACTACCTTGACCACATCGACTTCTCGGCCACCGCCGTCGTCATCGCCGAAGAATTACTCGGTAAGGACGCCAAAGAAACCGACGATGCCATGGTGCTCACCGCTCGTCATCGGGGTGTCTCGACATGAGTGACAGCGACGAGTTCCACGCCCAGTACGCCGCGGCGCTGCGCACCTACATGGAGGCGCGTGACGAAGACAGCCTGGCGACCGCGTATGAGCTCGGCCGCCGAGCCCTGCAGGAGGAAGTCAGCCTGCTCGCGATCATCGAGCGGCACGTCCAGCTGATCCTCGATCTGGCCAAGGACATCCAGATAGACGCGCCGATCGCGCTGGAATTCCTGTTGCAGCTGCTGGTCCCGCTCGACATCGCCACCCGCGGCTTCCTGGACGGCACCAGGCGCTTCGCGCGCGAGCGCGCCCGCGCCGAGGGGCTGGCCGACCGCGACAAATTCCGTACCGCAGTTGTCAATTCGTTGCAGGAGGGGTTTTTCGTCGCCGATCACGAGGGCTCCGTGATCGAGATGAACAACGCCCTGATCGAGATCCTCGGTTATCCCGCGGAGGGCCTGCCCTACCGGTGGCCCCACCCGTGGTTGGTCGACCAAAAGGGCGCCACCCAACAGCAGGCGCTGGTCCAGAGCATCGGCACCACCGCCTACGAGACGCCGATTCGGCACCGCGACGGGCACCTGGTCTGGGTGACGGTCAGCATCAACGCCGTTCAGGGCAGCGGCAGCGACCAAAACGTCTTCGTGGGGACTATCCGTGACATCACCGCCGAACGGGCCTTCGCCGCAAGGGAAAGCGCGGTCCTGCGCCTGGCGACGGCGGTGGCGGTGGCCAAAAGCGTGGACGAGCTGCTGTCCATCACCCTCGACGAGTGCAGCACGGCGATCGACGTAAAACGGGTGGTCGCGATCTTCTGGCCGAACGGCGACGGTGAACCGACCGTCCAGGTGGCGGGCGAGACGTCCAAAACCTCCTGGCGCAGCCTGGATCCGTGGTTGCGCCATACCTTCGAGGACGCGCGTCACCAGCTGCCGCTCACCGCCAAAACGGTCGAGCGACCCGACAATCCCGGCAAGGCACACGGATTGGTGGCCGTGCTCTCCGGCGCGGGCGACCTGGCGTTGTGGTTGGAGCTGCGCACGCCGCGCTGGATCAGCGCCGAAGACCGGCTGCTGGTTACCGTGCTCATCGGCCACCTCAGCCTGGCGATGCAGCACGTCCGCCAATTCGAAAGCGCCCGTGAGACATCGCTGACCCTGCAGCGTGCCCTGTTGCCGACGATGCAGCCGCCGCCGGGCTTCGCCGTGCGCTACGAGCCCGCGGTCCCGCCCCTGGAAATCGGCGGCGACTGGTATGACGTGCTGCCGATCGGCGACCATCGCATCGGCATCGTCGTCGGTGACTGCGTGGGTCGCGGGCTGCCGGCCGCGGCGGTCATGGGCCAGCTACGCAGCTCGGCGCGGGCCCTGTTGATCAACGGGGCCGAGCCCGCGCTGCTGCTCGAGCAACTCGACTCGGCGGCATCGCTCATTCCGAACGCGTACTGCACCACCGTTTTCCTGGCGATCCTCGACACCGAATCCGGTGTCCTGCAATACAGCAACGCCGGCCACATGCCCGCCGTGCTCGTCGGGTCCGAGCCGCGGACGACGTCGATGTTGACCGATGCCTCGTCGGTGCCGCTCGCGGTCCGCCGCCCCGAACCCCGCCCGCAGACCAGCCGCGTGTTGCCGCCCGGCTCTACCCTGATTCTGTTCACCGACGGGCTGGTCGAGCGCAAACACGAGTCCATCGATGACGGGATAGATCGCGCCGCAGCGGTTCTGGCGAAGACGACGACGTTGCCGTTGGACTCCGTCGCCGATGCGGTCCTGAGGGAGCTGGCCCCCGCGGCGGGGTATGACGACGATGTGGCGATGGTGATCTACCGGCACCAGCAGTCCCCGCTTCGGATCGAAAACGAGGCCAGCGCAGCGCGGTTGGTCGGCATCCGGCATCGGTTGGCCGAATGGCTGCGCACCGCCGACGTGCCGGACGAATTGGCCGCCGACATCGTGCTGGTGGTCAACGAGGCCTGCACGAACTGCGTCGAGCACGCGTACACCGGACAACCGCTGGGCACGATGCTGCTCGACGTCGAACTTGCCGATGGCGAAATCCGCGCCCGGATCACCGACCAGGGCTCGTGGAAGCCACCGGAGGTCAACCCCGGCAACGGTGGGCGGGGCCTGGTGCTGATGCGGGCGCTCAGCACCGCGGTCGAGCTCGACTGCACCCCCACCGGGACGACGGCCGACATCACCTTCCGGCTGCCGGCCGAGGGTGGGTAGGGGTGGTGCCGCACCGTTTGTGGCCCCTGGATTGCGGGTAGTCGTGGGCGTGACCCGCGCATCGATCATCACCGAACCCGCCCTGCCGGCGGCACACGGGCCGCTGTCGACCGCAGTCCGTCGCGCCCTGACCGGACCGCCGTCGCATGACCACCTGACCCGCATCGGCGCGTCGGTGCGCGATTCGGATCCCTACGGCCTGGATCTGCAGCTGGCGCTGTGCATGTGCTACGAGCTGCACTACCGCGGCTTCGCGGGCGTCGACCCCGGCTGGGAATGGAATCCGGCACTGCTGGCACTGCGCGGCGAGCTCGAACGCGTTTTCCTGGCCGGCGTGCGCCGCGACGTCGGACCCATCCCATCGAATCAGACCGCCGCCGCCGAAATGGACGCCATCTCCGTCGAACCGGCCGACGGCACGGGTCCGTCGTATTACCTGCGCGACACCGGAAAGTGGCAGCAGATGCGTGAGTACTTCGTTCACCGGTCCGTGTATCACCTCAAAGAGGGCGATCCGCACGCGTGGGCGATCCCGCGGCTGATGGGTGTCGCGAAAGCCGCTTTCGTGGCAATCGAATTCGACGAGTATGGGGCGGGGCAGGGCCCCCGTCTGCACCAGCAGCTCTTCGCCGATCTGATGGCGGCCGCGAATCTGGACACGACGTATCTGGCGTACGTGGACGCGGTTCACGCCGAAGCTTTGGCGGCGGTGAACCTGATGTCGCTGTTCGGGCTGCACCGCGAGTTGCGTGGCGCGGCGATCGGGCACTTCGCTTCGACGGAGATCACCTCCCCGCCGGGGTCCCGGCGGATGGTGCAGGCGCTGCAGCGGATGGGGGCACCTTCGCCGTGCGTCGAGTTCTACGCCGAGCACGTCGAGGCCGACGCCGTGCACGAGCACGTGGTGCGCATAGACGTGGTCGGGGATCTCGTCGAACGGGAGCCGCACCTCGACTGCGACATCGTGTTCGGGATCCGCGCGCACGCGGTGGTCGAAAACCGTTTGGCCGACGCGGTTATGGCGTCGTGGCAGCAGGGTCGGTCGTCGTTGCGGAGGGCGCTGGACTAGACGTCCGGCGGGCCAGGTTCCGGCATCTGCGATGGCTGGTGTCGCACAAGGGATACTTCTCGCTGCGCCGGCAGGTGCAGATCGCCACCATGAACCGGTCGGACTCGACGACCTCACCGTTCGGCATCTCGATGCGCACCGGGCCGGACACCAGCACCGGCCCGCCTGCAACCACCTGGACGCGGGTGGTGGTCACCGCTTGTCCGCCCGGATCACGATCAACTCCTCTTCCCGGCGTCCGCGGGGTATCAGGCCGACGCTCTCGAGCCAGTTCGCCCGCGCCGTCATCACGGGGCCGAACGGTATCCATTTCGACGCAATGACTTTGGCATCCATGCCGGCCCACTTCAGGGAATCCAGCGATTGCCGGACACCGGCCAGCGCCGAGTGCACGAGCAGCAGGGACCCACCGTCGCACAACAACTTCGGCGCCGCTTCGCACAGCGGATCCAACACCATCCGGCCATCAGGGCCGGCGTTCCAGGCCCACGACGGACCCGCGCTTGGGCTGATGTACTCCGTGTCGCCGTTCGGCGGTGTCGGCACGTACGGCGGGTTCGACACGACAACGTCGAACGGCGCGCAGTCGAGCGCATCGCTCCAGGTGCCCTTTCGCACATCGACATTCACACCGACGGCGGCCGCGTTGCCGCGAGAGCAACCCACGGCGTGGGGGCAGATGTCGAAGGCTGTCACGTCGGCGCCACCCATCTCGGCGGCGGCGATCGCCACGAATCCGCTGCCCGTACACAAGTCGAGAACGCGCCGGCCCGGAATGAGCGCGCTTTCTTGCATCACATTTACCAGTAATCGGGAATCGTCCTGGGGCTGATACACGTTCGAAACAGCCGAGACAGCGGGTCCTGGATATGTTGTGGTCAACTCTGGCCTTTCGACAGATCGCCGGGGCGATCACTGCTTGGCCTGTGTAATGCCCGCAAACCGATGGGTTCAAACGGAGTGGGCAAAGGCCATTTTCGGCTAACTCGCAGGCGCATGGGCGAATTGCTTGACAATGGTCGCGCAAAACGCCGGCAGGTCCCTGGGTGAGCGGCTGGAGATCAAATTGCCGTCGACGACGACCTCCTCGTCCACCACGTTTGCGCCGGCATTGCGCAGATCGGTGCGAATGGACGGGTAAGACGTCAGCGTGCGGCCCTCTGCTACACCGGCTTCCAGCAGCGTCCAGGGGCCGTGGCAGATCGCTGCGACCGGCTTTCCGGAGCCGACGAAGTCGCGCACGAAGGAGACTGCGGTGGCGTCCATCCGCAGCTTGTCCGGATTCACGGTGCCACCCGGAAGTACCAGGCCGTCGAATTCGGCGACCGACGCGTCCGATACAGCGCGGTCGACCTTGAAGGTTCCGGCCGGTTCGAGGTCGTGATTGCGAGCCTGGATTTCTCCGGTCTTCAGCGAAAGCAGCTCGACCTGTGCGCCGGCCTCTTCGAGCGCCGCACGAGGTTGCTCGAATTCCACCTTCTCCACGCCGTCCGCAGCGAGAATCGCGACTTTCTTGCCTTCCAATTCATTTGCCATGGCTATTCCCCTTCGCCCCTTTCGATTACGTCGGATTGAGGATGACTTTGGTGCAGCGGTCCTCTTTGTTCTTGAAGATCTCGTAGCCGTGGGGTGCCTGATCGAGGCTCAGGTGGTGGCTCACCACAATGGTCGGGTCGATGTCGCCGTTGCGAATCCGGTCCAGCAGCGGGCGCATATAGCGATGCACGTGGCACTGACCGGTCTTGATGGTCAACGACCGGTTCATCACCGCCCCGATGGGAAACTTGTCCATCAGGCCGCCGTACACCCCGATGATCGAAAGGGTGCCGCCGTTGCGGCAACTCATCGCCGCTTCCCGGATGGCATGCGGGCGTTCGGTTTCCAGGCGTGCCGCCTGTTTGACGCGGTCGTAGGCATCAACCGGGACGGACCCGCTGCGCGCCTCCATGCCGGCGGCGTCGATGCAATGGTCGGGTCCCCGACCGGCGGTGAGGTCACGCAGTTCCTCGAGCACCGACGTCTCGGCGAAGTTGACCGGCACGGCGCCGATCTTCTGGGCAAGCTCAAGGCGATACGGAACCCGGTCGACGACAATGACTTTGGACGCCCCGAGCAGATACGCACTCATGATCGCGAACAGGCCGACCGGTCCGGCGCCCCACACCGCCACGATGTCACCGGGGGAGATGTCACACATCTCCGCGCCCATGTAGCCCGTCGGCAAGATGTCCGACAGGAACAGCACCTGCTCGTCGGTCAGGTCGTCTTCGATCTTCAGCGGCCCGACATCGGCGAACGGTACCCGCGCGTATTCGGCTTGGCCGCCGGCGAAACCGCCCAGCATGTGCGAATAGCCGAACAGCCCCGCCGGCGAGTGGCCCATGAATTTCTCGGCGATGCCGGCGTTGGGGTTGGAGTTCTCGCACAGCGAGTACAGGTCACGTTGGCAGGCCGAGCACGCCCCGCACGCGATCGGGAACGGCACCACCACCCGGTCGCCGACCGCCAGGTTGTTGACCCCCTTACCGACTTCGACCACTTCGCCCATGAATTCGTGCCCGAGCACGTCGCCGTGCTTCACGGTGGGGATGTAACCGTCGTAGAGGTGCAGGTCCGAACCGCAGATCGCCGTCGAGGTGATGCGCACGATGGCGTCCCGATCGTTGAGGATCTTCGGGTCCGGGACCGACTCCACTTGGACGCTGTTGCGGCCCGCCCAGACGGTGGCCTTCATACGCTGGCTCCTTTGTTCGGTTGCGCGGGCTGCTGGTGCATCTGCCGGACCGCCGCCGTGCCCTCGGGAGAGCCGTCCGAACGCAGCACCTGCCCGGTCTCGAGGATTTGCTTGAAGCGACGGAGGTCGTCGTTGACTTGCTGCTCGGGGGACTCCCCGAAGAGGCTCGCCGCCGCCTTGCCGAACAGGCCACCCGGAATGTGGTAGCCGATCCTGACGCGAATTTCGGTGCCGTCGCCGGTGGCGGTGGGCGTGAACTCGACGCTGCCGCCGTTCTCGATCACCGAGCCGGGCAGCGACTGCCACGCGAGCCGCCTGTTGGTGTCGTCCTCGGTGATCTGCGCGTCCCACTCCACCGACCGGCCGGCCGGGGCGTTGGCGACCCAATGCGACTGCCCGTCGGTGGTCGGCGTGACCGACTTCAGGTGGTGCATGAAGCTGGGCAGGTTTTCCAGGTCGCGCCAGAAGCGGTACACCTCCTCGGGGGTGCGACGCACGGTGACCGCGGCCCGCAAGGTGCGATGCCGGGAGCCGCTCACGTGCCGGCCGCCGCCGTCGACCGTGCGCAGCGCGGTGTAGAGGTCCAGCCCGCCGATGCCGGCGAGCACGACGGCCGAGATGGTGCCCCGCCTCCGCCGGCCCGGGCCGCGGGCGGTCACCCCGGCCACCAGCAGCGCCACATCCAGGACGTCACCGGCCACCCGGGTCCAGACCAGCTTGTCGGGACCGCCCAGCAGCGCCGCGCCATGGCCGCATTCCCGCGCGCCCAGCGCGCGGATGACCTTTCGTGACCGGGGGGTGTCGTCGACTCCCGCAACGGCAGCAACTTTTCCCGGGGCGATCAGCTCGCTCAAACCCAGCCCGAAGCTGGCGCCGCTGAGTGCCTTGACCAGAGCGGAGGTGGTGGTGGCGGATCGATCGCCCATGGTCAACTCTCCTTGCCTAACGGCGAACGTGAATCGGGGCGAGTTGCTGCAAGACAGCCCCTTTGCGGGTCTTCGGGTAGTCGGCGCTGCCAACCGGATTCGCGCGGCCCATCGCCCGTTCTCACCTGGTGCGCACGATTGAAGCCGGATACCCGGGCAGCTACCGCCCAAACGTGGGATTAGCTCGCCGCGTCACGCAGTGCCGCAAGCAAAGGTTCGGCGGCTTCGGAGAGGAACAGGTCCTGCGATTGGCCGCCGACCTGGACGAGCGCCACGTCGGTGAAGCCGGCTTCCCAATAGGGCTTGACGGCCTCGACGATCGCGTCCAGGTCGGGGCCGCAGGGGATGGACTCGGCGACGTCTTCGGGGCGGACGAACTGGGTCGCGCCGGCGAAGCCGGCCGGCGTCGGCAGGTCGGCGTTCACCTTCCAGCCGCCGGCGAACCAGCGGAACTGGTCGTGAGCGCGTTTGATCGCGGTGTCGCGGTCGGGGTCCCAGCACACCGGGATCTGGCCGACGACGCGACCCCCGCCGGCGAGGTTGGCGGCCTGCCGCGCGGCGTGCCAGGCGTCGACGAGTTCGCCGTCTGGCTCGACCGCGACGAAGTGGTCGGCCAGCCGGCCGAACTTGTCGATGCCCTTGGCGCCGGCCATCGCCACCGCGATGCCGACCGGAACCTCGGGCACGTCCCACAGGCGAGCGGAGTCCACCCGGAAGTAGTCGCCGGTGAAGTTCACCAGCTGGCCACCGAACAGCTCGCGGATGATCTTGATGGCTTCGCGCAGCATGTCCTGGCGACGTTCCACGGTCTGCCAGCCCTTGCCGATGACGTGCTCGTTGAGGTTCTCGCCGGTGCCCAGGCCCAGGGTGAACCGGCCATCGGACAGGATCTGCACGGTCGCGGCCTGCTGAGCGACGATCGCCGGGTGATAGCGCATCGTGGGGCACGTCACGTACGTGTACAGGTCGACCCGCTCGGTGGCGTGCGCCACCGCGCCCAGCACGGCCCAGGCGTTGGGCGCGTGCCCCTGCGTGGTCAGCCAGGGCGAGAAGTGGTCGCTGCACACCTCGAAGTCAAAACCCCGCTCTTCGGCTGAAAGAGCTTGTCGTACAAGGTCTTTGGGTCCACTCTGCTCGGTCATCAGAGTGTAGCCAAAATTCGTCATGTTCCTATACTTACCCCGGTCCGCCTGGCGCAAACCGCACCAGCGCTCAGCCCGCGGTGGTGATCGAATCTCCGGCGGTCCCGGCGGCCCTGCGCGCCGCCAGCCTGCGTTTCTGCGGCTCGATCGTGTACCGGGGATCGCGGGCCGACTCCAACCCCGCCTCGAAGAAGCCGAACCGCAGCATTGCCGACGCCGCCAGCAGCGCCAGGCCGGACAGGGCGGCGATACCGCGGTGCCGCCCGCCGAGCAATGCGCCCAGACCACCCGCGGCGGCCAGCCGTTCGCTCCAGGCCAGCAGCCGGCCGGGCCTGCCCTCGTGCAGCGGTTCCCTGGTCACCGGATCCATCCGATACTCGGTGAACCTGGCGGAGACCAGGTCGCCGATCGCACCGATGACGGCCAGCCTGCGAGCGGGCCCTGCCTCGGCGACCGGGGTGGTGATCATCGCCAATCCCGATGCGGCCAGGCTCGCCGAGCTGACGAACACGAACGGCAGGTCTCGGTACGCGGCATTCCACGTCGGGGTGGCGGTGTCGGTGAGCAGCACCGCCGTGTAGACCGCAAGTGGCGGCGCGAAGACCGCGGCTTCCAATCCGGCGGGTCCCTCCACGGCGCGCAGAACGGGGCGCAACGGCCCCAACGGGATTCGCTCACCGGTCATCCGGTCGATCTCGGACACCGCGGCCACCCCGATGCCGGCGCTGAAGAAGCTGAGGATCCACGAGCCGATGCTCATCGGCGAGGTCAGCTTGACCGTGCGCAGCATGTTGACGAAACGCTCGGGCCGGCCCAGGTCTTTGACCAGGGCGAACGCGCCCAGCATCACCGCAATCAACGCGGACAACCTGGCGTTGCGGCGCAATGTGTCTCGCCCGGTGAGCTGGGCCCCCGCCGCGAGCAGGCCGGACCCGCCCGCGACGCCACCCAGGAACAGGTACGCCGCAACCTCATGTCCCCAGGGCGCGGGCTTGACCACCGGGCGCCCGTAGTACGAGCTGAACTCGACATCCGGGACCATCGGCATCTCGCGCGCACCGTCGCCGCCGCCCCGGCGGCCCACCCGCCTGCCCCTGCGGCGCTTGCCGCCCGCGGGTTCCGGCGGCCGCAGGCTGTCGTATTCCGAAGTGCTCATGAGCTTTTCATCGACCCTTCCAGAACGCCACCGCCGCGGCGGCGAACATCCCCGCCGCGGCCATGCCCGCTCGTTTGAACATTTGGGGCAGGTCCGCCGTGCACACGCGCGGGTCGGGCGGCAGGCCATAGACCTCCGGCTCGTCGAGCAGCAGGAAAATCGAGCCGGTGCCGCCCACGCCGTCGTGTTCGTTGGCGCCGTAGAGGCGGGCCTCCGTCAAACCCTGGGCGTGCAGCGCGGCGACCCGTTCCCGGGCCTTGACCACCAGGTCGTCGTGGTCACCGAACTTGATCGACGTGGTCGGGCAGGTTTGCGCGCACGCCGGGATCTGGTCTTCGACGAGGCGGTCGTAGCACAGCGTGCACTTCTGGGCGACCCCGGTGACGAAGTTCTCGGCGGGACGATCGGGGCTTTTGTTGGGCGTCGCGTAAGTGCCGTCGCTGCGACGTTCCACCACGCCGAACGGGCACCCGGCCACGCAGGTGCCGCACCCGTTGCAGACGTCGTCCTGCACGACGACGGTACCGAACTCGGTGCGGAACAACGCGCCCGTCGGGCAGACGTCCAGGCAGCCGGCGTGGGTGCAGTGCTTGCACACGTCCGACGACATCAGCCAGCGGAATTCGGGGGTGTCCGGCGGCGTGATGTCTGGGCGCGGCGCGGTGCCGGGAAGCGCGGGCATGCCCAATTCGGTTAGGGCGCGCCCGGATTCGCGCGCCTGGTCGATCCGGTCGCGCCCCTGCTCGATGAACGCCACGTGCCGCCAGGTGCTTGCGCCCAGCGCGCCGGTGTTGTCGTAGGACGAACCCAGCAGCTCCAGGTCGCCGTCGCGGGGATTGCGGTTCCACTCCTTGCACGCGACCTCGCAGGCCTTGCAGCCGATGCAGATCGAGGTGTCGGTGAAGAATCCCTTGCGCGGCTTGGGTTCGACCCAGCCGGCGTCACTCGTCGGGTCGGTCGGTCCGCTCAGCTGACCCATCGGCTCCCCCTTCCCAGACGCCGTCGCTGATCCGCACATTGCCGGTCTCGGTGGTGGCCCCCGAGCGGGACTGATATTCGGCGATCAGGCGCAGCAGGTCCTCGCCCTGTGGCCGGCGGCCCGGGCGGATGTCGCACGAGCCGGCCTTCGACTCCTGGATCTGCACGTTGGGGTCGAGTGTCACGCCGAGCAGGTCGTTGGCCGCGTCCCCGCTGACCACGGCGTCGCTGCCCACACCCCAGTGGTACGGCAGGCCGATCTGGTGCACGGTGTGGCCGTTGATCACCAGCGGTGCAACACGTTTGGTGACCAGCACCCGGGCTTCGATCGCCGCGCGGGGCGACACGATGGTGGCCCAACCGTACGGCTCGAGTCCGCGTTCGGCGGCCAACTCCGGGGACACCTCGCAGAACATCTCCGGTTGCAGCTCCGACAGGTAGGGCAGCCAGCGGCTCATCCCGCCGGCGGTGTGATGCTCGGTGAGGCGGTAGGTGGTGAACACGTACGGGTACACGTCGGCCCCGGGCTCCCCGGCGCTCGGCGCGCTCAGGTTGTCCTTGCGCGGGAAGGTGATTCGTCCGGGGTTTCGCTGCTGGGGATACAGCGCGTTGGCGACCGGCGACTCCTGCGGTTCGTAGTGCGTGGGCAACGGCCCATCGACCAGACCCTTCGGCGCGAACAGCCAGCCCTTGCCGTCGGCCTGCATGATGAACGGGTCGTCGCCGGCGAGCGCGTCGGGACCGCCGACGTCCGGGTCGGGCCTGCTGCCCGGCGCCCGGTCGGCGACGAAGTCGGGCACGTCGTAACCGACCCACCGTTGCTGATCCGAGTCCCACCACACGTACCGCTTGCGTTCGCTCCACGGCTTGCCCTCCGGGTCGGCCGACGCGCGGTTGTAGAGAATTCTCCGGTCGGCCGGCCACGCCCAGCCCCACTCCTGCTGGCTCGGCGACTCACCGCCGTGTGGGACGCGGCGCGCGGCCTGGTTGGTGGCGTTCGCGTATACGCCGGTGTAGATCCAGCAACCGGCGGCGGTCGACCCGTCGGCGCGCAACTCGGTGTACGACGACAGCGGAGCGCGGTCGGCGGCGTAATACCCGTTGATCTCGGCCAATACGGCTTCGCCGTCGGGCTCGCCGTGTTCGTCGGTCGGGTAGTCCCACGTCAGGTCCAGCAGGGGCCGGTCGCGCTCATCGGTCGACCCGGCCAACCGCTGCCTGATCCGCTTGCCGAGTTCGAAGAAGAACTGCAACTCGCTCTGGCACTGGCCCGGCGGCTCGACGGCCTTGTGCCGCCACTGCACCAGGCGCTGGGTCTGGGTGAACGATCCCGCCTTCTCCACGTGCGTGGCGGCGGGCAAGAAGAACACCTCGGTATCGATGTCCTCCGTTCTCAGTTCGCCCGAAGCGATTTCGGGCCCGTCCTTCCACCAGGTGGCCGACTCGATGAGGTTGAGGTCGCGCACCACCAGCCACTTGAGGTGGGACATGCCCATGCGCTGCATGCGGCCGTGCGCCGACCCGACCGCCGGGTTCTGGCCCAGCAGGAAGTAGCCCTCGACCTCGTCGGCCAGCATGCCCATGACGGTCTGATACGTGCCGTGCGGGCCGGACAGCCGCGGCAGGTAGTCGTAGGCCCAATCGTTGTCCTCGGTGGCCGCCTCCCCCCACCACGCCTTGAGCAGGCTGATCGCATAGGCGTCGGAGTTGGCCCAATAGCCCTTCTGCTTCTTCGATCCCACCGCGTCGAGATAGTCGGCCAGGGTGTCGTGCGTGCCCGCCTTGGGCATCGCCAGGTAGCCGGGCAGCAGGTTGAACAGTGTCGGGATGTCGGTGGAGCCCTGGATGGTGGCGTGGCCGCGCAGCGCCATGATGCCGCTGCCCGGGCGGCCGACGTTGCCCAGCAGGAGCTGCAAAATGGTTGCCGTGCGGATGAATTGGGCGCCCAGGGTGTGCTGTGTCCACCCGACGGCGTACGCGAAGCACGTGGTGCGCTCGCGACCGGAGTTTTCGACGATGGAGCGGGCCAGGTAGTCGAAATCGGCGCGGCTGATGCCGCAGACGTCCGTGACCATTTCCGGCGTGTAGCGGGCGTAGTGGCGCTTGAGGATCTGAAAGACGGTGCGCGGGTGCTGCAGGGTCTCGTCCCGCTTCACCCGGGCGTGCTCGAGCGGCGGGCCGCCGCTGCCGTGCTCGTGACCCGCCCCGCTCTGCGCGGCCGACGCCCCGTGTGTGTGGCCGCCGCCGGCGGACTCGATCTGGCCGTTCCCCTCTTCGTCGTACGCCCACGTCGACGTGTCGTACTGCCCGGTCTCGGGATCGAAGCCGGAGAACAGACCATTCAGATCCTCGGTGTCCCTGAACTTTTCGTTGATCAGGGTGGCGGCGTTGGTGTACGCGACAACGTACTCGGAGAACCAGAGGTCATTGCTCAGCACATGGTTGATGAGTGCGCCCAGCAGCACCACGTCCGAGCCCGCCCGGATCGGGATGTGTTTGTCCGACACCGCCGAGGTGCGGGTGAACCGCGGGTCGACGTGGATCACCCGCGCGCCGCGGGCCCGGGCCTCCTCGACCCATTGGAATCCGACCGGGTGGCACTCGGCCATGTTGGAGCCCTGGATGACGATGCAATCGGCGTTCGCCATGTCCTGCAGTGTTTGAGTGGCGCCGCCGCGCCCGAAGGAGGCTCCCAGACCGGGAACCGTGGCGGAGTGTCAAATGCGGGCTTGGTTCTCGATCTGAATTGCGCCCGCGGCGGTGAAGAGCTTCTTGATGAGGTAGTTCTCTTCGTTGTCCAGCGTCGCCCCGCCGAGCGCGGCAATGCCCATGGTGCGGCGCAGCAGGTTGCCCTTCTTGTCGATGTCCTGCCAGGTGTGGCGGCGGGATTCGATGAACCGGTCGGCGATCATGTCGATCGCGGTATCCAGCTCGAGGGGCTGCCATTCGGTCGCGCGCGGCGCGCGGTAGAGCACCTGCAGCTGTCGGCCCGGCGAGTTCACCAGCTGCTCGCTGGCAGCGCCTTTGGGGCACAAGCGGCCTCGCGAGATCGGGGAGTCGGGGTCGCCCTCGATCTGCACCACCCGCTCGTCCTTGACGTAGACGCGCTGGCCGCAACCGACCGCGCAATACGGGCAGATGCTCTGCACCACGCGGTCGGCCGTCGTCGTGCGCGGCGTGACGGCGCGGGTCTGCCTCGACGTCACGGCCGAGCCCCGGCCGAGCTTGTCGCCCGAACGCAACTGACGCACGACGGGCCACTCCAGGAAAAAGTTCCGCATAGCCATGGCCTTTACCCTAGTGCGCGCGGCCGAAACCCCGCCGGGTTCAGCGCACCACGATGGTGTGCTCGCCGCGCGGCACCAGCTCCCCGACCACGGGCGCGCCCGGGATCTCGCCGGCGATCAGCAGCCCGCCCGAGGTCTGCGCGTCGGCGAGCAAAAGCGCTTCCTCCGCGTCGACCGCGGACAGGTCGACGTGCGGGGCCACCCAGTCGAGGTTGCGCCGCGTGCCCCCGCTGACGTAGCCGGCCGCCAGCGCCTCCCGCGCGCCGTCGAGGTAGGGCACCGCCGCGGCGTCGATCATCGCCGTCACGCCGCTGGCCCGTGCCAGCTTGTGCAGGTGCCCGAGCAGCCCGAAACCCGTTACGTCCGTGGCGCATTCGACACCGGCGGCCAGCACCGCCGCGGCCGCGTCGGCGTTCAAGGTGGTCATCGCCTCGATCGCCTGCTCGAAGCGCTCGCCGGTGGCCTTGTGCCTGCTGTTGAGCACGCCGACGCCGAGCGGCTTGGTCAGCGACAGCGGCGTGCCGGGCTTACCGGAATCGTTGCGCAGCAACCGGTTCGGGTCCGCGATCCCGGTGACGGCCAGGCCGTATTTGGGCTCCGGGTCGTCGACGCTGTGCCCGCCGGCGAGGTGGCAGCCGGCCAGCACGCAGACGTCCAGTCCGCCGCGCAGCGTCTCGGCGGCCAGCTCGAACGGCAGCACGTCGCGCGGCCAGCCCAGCAGATTGACCGCCACCACCGGACGCCCGCCCATCGCGTAGACGTCGGACAGCGCGTTGGTGGCCGCGATGCGGCCCCAGTCGTAGGCGTCGTCGACCACCGGGGTGAAGAAGTCCGTCGTCGCGATCAGCGCCGCGCCACCCTCGATGCGCACCACCGCGGCGTCGTCGCCATGGTCCAGGCCGACCAGCAACTCGCCGGCCGGGTCGCGCGGCGCGCTCACCCCCAACCCGCGGACCACTTCCTCCAGCTCACCGGGCGGGATCTTGCAGGCGCACCCGCCGCCGTGGGCGTACTGGGTCAGTCGATAGGTCACGCGTCCATACTTGTCCCTATGGTTCGAGGAGGCGTGTCCGGTCTGGTGACCGGCGCGGTCTTCAAAACCGTCGAACGGCAGACGCTGCCGCTGGCGGGTTCGATTCCCGTCCGCCTCCGCCATACTTCTTCGAGCCTGACATGACCGATCCGCGCCGGCGGGTGCCGCGCACCGACACGCTGCTCGCCGATCCGCGCCTGGCCGAAGCCCAGCGGGTGCTGGGCCGAGATCTGGTGAAGTCCGTGATCGCCGACGCGCAGCAACGGGCGCGCGCCGGGGAGATCGAACCCGAGCGCGTCGCCGAGCACGCCGTCGCCGCACTTCCGGCCACCGCGTCGAGCCTGCGGCCGGTCATCAACGCCACCGGCGTCGTGGTGCACACCAATCTGGGCCGGGCGCCGCTGTCGCGGGCCGCCGTCGACGCCGTGGTCGCCGCGGCGGGGACCACGGACGTGGAGTTGGACCTGGCGACGGGCCGCCGCGGCCGACGGGGCCGGGGGGCGCTGGCCGCGCTGGCCCGGGCGGTGCCCACCGCAAGCGCCGTGCACGTGGTCAACAACAACGCCGCCGCGCTGCTGCTGACGGCCCTGACGCTCGCCCCGGGCAAGGAGATCGTGCTCAGCCGCGGCGAGCTCGTCGAGATCGGGGACGGGTTCCGCATCCCCGAGTTGCTGGCCTCCACCGGATCCCGGCTGCGCGAGGTCGGCACCACCAACCGCACCAGCCTGCGCGACTACGCCGGGGCGATCGGGCCGCAGACCGGTTTCATCCTGAAGGTCCACCCGTCCAACTTCCACGTGACCGGGTTCACCTCGGCGGTCGGCGTGGCGGAGTTGGCGAAACTCGGTGTGCCCCTGGTGGTCGACATCGGCTCCGGCCTGCTCTCCCCGCACCCCCTGCTGCCCGACGAGCCCGACGCCACGTCGACCCTGCGCGACGGCGCCGACCTGGTCACGGCGAGCGGCGACAAGCTGCTCGGCGGCCCCCAGGCCGGCCTGCTGCTGGGCGACGCCGAGCTGATCGAGCGGCTGCGCCGGCACCCGGCGGCGCGCGCGCTGCGGGTGGACAAACTCACCCTCGCCGCCCTGGAAGCGACCCTGACCGGCCCGCCAACCCCGGTGGCCGAGGCGCTGATCGCCGACGTGGCGGAGCTGCGGTCGCGCGCCGAGTCGCTGGCCGCCGCGCTGCCGGCCGCCGAGGTGGTGGATTGCATCGCGGCCGTCGGCGGCGGCGGGGCGCCGGACGTCCAGCTGCCCAGCGCCGCGGTGAGCCTGCCCGAGTCCTACGCCGCCGCGCTGCGCGCCGCCAGCCCGCCGGTCGTCGGCCGGCTCGAGGCGGGCCGGTGCCTGCTCGACCTGCGCACGGTCGCTCCCGAGGACGACGCGCGGCTGGCGGCGGCGGTGCTCGCATGTTCGTCATAGCCACCGCGGGGCACGTCGACCACGGCAAGTCCACCCTGCTGCACCGGCTCACCGGCATGTGGCCGGACCGGCTGGCCGAAGAGCGGCGCCGGGGTCTGACCATCGACCTCGGCTTCGCGTGGACCGAGCTCGGCGGGCGCCGGCTGGCGTTCGTCGACGTGCCGGGCCACGAACGGTTCGTGGCCAACATGCTCGCCGGGGTGGGCCCGGTCCCGGCCGTCATGTTCGTCGTCGCCGCGACCGAGGGCTGGATGCCACAGTCCGACGAACACCTCGCGGCGCTCAACGCCCTCGGTGTCCGCCACGGGCTGCTGGTGATCAGCAAGGCCGACCTCGCCGATCCCGGTCCGGCGATCGAGCAGGCGCGCGAACGGTTCGCCGCAACCTCGCTGGCCGGGGCAGCCGTCGCGATCGGCACCGACCTCGAGCGGGTGCGCGCGGAACTGCTGGCGCTGACCGACCGGCTGCCGGTTCCGGACGCGGGTGCCGACGTGCGGCTATGGGTGGACCGCAGCTTCACCGTCCGGGGCGCGGGAACGGTGGTGACCGGCACGCTGGCGGCCGGCACGATTCGGGTGGGCGACGAGCTGGAACACGCCGGCCGGCGCGTCACGGTCCGCGGGCTGCAATCGCTGAGCCGCGACGAGTCGGCGGTCGGTGCGGTGGCGCGCGTGGCGCTGAACCTGCGCGGCGTGGACCGCCGGGACATCGGCCGCGGCGACACCGTTCGGACGCCGGGCGTGTGGCTGGACACCGCGGAGATCGACGTCGCGCTGCGCTCGGCGGACGCGCTGCACCGCCAGCTGGTGCTGCACGTCGGGTCGGCGGCCGTGCCCGTGCAGGTGCGGCGGCTCGGTGATGCGGCGGCCCGGCTGCGGCTGGCGAAGCCCCTGCCGCTGCGGGTTTCGGACATCGGGCTGCTGCGTGATCCCGGGGAGCACCGGATCGCGGCGGGCATCGAGGTGCTCGACGTCCGGCCGCCGGCGCTGCGCCGCCGCGGCGCGGCCAGGGATCGTGGCGCGGAGGTGGCAACCGGCCGCGTCCGTCCGCCCGATTACGCCCGGGCCGACGAGCTGCGCGCGATGGGCCTGCCGCCTTCGGGGCTACGGGTGGGCAACTGGGTCGTGGAGCCGCAGTGGTGGGCCGCGCGGCGCGAGTGCGCGACCGCCGCGGTGCGGGGCTGGGCCCAGGACCACGACATCGCGGCGGGAATGCCGCTCGAGACGTTGCGGCAGCGCGCCGGCCTGCCCGCCGCGGAATTACTGCCGACGCTGCTGGAGGGCACCGGACTTCAGGTGGTCGACGGGTTGGTCCGCTCGCCGGGAGCGGCCCTGCCGGCCCGCGTCGACAAGGCGGTGAGCACCGTCGAGGAGTGGCTGGCCGCCGAGCCCTTTCGGGCACCGGAGGCCGGCGAACTGGCCGAGCTCAAGCTTGGGCCCCGGGAGCTGGCCGCCGCGGTGCGCGCCGGGCGGTTGACCCGGATCGCCGACGGCGTCGTGCTCGGGTCCGGCGCGCTGGACCGGGCGGCGGCCGTCCTCGCGACGCTGCCCCAGCCGTTCGCGGTCAGCGACGCGCGCCGCGCGCTCGGCACCACCCGCCGGGTCGCCGTGCCGTTGCTGGAGCAGCTCGATGCCCGGCGCGTCACCAGGCGGGCCCCGGACGGCACCCGGGTGGTGGTCCCTACAGCCGCTCCTTGACCGCCGCCGACAACCGGGCGCCGTCGGCCTTGCCCGCCGCGATCGCGGTGGCCGCCTTCATCACCAGCCCCATCTGCTTCATGCTCGGCCGCTCGCCGATCTCCTCGGCGACCTGGGCGATGGCGGTGTCCGCGACGTCGGCCACCTCGGCCTCGGTGAGCGGCGTCGGCAGGTATTCGTCGATGATCCGCGCCTCGGCGTGCTCGTTGGCGGCGAGCTCCCCGCGGCCGTTCTGGGTGTAGATCTCCGCCGACTCGGCACGCTTGCGCGACTCCCTCGCCAGCACCTTGATGACTTCGTCGTCGGAGAGGTCTTTGGCCTGTTTGCCGGAGACTTCCTCGGTTTGGATCGCGGCGAGCAGTAGGCGCAGGGTCGCCGTGCGCAGCTTGTCCTTGCTCTTCATCGCATCGGTCAGGTCGGCCCGCAGCCGGGATTTGAGTTCGGCCATGCCAGAGACGCTACGCGCCGACCGACTGGCCATGATTGAGAAATGCCCGGACCACCGACAGGATGGAGCCCATGACGAACGACGGGCCCGTCCGCAGACAACGCGGAACACGTTGAGCGCGCCGCCGCCTGGCTATCCGGGCTACGGCCCGCCACCACCGGGTTACGGTCCCCCACCCGGCTATGGACCCCCGTCGGGCTATGGCCCGCCACCCGGATACGGGCCACCGCCGGGATACGGGCCGCCGCCGGGGTACGGGCCGCCGCCCCCTTGGCAATACGGTCCGCCGCAACTGGTGCCGGGGGCGGTCAAACCCGGCATCATCCCGCTGCGCCCGCTGACCCTGGGCGACATCTTCAATGGCGCGGTCGGCTACGTCCGCGCAAATCCGAAGGCGGCTCTGGGCTTGACCGCCATCGTGGTGGTGGTCATCCAGATCGTCACCAAGGCCGCCGTTTTCGGACCGTTGGCGGCCTACGGCAGGTTGACGACCGACCACGCCAAGGAGCTGACCACCGGGATCGTCGGCGCGTGGTTGACGTCGATGGGCGCCGGCGTGCTGGTCGCCTGGCTGGGCGGCATGCTGCTGTCCGGGATGCTCACCGTCATAGTCGGGCGGGCGGTGTTCGGGTCACCGATCACCATCGGCGAGACGTGGGCCAAGATCCGTGGGCGCCTGGTGCCGTTGTTCGGTCTCGCGGTGATCGAGGGCGCGGTGATGGCGGTTGTCGCGGGACTGGCGGCGGTGATAGTCGCGGTCCTGGCAGCTATCGGCAACCCCGCGGCGGCGGTCATCCTGGGCTTGCCGCTCGCGCTTGCCGTGATCGCGTTGCTGGTGTTCCTGTACACGGTGGTGTTGTTTGCACCCGTGCTGATCGTGCTGGAACGGCTACCCGTCCTCGACGCCATCACCCGATCCTTCGCGCTGGTCCGCGGCGGCTTCTGGCGGGTGCTGGGCATCCGGCTGCTGACGTTCGTCGTGACATCCGTCGTCGGGGGCGCGGTCGCCGTGCCGTTCAACATCGTCAGCCAGTTCTTTTCGATCACCTCGTCTACCGCGGCTTTCCTCCTCGGCACCGTGGTCGCGTCGGTGGGCGCGGCGATCGGCGAGATCATTACCGCCCCGTTCAACGCGGGCGTCATCGCGCTGCTGTACACCGATCGCCGGATGCGCGCCGAGGCCTTCGATCTGGTCCTGCAGACCGGTGCCGCCGGCGGACCGTACGCGGCCGGCTCCACCGATAACCTCTGGCTGACACGGCCGGCCTGAGGACGAGTGAGACAGTGCCCTCCATCGACATCGACCGCGATGCCGCGCACCAGGCCGCCCAGGACGAGCTGAACAAACCGATCTACTCCAAAGGCTCGGCCGAGCAGCAAATAGCCGAATGGCTCAACGAGACGATCTACCGACTACTGCAGAAGACGGCCTCGCTGCCAGGCGGATGGCTCACGGCGACGGTACTTTTCATCATGCTGGGGATCGCGCTGGCGGTCGCCGTCCACATCGCGCGGCGCACCATGCGCACCAGGCGGGGTGCCGACTACCAGTTGTTCGAAGCCGCACAGCTCACCGCGGCCCAGCATCGCGCGACCGCCGAAAACTACGCGGCGCAAGGTGAGTGGGCCGCCGCGATTCGTCATCGACTACGGGCCGTCGCCCGTCAGCTCGAGGAGACCGGCGTGCTGAACCCGGCACCCGGCCGTACCGCCAACGAGCTGGCCTCCGACGCCGGCGCCGCATTGCCCCATCTGGCCGGTGAATTATCCCAAGCCGCAACAGCTTTCAACGACGTCACCTACGGCGAACAACCCGGAACCCAGGGCGCGTATCGGATGATCGCCGACCTCGACGACCACCTGCGGTCCCGCTCGGCGGCCGTGCCCGCCGGGCCGGCGCAGTCCGCCGCCACCGACTCGTGGGCGCAGGTGCGGTGATGGCGACCATCGGGCGTCCCGAAGCCGCCGGCCCGACGCCGATGGAGCGTTGGCGGTCCTGGCGCTGGGTCATCCTCACCCTGGTCGTGCTCGCCGCCATCGCCGGCGTCGATGCCTATCTGACCGCGCCGCGCCCCGGCGCCCGCATGGATCCGGCATCGACGGCTCCCGACGGCGCGCACGCGCTGGTGGCACTCCTGCGCGGCGGCGGCGTCGACGTGGTGGTCGCCGACGGCATCGCCGAGGTGGAACGGGCGGCGCGGCCCGACGCGCTGATCCTGGTGGCGCAGAGCCAATACCTGACCGCCCCGCTGCTGGACCGGCTGGCGAAGGCGCCCGGCGATCTGCTGCTGGTGGAGCCGACGGCGCGGACCCGCGAAGCATTGCTGCCCGGCCTGCGCGTCTCGGCGGCCGGCACCTTCGATACCGATCCAGACTGCACGCTGCGCGAGGCCACTCGGGCCGGTCCGGTGCGATTCGGGCCCAGCGACACCTACCGCGCCACCGACGGTCGGGCGATGACCCGTTGCTACCACGGTGCGTTGATTCGCTTCCGCGACGGCGGGCGGACGACCACGGCGGTGGGCAGCACCGACTTCCTGACCAACGGTGCTCTGCTGCAGGCAGGCAACGCCGCCCTGGCGATGAACCTGGCGGGCGCCCGGCCGCGGCTGATCTGGTACGCGCCCCACCGCATCGAGGGCGAATCACCGCCGCCCGGCTCGGTTGGCGACCTGATCCCGCAGAACGTGACATGGATCGTCTGGCAGCTCTGCCTGGTTGTGCTGCTGGTCGCCCTGTGGCGGGGCCGTCGACCCGGCCCGCTGATCGCCGAGGAGCTGCCCGTAGTGGTGCGCGCTTCGGAAACCGTGGAGGGCCGCGGCCGCCTGTACCGTTCCCGCCAGGCGCGCGACCGCGCCGCCGCGGCACTGCGCACCGCCACGCTGCAGCGGCTGGTGCCCCGGCTGGGTCTGAGCATCGGGGCGTCACCACCGGCGGTGGCGGCCGCGGTGGCCGGGCGAAGCGGGGCCGACCCGGCATTCGTCTCCTACCAGCTGTTCGGCCCGCCCCCGGCGACCGACCACGACTTGCTACAACTTGCCCGTGCGCTCGACGACATCGAAAGGCAGGTCACACGGACGTGACGCAACCATCTACCGCCTCGACCCCCACCGCTGAATCGGCGCGAGAGGCGCTGCTGGCGTTGCGTACCGAGCTCGGCAAGGCCGTCGTCGGTCAGGAGGGGGTGGTCAGCGGCCTGGTGATCGCGCTGCTGTGCCGTGGCCACGTGCTGCTGGAAGGCGTTCCGGGAGTGGCGAAGACGCTGCTGGTGCGCGCACTCGCGGCCGCGCTGCAACTGGAGTTCAAGCGGGTGCAGTTCACCCCCGACCTGATGCCCGGCGACGTGACGGGATCGCTGGTATACGACGCGCGCACAGCCGCTTTCGAGTTCCGGCCCGGCCCGGTGTTCACCAACCTGCTGCTGGCCGACGAGATCAACCGGACCCCGCCGAAAACCCAGGCCGCGCTGCTCGAGGCGATGGAGGAGCGCCAAGTCAGCGTGGAAGGCGTCGCCCAGCCGCTGCCCGATCCGTTCATCGTCGCCGCGACCCAGAACCCCGTCGAATACGAGGGCACTTACCAGCTGCCCGAAGCGCAGCTGGATCGATTCTTGCTCAAGCTGAATGTGACTCTGCCGCCGCGGGATTCGGAGATCGCCATCCTCGCCCGGCACGCACATGGCTTCGATCCCCGCGATCTGTCGGCGATCAAACCGGTGGCCGGGCCCGCCGAACTGGCGGCCGGGCGCGACGCCGTGCGCCACGTGCTGGTCGCCGACGAGATCCTGGGATACATCGTCGACACCGTCGGGGCCACCCGCTCCTCGCCCGCGTTGCAGCTGGGCGTCTCGCCGCGCGGGGCCACCGCGCTGCTGGCCACGGCGCGTTCCTGGGCCTGGCTTTCCGGCCGCAACTACGTCACCCCCGACGACGTGAAGGCCATGGCCCGCCCGACGCTGCGGCACCGGGTGATGCTGCGCCCCGAGGCCGAGCTCGAAGGGGCCACACCCGACGGTGTGCTCGACGGGATCTTGGCCTCGGTTCCGGTGCCCCGCTAGTGGTCCTGACCGGACGCGCCGGGCTGGTCGCGCTGATGTGCGTCCTGCCCATTGCGTTGTCACCCTGGCCGGCAAGGACTTTCGCCGTGCTGGCGGTCACGCTGGCGGCCGTGGTGGCCGTGGACATCGGGTTGGCGGCCAGCACCCGCAGGTTGCGTTACATCCGCTCGCCGGATCGCTCCGCCCGGCTCGCACAGCAGGTGGACGTCGGGCTGCTGATCCACAACGACGGCCGGCGGCGGTTTCGCGGCCAGGTTCGCGACGCCTGGCCGCCCAGCGCCGGCGCGCGACCGCGCATCCATCCCGTGAACATCCCCGCCGGGCAGCATCAGCACATCCAGTCCCAGCTGCGGCCGGTCCGCCGCGGCGAGCAGCGCGCCGCAGTGGTCACCGCCCGGTCCATCGGGCCGCTGGGGCTGGCGGGGCGGCAAGGGTCGCAGGCGGTGCCGGGCCTGCTGCGGGTGCTGCCGCCGTTCCTGTCCCGCAAGCACCTGCCGGCGCGGCTGGCCAAGCTCCGCGAGATCGACGGGCTGCTGCCGACGCTGATCCGCGGCCAGGGAACCGAATTCGACTCGCTGCGCGAGTATGTCGTCGGTGACGACGTGCGGTCGATCGACTGGCGCGCCACCGCGCGTCGCGCCGACGTCGTCGTCCGCACCTGGCGCCCCGAACGCGACCGGCGGGTGGTGATCGTGCTCGACACCGGGCGCACCTCGGCGGGCCGGGTGGGTGTCGATCCGACGGCCGCCGATCCCGCGGGGTGGCCCCGGCTGGACTGGTCGATGGATGCCGCGCTGCTGCTGGCGGCGCTCGCGTCGCGGGCCGGCGATCACGTCGACTTCCTCGCGCACGACCGGGTCAGCCGGGCCGGCGTCTTCGGCGCGTCGCGCACCGAGCTGCTCGCCCACCTGGTCGAGGCGATGGCCCCCCTGCAACCCGCGCTGCTCGAACCGGATTGGACCGCAATGGTTTCCGCCATTGCGCGGCGGGCCCGCCGACGATCGCTGGTGGTGCTGCTGACCGACCTCAACGCGACCGCGCTCGACGAGGGCTTGCTGCCGGTGCTGCCCCAGTTGTCGGCCCGACACCACCTGATGGTGGCCGCAGTCGCCGACCCTCGAGTCGACCAACTGGCCGCCGGGCGTTCCGACCCGGCCGCCGTCTACGACGCGGCGGCCGCCGAACGATCACGCAACGACCGCCGCGCGATCGCCACTCGCCTGCGCCGCAGCGGGGTGGAGGTCGTCGATGCCCCGCCCACCGAACTGGCCCCCGCCCTGGCCGACCACTACCTGGCGATGAAGGCCACCGGTCGGCTGTAGCCCGGCGACGATGCACGCCGCGCAGCGGCGTGAGAAGAAGCCGGGCCAATCGGCTGTAGCCCGGCGACGATGCACGCCGCGCAGCGGCGTGAGAAGAAGCCGGGCCAATCGGCTGTAGCCCGGCGACGATGCACGCCGCGCAGCGGCGTGAGAAGAAGCCGGGCCAATCGGCTGTAGCCCGGCGACGATGCACGCCGCGCAGCGGCGTGAGAAGAAGCCGGGCCAATCGGCTGTAGCCCGGCGACGATGCACGCCCCGCAGCGGCGTGAGAAGAAGCCGGGCAATCGGATAGAGCCCGGCGACGAGCGCTCAGCTCGTCGGAACCACGTCGGGCGCGTCTTCGATGTCGCCGGTCTCCCCGGCCTTTGCCGCGCGGCGACCGAAATACACGATGTAGGTCAGGAACGCCGCCTCGGCGATGATCCCGATGCCGACCCGTACGACGGTCGGCAGCGGCGATGGTGTCACCAGCGCCTCGATCAACCCCGAGACCAGCAGCACACCCACCAGACCGATCGCGACCGACACGACGGCGCGACCCTGTTCGGCGAGCACTTGCCCGCGTGGCCGGTCGCCGGGCGAAATCACCGACCACCCCAGCCGCATCCCCGCCGCCCCCGCCAGGAACACCGCCGTCAGCTCCAGCAGCCCGTGCGGAATCAGCAGCCCGAGCAGCACACCGCCCTTGCCCGCCTGGAACATCAGCCCGGAGATCAGTCCCAGGTTGGCCGCGTTCTGGAACAGCACGATGGGGATCGGCAGCCCCAGCAGTACGGACAACGCGATGCACTGCGCGGCGACCCAGGAGTTGTTCACCCAGATCTGCAGGGCGAACGCGGCGGCGGGATGTTCGCTGTAGTAGGAGGCGACGTCGTGGTTCACCAATTGTTCGATGTCGCTTGGTGTTCCGGCGGCAGATTGCACCTCGGGATTGGCGGCCACCCAGAACGCCATCATGAACACCACGGCGAAGAACGCCACCGCGGTGCCCAGCCACCACCGCCACGACCGGTACGCGACCACCGGGAAAGACACCGTCCAGAACCGGGCGAACGTACCGCTCAACGGCGCGTGGGCGCCGGTCACCACGGAACGGGCGCGCGCGACGAGGCTCGAGAGCCGACCGATCAACAGCGAGTCCGACGAGGCCGAGCGCAGCATCGACAGGTGGGTGGACACCCGTTGGTAGAGCTCGACGAGCTCGTCGACCTCGGCGCCGGTCAGTGAGCGACGCCTTGCGACCAGCCGGTCGAGGCGGTCCCACGTACCGCGATGGGCCAGCACGAATGCGTCGACGTCCACCCTGCGCAGCCTAATCGCCCTGTACCGTTCGGTGTTATGTCGGAGGTGGTGACCGGCGACGCCGTCGTGCTCGACGTGCAGATCGCCCAGTTGCCGGTGCGGGCCGTGGGCGCACTGATCGATATCGCCGTGATCGTCGTCTGCTATCTCCTGGGGCTGATGTTGTGGGCCGCCACACTGACCCAGTTCGACACCGCGCTGAGCACCGCCATCCTGCTCATCTTCACCGTGGTGGTGATCGTCGGCTATCCGGTGGTGCTCGAAACGGCGACGCGCGGACGCTCGGTGGGCAAGATCGCAATGGGGCTTCGGGTGGTGTCCGACGACGGCGGGCCAGAACGCTTCCGGCAGGCCCTCTTTCGGGCCCTCGCGGCGGTGGTCGAGATTTGGATGCTGTTCGGCAGTCCCGCGGTCATCTGCAGCATCCTGTCGCCGAAGGCCAAGCGAGTCGGCGACATCTTCGCCGGCACCGTCGTCGTGAACGAACGCGGTCCCCGCCTCGGCCCCCCGCCCGTGATGCCGCCTTCACTGGCCTGGTGGGCCTCGTCCCTGCAACTTTCCGGCCTGTCCCCCGGTCAGGCCGAGGTCGCACGCCAATTCCTCTCGCGGGCAACACAACTCGATCGCCAATTACGACTGCAGATGGCCTATCGCATCGCCGGTGATGTGGTGTCCCGCATCGCCCCGCCGCCCCCGCCGGGCGCCCCGCCGGAACTGGTGCTGGCGGCCGTGCTCGCCGAACGGCACCGCCGCGAACTGGCGCGACTTCGACCCGCCATGCCGCCGCCGGGCGCCGCGCCGTGGCCGGCCTGGCCGGCCCCGCCACCACAGCAGACGGTCCCATGGCCGGACCCGGGTGCACCCCAGCAGGGGCCGCCGCATCCCGCGCCGGGCGGTTTCGCGCCGCCCGGTTAACCGGAGACGCTCGCCGCCATCAGGGCGACGTCGGCGATCAACAGCGCCCAGCCGCACAGCGGGACGGCGATGCCGCCGCGGCGTTTCGCGGTGAACAGGGAGATGACGATTACGACCACCGCAACCGCGGGCGCGCCGTAGAACGCGACCCCGAAACTGATGCCGCCGTGGCCGAGGTTGGGGCAACTGCGGTCGCTGCAGCCGTCGGTACTCATCACCGCGCCGAGCGCGAAGAGCATGACGATGGCGGCGGCGGGCACCGTGGCCAGCGCCAGGGCCCAGTTGACCCACGGCCACACGTTGCGCCCACCACCGGTGCCGCCCTGCGCGGGGCCGGCCGCGGTCGAGGTCCCGCTGCCCACCGAAAGGTCGGAGTTGTCGGCGTTCATCCCAAAGTTCCTACCCGCCGCCCGGCGAGTGCAAACGGGCCGGCGCGTCCCAACGAACCGAACCCGCCGGCCCAACACCGCAGGTCATGCGTCTTAACGGCTGCGTTGAAGCACAACATAGGGTCGCCCGTTGCATCGCGATACTTTCCGATATATCGTGATACTTCGAAGCGCACGGTGCGCTTCCCCTTCAGACGTAAGGAACAGACATGTACAACCCCTTCCCCCCCACGGGCGGCCCGTTCGCAGGCGGCCCCGGTTTCGGCTTCGGTCCCGACACACATCGGCGCGCCCCGCACGGCGCCCGCCGGCGCGCTCGCCAAGAGTTCTTCGAACACCTCCGCGAGCACGGCCCCGACCACGACGGCCCGGGCTTCGGGCCCGGATTTGGTCCCGGATTCGGCCCGGGTTTCGGCCCCGGCTTCGGTCCCGGTTTCGGCTTCGGGCCGGGCGGCCGACGCGGCGGATGGCGCCGTGGCGGCCCGGGCCGCGGAAGACGCGGCGACGTCCGCGCGGCCATCCTGGCGCTGCTGGCCGAGCGCCCCATGCACGGCTACGAGATGATCCAGCAGATCGCCGAACGCAGCAACGGGCTCTGGAAGCCCAGCCCCGGTTCGGTCTATCCGACGCTGCAGCTGTTGACCGACGAGGGCCTGATCACCGCCAGCGAAAGCGAGGGCAGCAAGAAGCTCTTCGAGCTGACCGACGAGGGTCGCGCGGCGGCGGAAAAGGTCGAGACACCGCCGTGGGACGAGATCGCCGAAGGCGCCGACCCGGGTCACATGAACCTGCGGGCGGCCATCGGCCAGCTGTTCGGCGCGGTCGCGCAGTCCGCGCACACCGCCACCGCCGAGCAGCAGCAGCGCATCGTCGAAATCCTCAACAACGCGCGGCGCGAGGTCTACGGCATCCTCGGCGAAGACTGAGCCCCGACAGACCCAGCGGACCCTGGATCAGGTGACGTCCACCCAATCCAGGGTCCGCTGCACGGCCTTACGCCAACCCGCGTACCCGGCGGCGCGCTGCTCGTCGGTCCAGGCCGGCGCCCAGCGCTTGTCCTCGTGCCAGTTCGCCCGCAGGTCGGACGGATCGGCCCAGAACCCCACCGCCAACCCCGCCGCGTAGGCCGCGCCCAGCGCGGTCGTCTCGGCGACCACCGGACGCACCACGTCGACGCCGAGCACATCGGCCTGAATCTGCATGCACAGGTCGTTGCCGGTGACACCGCCGTCGACCTTCAATACCTCAAGGCGCACACCGGAATCCGCCGCCATGGCATCCACCACGTCGCGGCTCTGATAGCAGATCGCCTCCAGCGTCGCGCGGGCCAGGTGCGCGTTGGTGTTGAACCGCGACAGCCCGACAATCGCGCCGCGCGCGTCGGATCGCCAATAGGGCGCGAACAGCCCGGAAAAGGCCGGGACGAAATACACTCCGCCGTTGTCGGCGACCTGGCGCGCCAGCGACTCGCTTTGCGCCGCCCCACTGATGATGCCCAACTGGTCGCGCAGCCACTGCACCGCAGCGCCGGTGACCGCGATCGAACCCTCAAGGGCGTAAACGGGTTTCGCGTCGCCGAACTGGTAGCACACGGTGGTCAACAGGCCGTTGTTCGACCGCACGATCGTCTCGCCGGTGTTGAGCAGCAGGAAGTTTCCGGTGCCGTAGGTGTTCTTCGCCTCGCCCTCCGACAGGCACACCTGGCCCACCATCGCCGCGTGCTGGTCACCGAGAACCCCCGTCACCGGCACCTCGCCACCGACCGGCCCGGCCTGCGCGGAGACGCCATACGGTTGCGGCGACGACGACGGCGCGATCGCCGGAAGCATCGCACGCGGGATGGCGAAGAACGACAACAGCTCGTCGTCCCAGTCGAGCGTTTCCAGGTCCATCAGCATGGTCCGGCTGGCATTGGTCACGTCGGTGATGTGCACGCCGCCGCGCGTGCCTCCGGTCAGGTTCCACAACACCCAGGTGTCCGGCGTGCCGAACAAGGCGTCACCGCTCTCGGCGGCCTCGCGCACCCCGTCGACGTTCTCTAGGATCCACTGCAGTTTGCCGCCGGAGAAATACGTCGCCGGCGGCAGGCCGGCCTTGCGGCGAATCACGTCGCCGCGGCCGTCTCGTTCCAGCGCCGACGCGATGCGGTCGGTGCGGGTGTCCTGCCAGACGATCGCGTTGTAGTAGGGCCGCCCGGTGCGCCGATTCCACACCAGCGTGGTCTCCCGTTGGTTTGTGATACCAAGCGCGGCAATGTGTTTGGCGGTCAAATTGGCACGATTCAGGACCGACATCAGCACCGACGAAGTACGCTCCCAGATTTCGACCGGGTCGTGCTCGACCCAGCCGGCGCGGGGCAGGATTTGTTCGTGCTCGAGTTGATGGCGGGCCACTTCGGCCCCGTCATGATCGAAGATCATGCAGCGAGTGCTGGTGGTTCCCTGGTCGATGGCGGCGACGAACTCAGCGGACACGTCAGGAGTCCATCACGTCCGGGTGAACTCGACAAGCGGCCGGGTAGCTTGCGTTACCGCCGGTAACCCTGTTCCATCGGCGGTGTGGGCGAAGAGGTCAAGCGCACCACGTACACCAGCGCACATCGGCGGGAATACGGGCGCAAGCTCCAGGTTTGCCTGGACGTGTTGGAGACGATGCTGGAACAGTCGCGCTTTGACTCGGCCAAGCCGCTGACCGGCATGGAGATCGAGTGCAACCTCGTCGACGCCGATTACCAGCCCGCGATGTCGAATCGCGACGTGCTGGATGCCATCGGGGATCCGGCGTTCCAGCCGGAATTGGGCGCCTACAACATCGAATTCAACGTGCCGCCCCACGCCCTGCCCGGACACACCGCGCTCGATCTGGAAGGCGAGGTGCGGGCCAGTCTGAACGATGCGGAGACCAAAGCCGGCGTGGGTGGCGCGCACATCGTGATGATCGGGATCCTGCCCACGCTGATGCCCGAGCATCTGACCACCGGCTGGATGAGCGACTCGAGGCGGTACGCGGCGCTCAATGACTCGATCTTCACCGCCCGCGGCGAGGACATCCCGATCAACATCTCCGGCCCCGAGCCGCTGAGCTGGCAGGCCGTGTCGATTGCGCCCGAATCCGCCTGCACCAGCATCCAATTGCATCTGCAGGTGGCCCCGGAAACGTTCGCCGCCAACTGGAATGCGGCCCAGGTGGTGGCGGGCCCGCAGCTGGCGTTGGGCGCCAACTCGCCGTACTTCTTCGGTCACCAGTTGTGGGCCGAGACCCGCATCGAGCTGTTCACCCAGTCCACCGACACCCGGCCGGAGGAGCTCAAGTCCCAGGGCGTGCGGCCGCGGGTGTGGTTCGGCGAAGGGTGGATCAGCTCGGTGCTCGACTTGTATCAAGAGAACCTCCGCTACTTCCCGTCCCTGCTGCCCGAGGTGTCCGACGAGGATCCGGCCGCCGAGCTGGCCGCCGGGCGCGCACCGCAACTGTCCGAACTGCGGCTGCACAGCGGCACGGTGTACCGGTGGAACCGTCCGGTCTATGACGTGGTCGACGGGCGCCCGCACCTGCGGCTGGAGAACCGGGTACTGCCGGCCGGGCCGACCGTCGTGGACATGCTGGCCAATTCGGCCTTCTTCTACGGCGTGCTGCGCACCCTCTCCGAAGACGACCATCCCCTGTGGTCTCAGATGGATTTCGCTGCGGCACAAGGGAATTTCCTCGAGGCGGCGCGACACGGCATCGATGCCCGGCTGCATTGGCCGGGTCGGGGCCCTGTGACGGCGACCGCGTTGGTGCTGGATACGTTGCTGCCGATCGCCGACGAGGGACTGCGCCGGTGGGGAATGGACGCCGAGGTGCGGGACCGCTTCCTCGGCGTCATCGAGGGCCGCGCCAGATCGGGCCGCAACGGCGCCAGCTGGCAGGTATCCACCGTCCGCGCTCTGGAAGACGGCGGGATGACCCGGCCGGCTGCGCTGGCAGAGATGCTGCGCCGGTACTGCGAGCACATGCACGCCAACGAGCCGGTGCACACCTGGGAGTCCTGACCGCGGGTACGTTGAAAACCATGACGGGCGATCACGTTATGGACTGGGACAGCGCATACCGCGAACGGGCGCACTTCGAGGGTCCGCCGCCGTGGAATATCGGTGAGCCGCAACCCGAACTGGCCGCACTGGGCGCGGCCGGGAAATTCCGCAGCGATGTGCTCGACGCCGGCTGCGGGGTCGCCGAACTGTCGTTGGCGCTGGCAGCCCAGGGCTACACGGTTGTCGGTGTCGACCTCACGCCGACGGCCGTCGCGGCGGCCACCACGGCGGCCCAGGAGCGCGGCTTGACCACGGCCAGCTTCGTGCAGGCCGACATCACGTCGTTCAGTGGTTATGACGGCCGGTTTTCCACCGTCGTCGATTCCACGCTGTTTCACTCGCTGCCGGTCGAGGGCCGCGACGGCTACCTGAGCTCCATCCACCGCGCGGCGGCGCCGGGCGCCACCCTGTTCGTGCTGGTGTTCGCCAAGGGCGCCTTCCCAGCCGAGATGGAACCGAAGCCCAACGAGGTCGACGAGGACGAACTGCGCGCCGCGGTGAGCAAGTACTGGGAAGTCGACGAGATCCGGCCGGCCTTCATCCTGTCCAACGTCGTCGAAATCCCCAACGCGCCCTTCGAATTTCCGCCGCACGATCGCGATGACAAAGGCCGGATGAAGATGCCGGCCTACCTGCTGACGGCGCACAAAGCGGGCTAAGACGTCGCCGCCGTCGCGGCGATCAGCGCCTCGGCGAAGGTCTGCAGGTCCTCGGCCGTGGTGTCGACATGCGGCGAGATGCGCAGCACCGGACCGGCCAGCCGCAGGGGAGCCCGCTGCACGCCGACGAAGGTGGTCAGGATCCGCCGCTCGGCGAGCAGCCACGCCCGCACCGCTTGGGCATCGGCGCCGTCGACCGGGGCAAGGGTGGTGATGGCGCTGGGCTCGTCGACCTCCTCGACCACCGCCCACCCGGCCACGTCGGCCAGCACCCGGCGGCTGGTGGCGCCCAACTCGGCCAGCCGCGCGCGCACGGCCCGTGGCCCGTACGCCAAGTGCTCCCCCAACGCCAGCGAAAAGCCCACGCGCGCTGCGACATTGGCTTCGCCGAATTCGAGTTGCTGGGCGACAGTGCACGAGCCCGCGAGCCAGTCCGGCGGCGCCAGACGCGGACGCAGGCCCTCCATCAACTCACGTCGCACCGCGAGCGCGCCGACACCGCGCGGCCCCGCGATCCACTTGCGCGACGACGCATAGGTCACGTCGGCGCCGACCGCGCAGTCCACCTGGCCCAGCGCCTGGGCGGCGTCGACGACGAGCGGCAGGCCCAACTCGCGGCAGAGTTGCGCGATCATCGACAGCGGTTGCACCACACCGCTGTGGCTGCCGACCGCCGTGAGGTGGACCAGATCGGGCGGGTCGGCCTCGAGCGCCAGCGCCGCGTCGTCGAGCGCGACCCGCCCATCGTCGAGCGTCGGCAGCAACTGACGGTCGAAGCCGTGGGCGGCGAAGAGCGCCAAATTGGGGCCGTATTCACCGGGCAGGCACGCCAGCGTGCGGCGGTCGGCGGGCCAGCCGCCGAGCAGCAGATCCAGCGCGTTCAGGGAACCGGTGGTGAACACCACCTCGGCGTCGGGCACGCCGGCCAGTGCGGCGAACGCCACCCGCCCGGCGTCCAGCGCGGGTGCGGCCGCCTCGGCCGCGACATAACCGCCGATTTCGGACTCGTTGCGCGCGTGCAGGGCGGCGGCCTCGATCACCGTAAGGCTCTGCCGCGAACACGCCGCACTGTCCAGGTGCAGCCCGGCCACGGGCGGGCGGGCCGCCCGCCAGCGGTCCGCAAGCGAACCGCCGGCCGTCACTTGACGGCCAACGACAACCCGAAATCACCCGCGGCGTCCGTCCAGAACCGGGTGCGGCGCAGTCCCACGCGGGCCAATTCGGCGCTCACCCCGTCGGGGCGGAACTTGCACGACACCTCGGTGAGCATCTCCTCGTCGGCCGCGAAATCGACGGTCAGGTCGAGCGCGTCGACGCGGACCCGCTGGGCACGGCTGGCGCGCAACCACATTTCGATGCGTTCCTCGTCGGCGTTCCAGCGGGCCACGTGCTCGAAGGCCTCGACGTCGAAATCGGCGTCGAGTTGCCGGTTGATCACCGCCAGCACATTGCGATTGAACGCCGCGGTCACCCCGGTCGAGTCGTCGTAGGCGCGCACCAGCCGGCCGGTGTCCTTGATCAGGTCCGTGCCCAGCAGCAGGCTGTCGCCCGGGCGCATCTGGGCGGACAGGCTCGACAGGAACGCCGTGCGCGGTCCGGGCGTCAGGTTGCCGATCGTCGACCCCAGGAACACGAACAGGCGCCGCCCGCCGGTTGGGATCTCGGTCAGGTGTTCCTCGAAATCGCCGCATACGGCGTTGATTTCGACGCCGGCATATTCCTGCTGAATCGCCGCCGCGGCCGTCGACAGTATGCCTGCGTCGACGTCGAAGGGGACGAATCTGCGCAACGATCCGCGTTCACGCAGCGCGTCGAGCAGCAGCCGGGTCTTCTCCGACGTCCCGCTGCCCAACTCCACCAGGGTGTCGGCCTCGCTGGCCGCCGCAACCTCGGCCGACCGCGCGCGCAGGATCTCGGCCTCCGCGCGGGTCGGGTAGTACTCGGGCAACCGGGTGATCTGATCGAAAAGGTGGCTGCCCAGCGAATCGTAGAACCACTTGGGCGGCAATGACTTCGGCGTCCGCTGCAGGCCGTCGAACACATCTCGGCGCAGCGCCTGATCCGCAGAGTCGGCGGCCAGGTGGTTGGACAAAGTCAGCGTCATCGATAACCTTCCGAGTGATCCAGCGGGGTCAGCGCGACGCCCGTCGCGGTGACCTCGACGAGGTGGCGGTCCGGCACGTCCTCCCAGCCGGGGTCGTTGTCGTAGGGCTCGCTGGCCAGAACAATGCCGTCCGCGCGGCGCAAGATGGACAACGTGTCGCCCCAGGTGGTGGCGAGCAGGCGAGAGCCGTTTGCCGCCAATATGTTCAGCCGGGCGTCCGGGTCGGCTGCCGCGATCTCGGTGATGGTCGGGCCGAGCGCGTCGAGGCCCCGCTCAAAGATGGCGGCCGCGAGTAGTGCACTGTCGCAGACGGATTCGGCCTGCGAACTCATGGGTAACGCGGCGCGGTCCACCACGCCGTTGTGCGACAACATCCATTGACCGTCGGTGAACGGCGCCGTAGCGCTGACATCGATCGGCATGCCGACCGTCGCCGAGCGGACCGCGGCAACCACGCAGCGGCTGCGCAGCGCCGGTGCGACGGAGTCGAACGACGTGTCGCCCCACAGTGGCGCGTGGCTACGCCAGCGGCGGGGCACTTGCCGTCCAGAAGAGTCGTCGAAAAAGCCGACGCCCCAACCGTCGGCGTTGAGCAGGCCGTGCTTCTGCCGACGCGGGGCATACGACTGCACCCGCAGGCCGTACTGCGGGTCCAGCAGCAGCGAGGAGACGGTGACGTCGGCCCCAAGCCAGCCGAGGTGACGGCACATCAGGTGAAATCCTCGACGTCCCAAGCCAACCGGACGCCAGAAAAGATCTGGCGCCGGATCGGGTGGTCCCAGTTGCGGAAGCTCGGCCGCAGGATTGCGGGCTCTACGGCCCACGAGCCGCCGCGCAGGACCCGGTAGTCCTGAAGAAAGAACGGCTGCGAGTAGCGCTCGTAGATCATCGGAAGGAATCCCGGCCAGGGCCGCAGCGGCGAACTGGTCCACTCCCACACGTCGCCGAGCATCTGTTCCGCCCCGTACGCCGAGGCGCCGGCGGGGTAGGCCCCGACTGGTGCCGGACGCAACGACGTTCCGCCCAGGTTGGCGAGGGCATCGGAGGGCGGCTGCGCTCCCCACGGGTAGCGACGGCGACTGTCGGTGGCCGGATCCCAGGCGCAGGCCTTCTCCCATTCCATCTCGGTGGGCAGCCGCGCGCCGGCCCAGGCTGCGTATGCCTCGGCCTCGAAGTAGCAAACGTGCTGCACCGGTTCGTCGGCAGGGATGTCTTCGACGTGGCCGAACCGGGTGCGCGTTCGTGCGTCGGGGCTCCAGAACTGTGGCGCTGTCAGACCCGCGCGCTGGCGATGCTCCCAGCCGCGCTCGGACCACCAGCGAGGTTGGAGGTAGCCGCCGTCTTCCATGAAGCGCCGCCATTCGCCGTTGGTGACCGGCACCCGGCCGATCCGGAACGCGGGCAGCTCGACGACGTGGGCGGGACGCTCGTTGTCCAACGAATACGGTTCGCTCGCGGCGTCCACGCCCAGCACGAACGGACCGGCGGGCACCAGCACGTAGGTGCCGGCCAGCCCGGGGCGGCCGGCCGGCAGCGCCGCCGAGTCGCGCAGCAGCGGAGCGCCGGTGCGCAGGTTCAGCGCCTGCAGCATGGTTTCGTCGTGCTGGTTTTCGTGACTGATCACCAACGCGAACGCGAAGTCGTCACTCTCCTCCGGCAGCGCATCGAGGGCATCAAGGGCAGCGGACCGCACCGTGGCGCAATACGCCCGCGCGCGGTCCGGCGACAGCAGCGGCAGCTCGACCCGGCTCGCGCGGGAGTGGACGAAGGCGTCGTAGAGGCCCTCGATTGCCGGCGGCAACATGCCGGGCCGGCCGGGGTCACCGCCGCGCAGCAGCCAGAACTCCTCTTGCTGACCGATGTGCGCCAGGTCCCACACCAGTGGGCTCATCAGGGGGTCGTACTGCCGATACAGCTCGGCGTCGTCGAACTCGACGAGCCGCAACGTCCGCGTCCGCGCCCGCGCCAGATCATCGGCAAGACTTGCCCGGCATGACGACCGCAAGCGCGGCGCTGGGGGCACCTCCCGCTTGCCGGGGACTCCGCGCAGCGGGTCGGAATCATCGGGAAAGCTCACAGCCCCCCTTGCGAGGATCGCGCCGCCTTGGCAACCGTAGCCGCGATGCCCTGCTGTATCACCTGGTCGGAGAAGTCGTCGCCGGGACATCGGCCCCGCTCGACGGCGTCGACCAGCCGCTGCATCGAATCACCGAGTTCGGGCGGCGCCAGCTGAGCGGCGACGGCCACGCACTTGTTGGCCGCGGCGTACAGCCGCCGGTCACGCAGTCCCGCCTGGGCCGCCGTGTCCCAGGCGGTCGCCACCGGCTCGACCGCTTCGGCCGCGGTGTCCGCCGCGACCGGGTCGTCGAGCAGGGCCACCAGAGTGAACACCACGGCCGGCCAAAAGTCGTCCGGCACGCTGTCGAGATAGCGGATTTCCAGCCACTGCCTCGGGCGCACTGGGGGGAACAGCGTGGTCAGGTGGTATTCCAGGTCGGCGAGGGTGGGGCGGCGACCGCCGAGCAGCACCCGGCCGTCCACCCAGTCGGCGAATGGCACCCAATGCGTGACCGCGGTGGCGTCCGGGGCGTGCACCAGCATCACCGGCGCCTTGAGCGCATAGCGCGCCCAGTCGGTGCCCGGGTCGTCGCCACTGGCGCCCAGGATGGGTCCGCACCGCGCCGAGTCCATCTGGCCCCACACCCACTGCCGGGTGGAGGCCCACCCGGTGAACTCGCCGCGCAGCATCGGGGAGTTCGCCGCCATCGCGATCATGGTGGGCCCGAGTGCGTGCGCCAGCCGCACCCGTTCCGCCCAGCCGGCCCGCGGGCCCGCGTCCAGGTTGACCTGAATGGACGCGGTGGACGTCATCATCGCCGCGCCTGCCTCACCCGAGCGGCTGGTCGCGAAGAACTGCTCCATGGCGCGGTAACGCGCACCCGGGTTGATGCGCTTGGGCGGCCGCAGCGGATCCGCCCCGAGGAACACCAGGCCCAGCCCGCCATCGACGAACGCCGACCGCAGCACGGCCTGGTCGCGCCGCATCGCGTCGATGGCGGCCGCCACCCCTTCGGCGGGCGGGCCGGACAACTCCACCGCACCGCCGGGTTCCACCGTGACCCGGCTGCCTCCCGGCAGCTCGGGCAAGTGCCCCAGAACGTCGGCGATCTCCTGCCAACCGGGCCTGCGATGCGGGTCGGCCGGGTCGTGGCAGTGGGCTTCCAGTTCCAGACCCACACGCCCCAGCGGGGCGTCCACCATGCAACCGTCTGCGATGTAGCGCGCGGCGGTCTTGGAATCGGCCATCTCGGGACTGGCCAGCTCGGAGCCGGCGGTAGTGATAGCGGCAAACGTCATATCACTATCCCTCCGGGCCTGAGCAAGCTCGAACATGCGCCTACGGACCGCTTCCCGACACAGTCGACGGAACGGTAACCGCCACTACTTCATCTAACAGATGGCTCCGACATATTCCCGTTCGCGCCCAATTCCAAGCATGCCCGACCCGGTCCCCGAACCCGGCTCACTGACCCAGCGCGTTCTGCATCGCCCCAGCCAGCACGTTGACCGCCGGCCCGGCGTTGCCAGATTGGCAGACCTTGGCCTGCAACAACACATTTTCACGCAGCCTGGTTTGATTGAAGCACCGCCGATCGGTACCGGCCTCTTGCTTGGTCCAGTTCGCGTCGGCGGCGTCGGGCGGCCCGCCATCGAACGACCACACCTGTGTGACGCCGTTGTCCAGGTGCATCGGGGTGGTCTGGCCCGAGCAGCCCACCGTCCGATCCACCACCCGATGGAAGGCGCGGCCGGCGGCGTCGTTGGTGGCAAACACACCGACGGCCTGCTTCACGAAGTGGGTTTGGTCGGTGGCCGAAGTCTGGGTGACCGCACCGTTGAACGACGCCAAGTCGGGGTCCTCATACACCTCGGGCAAGCCGATGTCGGCCCAGTTGTTGCACACCGGAACGTCCACCCAATCGCCCTGCACCGGTCGGGTGAACACCGACTCCCAGCCCATGGGCCCGCCGACGATGTTGCCGACCGACCCCTTGCCCAGGACCGCGTAATTCACCACCCCCGGGTCCGACGGGTGGGCGGCCGCAACCGGAAGCGCGACCGCTCCGCCGACGGCCAGGCCGATGGTGATGACGGCCGCGCGAACCCGCATGGTCATGAGGCGATCATGCCAGGCACGTGGGCGCGAGGTCAGCCCCCGTTTGCCCGGACGCCCTCTTCGACTTTTTTGCCGAGGTCGGGGTCGACGTTGCGCCAGTACTCGAACACCCGCGACAGCACCGGCTCCTTCACTCCCTTGGAGACGTGCCCAATGATGTTGTGCGCCAGCCGGTCCCGGGCCTCGTCGTCGAGGACGTCGCGGACCATGGTGCCGGCCTGTCCCCAGTCGTCGTCCTCGGCGTGCAGCGTGTAGGCGGCACGGACCATGTCGCCGTCGGCGTGCCAGCGCACCTCGGCGGCGCGGGCCGGGTCGGCGTGCGGGCCGCCGTAGGAGTTGGGCGCATACACGGGGTCGGCGACGTTCGTCATCCGCATCGCGCCGTCCTTTGAATAGCTGTTCACCTCGACTTTCGGCGTGTTGACGGGGATCTGCCGATAGTTGGTCCCCAGCCTGGCGCGGTGCGCGTCGGAGTAGGAGAACCCGCGGGCCTGCAGCATCTTGTCGGGGCTCAGTCCGGTGCCGGGCACGGTGTTGTTCGGCTCGAAGGCCGCCTGCTCGATCTCGGTGTGGTAGTCGATGACGTTGCGGTTCAGCGTCATCTTGCCGACGTCGATCAGCGGGTAGTCGCCGTGCGGCCACACTTTGGTCAGGTCGAACGGGTTGAACCGATAGTTGCGGGCCTCCTCGTAGGGCATGATCTGCATCTTGAGCGTCCAGCTCGGGTGATCCCCGCCCTCGATTGCCTCGTAGAGGTCGCGCTGGTGGTAGTCGCCGTCCTCGCCGGCCAGCCGGTCGGCGTCCTCCTGGGTCAGGAAGTCGATGCCCTGGTCGGTGATGAAGTGGTACTTCACCCAGAAGATTTCGCCGGCGGCGTTGATCCAGCTGTAGGTGTGGCTGCTGTATCCGTTCATGTGCCGCCACGTCTTGGGGATGCCGCGATCACCCATCAGCCAGGTCACCTGATGCGCGGACTCCGGCGAGAGCGTCCAGAAGTCCCATTGCATGTTGTGGTCGCGCAAGTTCGTTGCCTGCATGCGCTTTTGGGACCGAATGAAGTGCTGGAACTTCAGCGGGTCGCGCATGAAGAACACCGGCGTGTTGTTGCCGACCAGGTCGAAATTGCCTTCGCTGGTGTAGAACTTCAGCGCGAAGCCACGCGGGTCGCGCCAGGTGTCCGGGCTGCCGCGCTCGCCCGCGACCGTGGAGAACCTGGCGAGCATGTCCGTTTTCGTGCCGGGTTGGAAGACCGCGGCCCTCGTGTACTTGCTGACGTCGTTGGTGACCTCGAAGGTGCCGAAGCCGCCGCCGCCCTTCGCGTGCGGCTGACGTTCCGGGATGCGCTCCCGGTTGAACTGGGCCATCTGCTCGATCAGGTAATGGTCCTGCAGCAGGATCGGCCCGTCGGGACCGACGGTCAACGACTGGTCGTCGCTGGGCGCAGCGATGCCGGCATCAGTGGTGGTGAAACGCTCCGTCATGTCGCTATCTCCTCGTTTGCTGGGCTTACTCCAGGCTGTGGCGACGAAAATTCTTGCGCGCCAATAACTATTCTCCGTTTCTGGACCAAGGCAAGAAAAACCTCGGCCGGGCCACCCGTCACGGACGCGGCGCCGGCGGGCTGGGTGTCGCGCTCGCCGGCGGCGGCCCGCCAGGACCGCTCAGACCCGGTCCGCCGGGGCCGCCCGGACCGCCGGGGGGCATGGGCACGATCAACCCCGGCCCGCCATCACCCCACGGGCCGCCGGCGGGTGCGGGCCCACCGGACCCCCACGGTCCGGGGCCGTATCCCGGTCCCCACGGCCCGTTGCCCGGCCCAGGGCCACCCGGGCCTCCGCCCGGTTTGAACATCTGGCCGTGGTGATGGTGGCAGTGGTGGTAATGCCCGAAGACGAAGGCACCGGCAAAGAACACGGTGGAGATGATGAAGACGATCCCGGCGACGATGATCACCCACGCCGCAGCCGTGTAGAGCCGCGGCGGTTTCACCCGCTCCGGGGCAGGCGGCGGCGGTGGGGGTGCAGCTGCGGGCGGGGTCGTCGACGGTTCGGGTGTCTCGCTCATTCCTGAATCATGCCCAGCGTCGCGACGGGCATAACAGGTTCGTCCCACAAACTTGCTGTGAATCGAGATCGGGTGGTTAGTTGCCGGTGACGAAACGACACGCAGCCCGGTGCTCTGGCGAGCACCGGGCTGCTGCTTGTTTCAGGAGCGGGTCGGACTACGGCGTCCGGGACGGGGCGACCGACGACGGGATCTGGCTGGGCCCGGGGGCGCCGGGGGTCGCCGACGCGGGTCCGCCCTGCTGGACGCCGGCTTGGCCACCCTGCTGGGCACCCGGGCCACCCGGACCGCCCATGCGGTGCGGATGCATCCACGCCGCGTGGTGCTTGTGGTGGTGGTGATGACCGCCGTGGTGTCCCAGAGCCATTCCGGTGAAGAAAATGACGGAGACGATGAACACAATTCCGGCGACAATGGCAACCCATGCCGCGGCGATAAAGACCCTGGGGGTCTTGTAAAGCGCGGCTGCAGTTGCGGGTGCGGGGGCAGTTGCGGTGGAGGTCCGCGCGGTGGGGGTTTCAGATGTTTCACTCATGAGACAAATGATGAAGGTGTTAACACCAGTCGCGGCTATGCATCACTTAAGTAGCAGCTGTGAGATGAACAGCCATCTTTCCTGGTAGAACCCCTATCCGGCGGACCCGCTGGAACCGTGCGCGCACCGCACGCTCTGGGGCCTCCCAATCGCCCACCTGCCCCACCACCGAAGATTTACGCTGCCTGAAACGCCTCGACAGTGATGTGGCCGCCCGCAGACCGACAAACCGCCGACCCTGCATCAGGAGAAAGCATGACGCTATTCGTCAGTCACTCCAGCCAGGACAAGGCGGCGATCCAGAATCTCCTGAAGGCGTTGCGGGACGCACGTCAGCACGTGTGGGTTGACGAAACGTTGGGCGGCGGTGACGCATGGTGGCGCACCATCCTCGAGCAAATCCGGGGCTGCGACGTGTTCGTCTATGCGCTGTCGAACAACTCGATGGCGTCGAAGCCCTGCCAAGCCGAGTTGCGCTACGCGGAAGCTCTGCGCCGTCCGATCCTTCCCGTCCAGGTGGGCCCGGTCGATTCCATGCGGCTCAGTCCGCTGGCCGAGACTCAAGTCATCGACTACCGAAATCCGAACGTGGACAGCGGTATTCAGTTGATCGAAGCGGTGCACGAATTGAAGGAAAAGCTTGAGCCGCTGCCGTCACCGCTGCCCGAGGAACCGCCGGTGCCCTTCGCCTATCTGATGCGGCTGGGCAATACCCTTGCCGACCCGGAGCTCAGCGCCCGCCAGCAGGCCGAGTTGGTGTCGGAGCTGAAGGTCGGACTGCACGAGGACGGGGCCGATCCGGCTGCGCGCCGTGACATCGCCCGATTGCTGGCCAAGCTGCGCGACCGTCCCGACGTCACCTATCAGGCGCGAAACAACATCGATGCCCTGCTCAAGTCGGTCGACGAAGAACCTTCAACCGAAGCCGCCGCGCCTGTTGCGACGCCCGGCGCGCCGGCGGAACCCGAATCGGGAGCGGTCCCGGCGGCGGGCTCCGACGCCGCGCCCCCGCACGCTCCCAAGGTCGGCAAGCGACACCGGCCGCGCGCCAGGTTGCTCATCGCCGGCGGCGCGGGTTTGGCCGTCCTGATCGCGATTGTCGTCGCCGCGGTGGTGCTCCTTCGGCCCAAGCCGGGTCCCGCCACCCTGTCCCTGGAGTCCATCCTGCTGAGCGACGCGGAGATCAACTCCATCGCGGGCACCTCCAACATGGCGAAAACCCCCGACAACCAAGGCAAGACGTTCAAGGACGTCAGCAAGGCCGTTGACGTGTCGCCGCGGTGGTGCATGGGCGTGCTCTATCCCGGCGCGGACCTGACATATGAAGACAGCGGAGAAAAGGAACTCGACTGGGCGGCGCTGGAGGACTCGGGTGGCTGGGTCCGGGCAGGCGAGGGCAATCATCACTTCGTCGACCAAGCCGTGGCGGCCTTTCCGACCAGAGATCAGGCCCTGGACTTCGTGCGGCGCTCGGCGAACGAATGGGCGGCCTGCGATGGGAAGACGGTGACCGCGACCTACCTCGACAACGGCCGCGCATACACGTGGATCCTGGACAACCTCACCGGGCATGCCCCGCAGATCACTCAGATGTACAGACAACAGGGCGAACGTCCCAGCTACGCGTGCCAGCGGGTGTTGCAGGCGGCGTCCAGTTATGTGATCGACGTCAAGGTGTGCGGAGACCACATCACCGATCAGGGCAGCGTGATCGCCGCGAAAATGGCCGTCAAGGTGCCGAAGTCCGCGGGGCCGAAGTTCTAAGTGGCGGCCGTTTCTCACTTCTGCCGGGTGCGGATCACCTGCAGGCCGGCCGAGGCAAGGAGGGCGGGGATCTCCCGCACGAACACGCGGTCGTAGTCGGCGACCTCGTCGGGCAGGTCCGAGAAGGGCACCAGATACGGGGTCCTCTTGTTTTCGATGTCCTTCTCACCCAAAGACCAGCCGTCGGCGAGGCGCTCGGCTATCCAGCGGTCGTGTTCGGCGACCGCGAGCGTCTCGACCTCGTCGGTGCCGAACACGAATTCCGATGCGTCCCAGTCCCGCAAGGGCGCAAGGTCACAACCGATGTTGCGCAGCTTGACCCCAATGTGGCGCGCCTGCGCGCGGCTGGAATCTTTGCGTGATTCATCGAGCTCGGACCATGGCGGCGCAGGCTTGCCGGACGCGAGTTGTTCGGCGCACCAGCGACGGTGGATCGCATGGGCGATGGCCTCATACGAACCGCCGCGAGTGAGTTCGACCGTGCAGGTTCGTTCGAGGGTCGGGAAGACATCGATGTCGGGTCCGCCGGAGCTGCCGGCCTCGTCGAGGAGGCGGGCAACCCCGCGCGACCGGGCCAGCGCGACGACCAAGGGGACGGCCGCGTCCAGTTCATGCCTCAGCTGCAATGCCAGCTCGACGGATTGCTCGTCGTTGTCGGCGGTCACGTAGGCGCGGGCCAGCGGGGGCGCTCCCGCATCGGCGTGATAGGAGCGCAGCCGGTGGATGTTGCTGACAGCCGCGGGCAGCGTGATGAAGCTGCACACCTGCTCGAGGGCGGGATAGTGGCCGAGGAGCAACTTCACCCGGCGGTCGGCCTGGTTGTCGACGACGGTGACCACCAGCGCGGCGGTGTTGTCGCCGCGGTGGTCATACCAATCCCGGGCCGCGTGGTACACCACCCAGGCGCCCAGCTCATCGAGGCCGGCGATGAGGATGTGCGGGCGGTCGCGCCCGGTGTCGACGGGAAACTCGTCGAGCAGCAATCGCGCGCCGATCTCGTCGGTGTTGAAGAAGTCCAGCGCCGAGGCCGCATCGGCGCGCTCGGCCTCCCGAATCCTCAGCAGCGCGCACAGCTCCGGGTCCCCGATCTGGGCCAGACAGGTCAGCACATTGCCGGAACGACCACCCGCAAGCACGCTGGCAACGGCGACGATCTCGGTGTTGACCGCATCGTTCGGACACAGCGCGAGCAGCCGCGATGCGCGGCGGACGCCGGCCGCCTGCAGGGTTCGTTCCTGCTGAGCATCGCCGACGATCACCGGCACACCCCAGCCGTGGCACAGCTGCATGTTCGGATTTGCCGCGTCCGAGTCGATGACAACCACCCGATCCCCCGCCTCGCGGAGATGGTGCAGAAATGCGCTGCCCACATCTCCCAGCCCGCAGACGACCACGTGACCGCTCATCAGCGGTATCCGCATCTGTTGCACCCGGTCGCGGAACAGCGACGCCAAGCCGCTGAGCCCCGCGAAGCCGGCGACGAGCGGGGCCAGGAAGCGGGCGATATCCAGCGTGACAGGCAGGTGATCGTCGACCGGGGTCGACGCCGTGAACAGCTTGAAGCTCCAGAAGACGATGTCGCTCGGTTCAGGATGATGCTTCCACAACTGCCAGAACCCGATATTGCCCAGAACGAGCGCCGCGACGCCCACCCCGGCGAGCACGTGCCAGCGGTAGTCGGCCAATAACAGTGCGAGCGATCGCAGAGAATTCGGCACAGAGCGCCGAGCACCACGACCGCCATTCACGCCAATATCGTTTCACCGCTGGTCAGCGGTGTCTGGCATATTGCCGCGGCGGTGGGCGACTTCTCGCTAGCCCGGCTTGAACGGGTTGACGGCGAACTGGATCACCCGATACGGCGCGGCCACGCGCGCGCGTGTGTCCCACTGGCTGACGAAGATTCGCAGCTCGTCGAGCGTCGAGCCGGGCGAGATGTAGCCGCCGTACGGTTGCGCGAGCCGGTTGTCGTAGGGCGGCGGCAGGCTTTCCGCCGGCTCCGGCCACTCGTCGTGCTGCACCACCGTGGTCACCGGCGCATCGCCCAGCGACGTCGGATCGTCGGCCACGCGGACCTCCATGTTGCCGGTTACCGCGTTGAAGTACGACAACACGGCCTTCCCATCGATTTGGCGCACGCACATCTCGCCCGCCGCGTCCGGCCACAGCGGGGTGGGGACCTTCCCCCAGCCGCCGTTGGGTCCGGCAGCCCAGCCCTGCCAACGCGACCGGTCGGTAAACGTTTGCGGGGTGGCCCGATAGAGCACGACGGGATCCCTGCGGGTGAAGCTGTCGGCCACGATGTACACCCAGCCGGTGGGCGAGTCCGGCGTCGGGATCGGGTCGTAGTAGCCGCTGATCTGTGTCTGCGAGCCGCCCTGGTATGACGCCGTTCGCCGCGACCCGGCGATGGTCTGCCACCCAGCCCGTGCGGGCTCGGCAGTGACGAGCCGGGAGCTCTGTGGCTCCAGGTTTTTCGTCGTCGTCACCATCATGTAGTTGCGCCGATTGATCTGCACCACGCCCGCGGGCAGCTGCGAGGTGCCCGGCGGGGCGGGATCGGCCAGCAGCGGTTTGCTGACCCCGGTCACGCCGGTGTAGCGCACGCCCGCCGGGTCGTCGACGGAGGCGGTGTCCACGTGCAGCGCCACCGGCGCGTACCAGCCGCCGAACCCGACGCCTTGGCCGGCGAAGCTGTCGCCGCAGACCTGCAGCAGCTCGGTGGGGAACTCGACGAACTCACAGAGGTCGGTCGCGCCGATGCCGTAGTCGCCGGTCGGGGTGCCGGTGCCGGCCGTAGGGCCGAGCCGCAGCACCTGGCCGGGCGCCAGCGGCTGCACGATTGGTTCGGGGACCGGCGCCGGCGGGTCGGCCTGCGCGGCCCAAAACCATTGCGGCGCAAACAGGATCAGTGCAAGCGAGCACCCCGAGACCAGTCGGGCGTGGGCGGTGCTCACCCGCCTATTACAGCTGGGCGGCCAGCAGCTCGGCAATCTGGATGGTGTTCAGCGCGGCCCCCTTGCGCAGGTTGTCTCCCGAAACGAACAGGGCGAGGCCGCGCCCGTCGGGGACACCCGGGTCTTGCCGGATGCGGCCGACCAGCGATTCGTCGACGCCCGCCGCCGCCAACGGGGTCGGCACGTCGACGACCTTGACGCCGGGCGCACCGTCGAGCAGCGCCCGGGCACGCTCCGGCGACAGTGGCCGGGCGAATTCGGCGTTCATCGACAACGAGTGCCCGGTGAATACCGGCACCCGCACGCAGGTCCCGCTGACCGCCAGGTCGGGGATGCCGAGGATCTTGCGGCTCTCGTGCCGCAGCTTCTGGTCCTCGTCGGTCTCCCCGGAGCCGTCGTCGACCAGGGACCCGGCCAACGGCACCACGTTGAAGGCGATCGGCGCGACGTAGGTCTTGGGCGCCGGAAACTCCACCGCGGAACCGTCGTGCACCAACTGCTCGGCGTCGTCGATGACGGCGCGCGCCTGAGTCGCCAGCTCCTCGACGCCGGCAAGCCCGCTGCCCGACACCGCCTGATAGCTCGAGACCACCAGGCGGGTCAGCCCGGCCTCGTCGTGCAGCACCTTGAGTACCGGCATCGCAGCCATCGTGGTGCAGTTCGGGTTGGCGATGATGCCTTTGGGTCTGCGGTGCGCGTCCCGCTCGAAGTTCACCTCGGACACCACCAGCGGCACGTCGGGATCCTTGCGCCACGCCGACGAGTTGTCGATCACCGTCACCCCGGCCGCGGCGAACCGCGGCGCCTGCACCAGCGACATCGTCTTGCCGGCGGAGAACAGCGCGATGTCCAGCCCGCGCGGGTCGGCGGTCGCGGCGTCCTCGACCTCGATCTCCTGGCCGCGAAACTCCAGCTTGCGCCCCTGCGAGCGGGACGACGCGAAGAACCGCACCGACGTGGCGGGGAAGTCCCGCTCGTCGAGCAACCTGCGCATCACCTGGCCCACCTGCCCGGTGGCGCCCACTACACCTATGGAAACCATTTACCTGCCCGTCCCCGCGTACACCGTCGCCGACTCGTCGCCGCCGAGCCCGAACGCCTCGTGCAACGCCACGACGGCCTTATCTAGTTCGGTGTCGCGGCACAGCACGGAGATGCGGATCTCGGAGGTGGAGATCAGCTCGATGTTGACGCCCACCTCCGCCAGGGCCTCGCAGAAGGTCGCGGTGACGCCGGGATGGCTGCGCATGCCCGCGCCGATCAGCGACACCTTGCCGATGTGGTCGTCGTAGAGCAGCTGGGTGAACCCGATCTCGTCCTTGAGCGAATCCAGCTTCGCCACCGCCGTCGGCCCGCTGTCCCGCGAGCAGGTGAAGGTGATGTCGGTCTTGCCGTCCTCGACCTTGGAGACGTTCTGCAACACCATGTCGATGTTCACGTCGGCGTCCGCGACGGCCCGGAACACCCGGGACGCATAGCCGGGGATGTCGGGGATGCCGACGATGGTCACCTTGGCCTCGCTGCGATCGTGCGCGACTCCGGTCAGGATGGGGTCTTCCATGGCTATGTCCTTGATCGATCCGACGACGACGGTGCCCGGCTTGTCCGAGTACGACGAGCGGACGTGCACCGGAATGTTGTAGCGGCGGGCGTATTCCACACAGCGCAGCATCAGCACCTTCGCGCCGCAGGCCGCCATTTCGAGCATTTCCTCGAAGGTCACCTTGTCCAGCCGGCGCGCGTTGTGCACGATGCGCGGGTCGGCGGTGAAGATGCCGTCCACGTCGGTGTAGATCTCGCAGACGTCGGCGTGCAGCGCGGCGGCCAGCGCCACCGCGGTGGTGTCCGAGCCGCCGCGGCCGAGCGTGGTGACGTCGCGGGTGTCCTGGCTGACACCTTGGAAGCCGGCGACCAGCACGATGCGCCCCTCATCGAGCGCGGCCTGCAGCCGCCCCGGGGTGACCTCGATGATCTTCGCGTTGCCGTGGGTGCCGGTGGTGATGACGCCGGCCTGCGAACCGGTGAACGAGCGCGCCTGCGCTCCCAGCGACTCGATCGCCATGGCCACCAGAGCGTTGGAGATGCGCTCGCCGGCGGTCAGCAACATGTCGAGTTCGCGCGGCGGCGGGGCAGGGCACACCTGCTGGGCCAGGTCCATCAGGTCGTCGGTGGTGTCGCCCATGGCCGAAACCACCACGACGACGTCGTTCCCCTGCTTTTTAGTCGCGACGATGCGCTCGGCGACACGACGGATCCGATCGGCGTCGGCCACCGAGGATCCGCCGTACTTTTGCACGACGAGCGCCACTACTTTTCCCGCCCTTCCCGCACGATTTAAGCCCACAACAGAATACGTGGCTGCGCATAACGGTTTACGCAGCGTTGCTAAGCACCACAGCCTGCGGTTTTGAGCGAGTTTTAGCGCAATTTTCTCCGCGACGCCAATCGCGGTAGAGTTCTCCTCGTGCAGCGGGTGCTCCTCCTCGGACGCCGCGACGGGGTCTGATCCAGACCGGCTTCCCGTCGCGGGTGTTCGCGATGCGCCGGTCTGAGGTTCCTTCTGACACCCCCGGAGCAACTACCGTGACTTCCAATCCCGACGCCTATACGTCAACACGTTCGATCGTCAAACCCGCGGGCCCGCCGGGGCCCGGCCAGCCCGCATGGAACCCCCAGCGCGGTTCGGCGATGCCGGTCAACCGGTACCGGTCCTTCGCCGAGGAAGTCGAGCCGATCCGGCTCCCCGGCCGCACCTGGCCCGACCGCGTCATCGACCGTGCCCCGCTGTGGTGCGCGGTGGACCTGCGCGACGGCAATCAGGCGCTGATCGACCCGATGAGCCCCACCCGCAAGCGCCGCATGTTCGATCTGCTGGTTCGCATGGGCTACAAGGAGATCGAGGTCGGCTTCCCGTCGGCCAGTCAAACCGACTTCGACTTCGTCCGCGAGATCATCACCGAAGGCGCCATCCCCGACGACGTCACCATCCAGGTGCTGACCCAGTGCCGTCCCGAACTCATCGAACGCACCTTCATCGCATGCGAGGGCGCGCCGCGGGCCATCGTGCACTTTTACAATTCCACGTCAATCCTGCAGCGCCGCGTGGTTTTTCGCGCCGACCGGGCCGCGGTACAGGCCATCGCCACCGACGGTGCCCGCAAGTGCGTCGAGGAGGCAGCCAAATACCCTGGCACACAATGGCGTTTCGAATACTCGCCGGAGTCCTACACCGGGACCGAGCTGGAGTACGCGAGGCAGGTGTGTGACGCCGTCGGCGAGATCATCGCGCCGACGCCGGACAACCCGATCATCTTCAACCTGCCCGCCACGGTGGAGATGGCCACTCCCAACGTCTACGCCGATTCGATCGAGTGGATGAGCCGCAACCTGGCCAACCGGGAGTCGGTCATCCTGAGCCTGCACCCGCACAACGACCGCGGAACAGCCGTCGCCGCAGCCGAATTGGGCTTCGCCGCCGGCGCCGACCGGATCGAGGGCTGCCTGTTCGGCAACGGCGAGCGCACCGGCAACGTATGCCTGGTGACGCTGGGGCTGAACCTGTTCTCCCGCGGCGTGGACCCCCAGATCGACTTCTCCAACATCGACGAGATCCGTCGCACGGTGGAGTACTGCAATCAGCTGCCGGTGCCCGAGCGTCACCCCTACGGCGGGGACCTGGTCTACACCGCGTTCTCCGGCAGCCACCAGGACGCGATCAACAAGGGCCTGGACCAGATGAAGATCGATGCCGACGCCGCCGACGCCGACGTCGAGGACATCCCCTGGCAGGTGCCGTACCTGCCGATCGACCCCAAGGACGTCGGCCGCACCTACGAAGCGGTGATCCGGGTCAACTCGCAATCCGGCAAGGGCGGCGTGGCCTACATCATGAAGTCCGACCACGGCCTCGCGCTGCCGCGGCGGCTGCAGATCGAGTTCTCCCAGGCAATCCAGAAGATCACCGAGGGTGAGGGCGGCGAGGTCTCCCCGAAGGAGATGTGGGACGCGTTCTACGAGGAGTACCTGGCCCCGGTCTGGCCGCTGGAGCGGATCAAGCAGCGGGTCGAGGCATCGGAGGAAGACAGCGGCACCACCACGATCGCCGCGACCGTGAAGGTCAACGGGACCGAGACCGAGATCAGCGGCGCCGGCAACGGCCCCCTGGCGGCGTTCGTGCACGCGCTGGGCGACGTGGGATTCGACGTCGCGGTCCTCGACTACTCCGAGCACGCGATGAGCGCCGGCGACGACGCGCAGGCCGCCGCGTACGTGGAGGCGTCGGTCAACGGCCGCACGGTGTGGGGCGTCGGCATCGCGCCGTCGATCACCACCGCGTCGCTGCGCGCTGTCGTGTCGGCGGTCAACCGCGCGTCGCGCTAGGGCCGATCGCAAGCGCGGTGCTGACGCCGGGCGCAGCGGGTCGGCCCACAGCCCCGGGCCGATCGCAAGCGCGGTGCTGACGCCGGGCGCAGCGGGTCGGCCCACAGCCCCGGGCCGATCGCAAGCGCGGCGCTAACGCCGGGCGCGGCGGGTCGGCCCCAAAGCCCTAGGCGGGCCCCGCCGCCACAGCGCTGTGGCGGAAGGGCCCGTCAATGGCCTCGCGTGTCGCCGCCGGCCTAGGGTCGCGAAGCCGGTTAACGCTTTCGCCGTTCAGAAATAGTGTCGGCGGCCGGCGACGGGGCGTCCGACGTTGCCCAGGACCGCCAGGATCGCGCCGATGACCAACAGGATGATCCCGATCGTCCACAGGATCGAGATCTTGAGCAGGAATCCTGCGACCAGCAGGACGATGCCGAGAATGATCATGATGAGCCTTCCCCTCCGGATGCGTGACTACCTCGTGCGGCCGGTTGCCCGGCACCGACTTCAGTCGACCACCCCTAAGGGGGGTACCAATACACCCCTAGGTAGGTAATCTTCCCGGCATGACGCGATCGTCACGTGCCAGCGCGCCGATCACCGTCGCGCTCGTCGACGACTATGACGTCGTCGTGAAGGGCGTCGCCAACATGTTGGACCCCTACCGGGACCGCGTCGTCATTGCGGAACTGGACTCCACCATGCCCGTCGACGACGCCGTCGACATCGTGCTGTACGACTCATTCGCCCAACCCGAATCCGATCAAGAGGAGATCGGAGTTCTGACGGCGAACCCCCGAGCACGCCGGGTTGTCGTCTACACCTGGAACTTTCACCCCGACCTCGTCGAGAGTGCACGGCGGCATGGCGCTCAGGGATATTTGTCCAAGACCCTGCCGGCCCGGGAACTGGTAGCCGCATTGGAGGCGGTGCATTCGGGCGAGGTGGTTATCAGCCCGGTGACCGGGCGACCGCGCAGCGCTCCCGGGCTGGACTGGCCGGGCCGTAACGAAGGGCTCAGCGACCGGGAAGCGGAGATCCTGGCGCTGATCACCCAGGGTAAGAGCAATGCCGACGTGGCACGGTTGACCTACCTAAGTCCCAACACGGTGAAGTCGTACATCCGCACGATCTATCGCAAAATCGGCGTGGGCAGTCGGACCCAGGCCGTGCTGTGGGGTGTGGATCACGGGTTCACACCTGACCATCACCGCATCGAACACTGGCGCGGTGGCCCCTGACCGAGCTCAGAACAGCGCGAGCTGCTGGTCGAGCGCGGTGGTGTCGGTGAACTCCTCCATGCTGGTGCCGCCCACGACGGCGCGGATGGAGTCCATGAACTGCGTGTCGGAAATCACCGGGATCCCCAGCTGCCGAGCCAGGTAGCCCTTGCCCTGGTCCGGGGCGGGATCGTTGCACACCACCAGCGACGTCTCCCCGTCGACGGTGTCGCTGTAGGCCAGCCCGGCATGCAGGATCCGCTCCACGAGTTCCTCGTGGGTGCGCCCGACCTCGGCCGCCAGGGCAACCCGCATGCCCTGCACCAGCGGCCTGCCACCCACGTAGTGGCCGGGATTCAGGTACGGGCAGGGCATCCGCGAGGCCAGCACCTTCAACGGGCGCAGCTCGTCATGGGTGACGCGGCCGTTCGGCCAGCGGCGGCGGGTGACCGGATGCACCGGCAGCCAGATGTCACGTTGGCGCGCGCGCTCGAGGGCCGACGCCAGCACACCGGTCAGCACCATTGCGTCGTCGAAGGCGTCGTGCGGCCGTTCCTGGGTCACGCCCCAGTGCGCCGCGAGGGTCTCCAACCGCAGGTTGTCGGTGCCGAGATCCAGCCGCCGGGCCAGCTCGACCGTGCACATGACGGCGTCGATGGGTAGTTCGGCCTCGGCGAGCTCGGCTTCCGCGGTCAGGAACGCATAGTCGAACGCGACATTGTGGGCAACCAGCGTGCGGCCGTCCAGCACCTTGACCACGTCATCGACGATGTCGGCGAACTGCGGTTGGTCTTCCAGCATGGCGGTGGTCAGGCCGTGCACGTGGGTGGGACCGGGATCGACCCCGGGGTTCAGCAGGCTGACCACCGATTGCTCGACGCGCCCGTCGTCGTCGAGGCCCAGCACCGCCAGGCTGATGACCCGTGCCTGACCCGGGCGAAAACCCGAGGTCTCAACGTCGATGACAGCCCAGCCCCCGTCCGGCTCGCTGGCCGGTCGCCCCCACGACACCCGGTTCATGAGTTGAGGATGGCACGTCCGGCCGACAACGCCTGGTCGCTGCGCTGCCGTGTCGGCACGGAATTCGATGCGGGCGACCCGCCGCACCCGACACCAGCGCCGCGCTTGCGATCGCCCGGGATTCGATGCGGGCGGCGGCCCGCCTCTAAACTCACCCGCGTGGTCACCACCCGTGCACGTCTCGCCCTCGCGGCGGGAGCGAGCGCGCGCTGGGCATCCCGGGTGACCGGGCGCGGCGCCGGGGCGATGATCGGCGGCCTGATCGCGATGACCCTGGACCGCTCGGTGCTCCGTCAGCTCGCGGCCGGGCGGCGCACCGTCATCGTCACCGGCACCAACGGCAAGTCGACCACCACCCGGATGACCGCCGCCGCGCTGGCCACGCTGGGACCGGTGGCCACCAACGCCGAGGGCGCCAACATGGACGCCGGCCTGGTGGCCGCGTTGGCCGCGCGCCGCGAGGCGACCCTGGCGGCCCTGGAAGTCGACGAGATGCACGTGCCGCACGTCTCCGATGCCGTCGAGCCGGCCGTCGTCGTGCTGCTCAACCTGTCGCGCGACCAGTTGGACCGCGTCGGCGAGATCAACGTCATCGAACGCACGCTGCGGGCCGGGCTGGCCAGGCACCCGACGGCGGTCGTCGTGGCCAACTGCGACGACGTGCTGATGACGTCGGCGGCCTACGACAGCCCGAACGTGGTGTGGGTGGCCGCGGGGGGCTCGTGGGCGAACGACTCGGTCAGCTGCCCACGCAGCGGCGAGGTCATCGTCCGCGAGAAGGGCCACTGGTATTCCACCGGCGCAGACTTCAAGCGGCCCAGCCCGCAGTGGTGGTTCGACGACGAGACGCTGTACGGGCCCGACGGGCTGGCGCTGCCGATGCGGTTGGCGCTGCCGGGTGCGGTCAATCGGGGCAACGCCGCCCAGGCCGTGGCCGCCGCCGTCGCGCTGGGCGCGGATCCTTCGAAGGCGGTGGCGGCCGTGTCGGGCGTCGACGAGGTCGCCGGCCGCTATCGGACCGTCCGCGTCGGCGACCACGAGGTGCGGATCCTGCTGGCCAAGAACCCGGCCGGCTGGCAGGAGGCGCTGTCCATGGTGGACAAGCAGGCGGCCGGGGTGGTCATCTCGGTCAACGGGCAGGTCCCCGACGGCGAGGACCTGTCCTGGCTGTGGGACGTGCGCTTCGAGCATTTCGAGCACACCGCCGTGGTGGCCGCCGGGGAACGGGGCACCGACCTCGCGGTGCGCCTCGGCTACGCGGGCGTCGACCACACCCTGGTGCACGACACCGTGGCCGCCATCGCGTCCTGCCCGCCGGGGCGGGTCGAGGTCGTCGCCAACTACACCGCGTTCCTCCAGCTGCAACGGGCGTTGGCGCGCCATGGCTGACTCGACCGTGCGGATCGGGCTGGTGTTGCCCGACGTGATGGGCACCTACGGCGACGGCGGCAACGCGCTGGTGCTGCGCCAGCGGCTGCGACTGCGGGGCATCGCCGCGGAGGTCATCGAGATCACGCTCGCCGACCCGGTGCCGGACTCGCTGGACCTCTACACCCTGGGCGGCGCCGAGGACTACGCGCAGCGGTTGGCCACCAGGCACCTGGTCAAGCACCCCGGGCTGCAGCGCGCCGCGGAGCGGGGCGCGCCCGTGCTGGCGATCTGCGCCGCGGTCCAGGTGCTGGGGCGGTGGTATGAGACGTCGGCAGGGGAACGGGTCGACGGCGTGGGCCTGCTCGACGCGACCACCTCGCCGCAGGACGCCCGCACCATCGGCGAACTGATCACCAAGCCGCTGCTGCCCGGGCTGACCCAGCGGCTCACCGGATTCGAGAACCACCGGGGCGGCACCGTCCTGGGCCCCGCCGCGTCGCCGCTGGGCGCTGTGGTCAAGGGCGCGGGCAACCGGGCGGGCGACGGCTTCGACGGCGCGGTGCAGGGCAGCGTCGTCGCCACCTACATGCACGGGCCGTGCCTGGCGCGCAACCCGGAGCTGGCCGACCTGCTGCTGAGCAAGGTGGTGGGTGAGCTGGCGCCGTTGGACCTGCCCGAGGTGGAGTTGTTGCGCCGGGAGCGGTTAGGGGCGCGCTGACGTGCGGAATGACATCGCGAGAAGCAGCCGGCCGGGGTTGGCGGGCGGCGGCGCCCTGCTGGTCGCGGCCGCATTGATTGCGCCGGCGCCGGCGCACGCCACCCCGGAGGTGCCGAGCGGTCGTTACACCGTGCTCTATACCGACAGCGACAAATCGACCATGTGGCTTTTCGCCCCCTGCGGGTCGGACTGCACGCTGGCGACCTCGCAGGACGGCGGGACGTTCGTCATCAGCTGGGAGTTCGACCTCGTGAACGGACGCTGGACCCACAGCGGGGCGACGCAGGCGCCGTGCGCGAACGGAACATCGGTCCCGGCAACCGTCGACTACAGCTTCGACGCCGTGTCGCTTGCCGGTGAGGGCACGACGACCACGTCCGACGGGTGCGGCGGTCCAGGCTCGACGGTCACTCGGCCGTTCCGATTGACCAAAACCTGAGCGACGTCAGACCATCGCCCGGCGGCCGACCAGCGCGCGGCCCAGCGTCAGTTCGTCGGCGAACTCCAGGTCTCCGCCCATCGGCAGCCCCGACGCGATCCGCGTCACCGTCAGCCCCGGGATGTCGCGCAACATCCGCACCAGGTAGGTGGCCGTCGCCTCCCCCTCGGTGTTCGGGTCGGTGGCGATGATCACCTCGGTGATGTCGACGTCGTCGACCCGCTCACCGATCCGGCTCAGCAGCTCGCGGATCCGCAGCTGATCGGGCCCCACCCCCGACAATGGATCCAGCGCGCCGCCCAGCACGTGATACCGGCCGCGGAATTCGCGGGTGCGCTCGACCGCCTGGACGTCCTTCGGCTCCTCGACCACGCATACCAACGAGCCGTCCCGCCGGGGATCCGAGCAGATGCGGCAGCGCTCGTTGTCGGAGACGTTGCCGCACACCGCGCAGAACCGCACGCCGTCGCGGACCTTCCCCAGCGCCGCGGTCAGCCGGTCGATGTCCGGCGGTTCGACGGACAGCAGGTGGAAGGCGATGCGCTGAGCGCTCTTGGGCCCGATGCCCGGCAGCTTGCCGAGCTCGTCGATCAGATCCTGGACGGGTCCTTCAAACATGTCGGAAGGTCTAGAGCCCCGGCGCCGGGGCCGGAGGCTGGCCCGGGGGTGGGCCGCCGAAACCGCCGGCCAGCGCGCCCAGCCGCTCCTGCGCCATGCGGGTGACCTGCTTCGACGCGTCACCCATGGCCCCGACGATCAAGTCCTGCAGCGTCTCGACGTCCCCGGGGTCGACGACCTTGGGATCGATCTGCACCGCGACCACCTCGCCACTGCCTTTGACGGTCACCCTGACCAAGCCTCCGCCGGCCTGCCCGTGCACCTCGGCATTCGCCAGCTGTTGCTGGGCTTCCATCAACTTCTGCTGCATCTCCTGCGCCTGGGCCAGCAGCGCCGACATGTCGCCTCCGGGTTGCATGACAGTCCCCTCGCATCTTGGTCTCGAGTTGGTTTCGCCTGCGTGTGTCCGGCGATTCGAAACACTCAGCGTAGACCGCGCGACGCTACCTTTGCGCCGTGGACCTACGAGTGAGCAGGCGTGTCGGCATCAGGTTGGTCATCGGCGCGCTGGTTACCGCTTCGGTCGCGATCACCCCGACCGCCGCCCCGCCGGCATGGGGGGTCCCCTCCAACATCGCCGGCATGGTGGTGTTCATCGATCCCGGCCACAACGGCTCCAACGACGCGTCCATCGGCCGCCAGGTGCCGACGGGCCGCGGGGGCACCAAGGACTGCCAGGCGAGCGGGACGTCGACCAACAGCGGCTACCAGGAACACACCTTCACCTGGGACACCGCGCTGCGGGTTCGCGCGGAGTTGAACGCCCTCGGCGTCCGGACCGCCATGGCGCGCGGCAACGACACCGGGCTGGGGCCGTGCGTCGACGAGCGCGCCAACATGGCCAATGCGTTGCACCCCAATGCGGTCCTGAGCATCCACGCCGACGGCGGCCCGGCATCGGGCCGCGGATTCCACGTCAACTATTCGGCCCCCCCGCTCAACCAGGTGCAGGCCGGACCGTCCGTGCAGTACGCCCGGATCATGCGCGACCAGATGCAGGCCTCGGGTATCCCGCCGGCCAACTACATCGGCCAGAACGGGCTGTATGGACGCTCGGACCTCGCCGGGCTGAACCTGGCGCAGTACCCGTCGATCCTGGTCGAATGCGGCAACATGAAAAACCCCGCGGACTCGGCGCAGATGGAGTCGGCAGAGGGCAGGCAGAAGTACGCCGACGCGATGGTCCGCGGCGTCGCGGGTTTCCTCGCCTCGCAGGGCCAGGCGCGCTAGGCGCACACCGCCCGCACTAGGCCTCTCCGCCGGCCGTGCGACCACTCGCGGCTGAACGCACAGCTAACACCTAGGTCGCTTCGAAGAATTTGCCTCAACCCGGCGCGCTCAGCGGTGACCTTCTGTATGGTTTGTTGCACACACGTCGACTTGCGGTGTGGGAGAGCGCATGATCAACCCGTCGACAACGACAACGACAACTAGTTCGCCTCGGCCGGCGACAACCGGCGCGGGACAACTTCTTCCGGGCCTCCGCCCAAGACGCAGCCGAATGCCGGGCGACCGGGATCGCAGCCATTCGCGCTGCATCTTCGCGGCGCGCCACGACGAAGCGACGGCGGCCGGGCCAATCCGGTCGTCCATTCCCACGCCTTCGAGCCGGGCGAAGTCGGATGGGGATTGAGGACCCCGACCTTCCCCTGCCGAGGCGACAATCAAATGTCTGGCCTCCGCGAAACTCTGGCCACTCGGGTACCAAATGCCGATCGCGCTCATTGGCGAATATCGGGACTCTGGGTAATCCAGATTTGCTTAGTCCGGTAATCAGCAAAGTGCAGCAAGGGCCGGAACCACCCAGCGCCGATTTCTTCGAGGTGGGCGGCCGAATTTTCCCGCGGACGACCGATTATTCGATCGTCGAACCGAACGTTGATTATGTCTTTGCGCTGGTGGACCGGGCGATTTCGGACCATCAGCCCGGACATCGATCAATTGGAATGCGCACCGCTATGCCGTCCGGCATCGGGCGTTTCCCGCCGCAACCAATTGTCGAAGATGCGTTGACTCGACCAGGCGGTCTCAACGACCACTCCGAATTCAAGCGCGCTTACCGCCCCGCCGGATAAGAAGAGGTGAACGGCCGTGGAGAAAGCAACTTTCACTCCCACTGCTGTCATCGGCATGGCCTGTCGACTGCCCGGCGGCATCGACTCCCCCGAGCGGCTGTGGGAGGCGTTGGTACGTGGGGACGACCTGATCACCGAAGTGCCGCCGGACCGGTGGGACGCCGACGAATACTACGACCCTCAGCCGGGGATTCCTGGTCGGTCGGTGACCAAGTGGGGCGGGTTCCTCGACGACGTCGCCGGCTTCGATTGCGAGTTCTTCGGGATCAACGAACGCGAGGCCACCGCGATCGACCCCCAGCACCGGTTGCTGCTGGAAACCTCGTGGGAGGCCATGGAGCACGCCGGCCTGACGCGAGAGACCATGTCCGACTCGCTCACCGGTGTGTTCGTCGGTCTGACGCACGGCGACTATCAACTGCTGGCCGCCGATGCGAACGCAGTGGAGGCGCCGTACGGGTTCACCGGCAGCAGCTTCAGCCTGGCATCAGGGCGGATCGCGTACGTCTTGGGCATTCACGGTCCCGCGATGACGGTGGACACCGCATGTTCGTCGGGTTTGACCGCGGTGCACCTGGCCTGCCACAGCCTGAGCGACGGTGAAAGCGACCTTGCCCTGGCGGGTGGCGCGGCGGTGATCCTGGATCCGCGGAAGTTCGTCGCGGGTTCCGCGGAAGGCATGCTTTCCCCCACAGGTCGGTGTCATGCGTTCGACGTCGCGGCTGACGGGTTCGCGTCCGCCGAAGGCTGTGTCGTCGTATTACTCAAACGGCTGCCCGACGCGCTGCGTGACGGTGATCGGATCCTGGCGGTCATCCGCGGCACTGCCGCCAACCAAGACGGCCACACCGTCAACATCGCCACCCCGTCGCTCGCGGCGCAGACCGCGGTGTACCGAGCGGCGCTGGCCGCCGCCGGCGTGGATGCCCGCAGCGTCGGCATGGTCGAGGCCCACGGCACCGGTACGCCCGTCGGTGACCCGGTCGAATACGCAAGCCTGGCCGCCGTTTACGGCATCGACGTCCCCTGCGCGCTGGCGACGGTGAAGACCAACTTGGGTCATGCGCAGTCGGCCGCGGGAGCGCTCGGGTTGATGAAGACCATCCTGGCGTTGCAGCACGGCATGATCCCGCAGAATCTGCACTTCGCACGGCTGCCCGACGAGATGGCCGCAGTCGACACCAAACTGTTTGTGCCGCAGACGATCACATCATGGCCGACGAATGGTCATCATCCCCGGCGGGCGGCGGTGTCGTCGTACGGGCTATCAGGAACGAACGCACACGCCATAGTGGAGCAAGCTCCGGCGCAGGTTCCGGAAGCCGCTGTGCCCGAAGCTGAGTCGGCCGCACCTCTGCTCTTCCCGCTATCGTCCACGTCGGCCGACGAATTGCGTCGCACCGCCGGCCGCCTGGGCGACTGGGTCGCAGCGCATGAGGATGTAGCCCTCACGGACCTCGCCTACACCCTGGCGCGCCGGCGCGTGCACCGCCCAGTACGCACCGCCGTGATTGCCAGTGGCCGGCTGGAGCTGGTAAACGCACTGCGTGAGGTCGCCGAGGGCGACACCCCGTATCAGGCCGCGGCCGGGCAGGATGACCGCGGACCGGTCTGGGTCTTCTCGGGACAAGGTTCGCAGTGGGCTCGAATGGGAGCCCAGCTGCTGGCGACCGAACCGGTGTTCGCGGCGACCGTCGCGGCGGCCGAGCCACTGATCGCCGGCGAGGCCGGGTTCTCGGTGACCCGGGCGCTGACCGCCTCGGAGACCGTGACCGGTATCGACCGGGTTCAACCGACCCTGTTCACCATGCAGGTCGCGCTGGCCGCGACCATGCGCTCCTACGGGGTGCAGCCCGGCGCGGTCATCGGGCATTCCCTGGGTGAAGTCGCCGCGGCCGTCGTCGCAGGAGCGCTGTCGCTGGAAGACGGGTTGCGCGTCATCTGCCGGCGCTCCCGCCTGATGTCGCGGATCGCCGGCGCGGGTGCGATGGCTTCGGTGGAACTGCCTGCGCAGCAGGTGCTTTCGGAATTGGTGACCCGGGGCGTCGACGATGCCGTGGTGGCGGTGGTGGCGTCGCCGCAATCCACGGTGATCGGCGGCGCCACCCAGACGGTGCGCGACCTGGTCGCGGCCTGGGAGTCGCGCGACGTAATGGCCCGCGAGATCGCCGTCGACGTCGCCTCGCACTCCCCCCAGGTGGATCCGATCCTCGACGATCTGGCCGACGCGCTCGCCGGGCTGCATCCGATGCCGCCGGAAATTCCCTTCTACTCGGCAACCCTCTACGACCCGCGCGAGCGGCCGGTCTGCGATGCCGGGTATTGGGTGCAAAACCTGCGCCAGATGGTGCGTTTCGCGCCGGCGGTACGGGCCGCATTGGAGGAGGGCTACCGCGTCTTCGCGGAGTTGGCGCCCCACCCGCTACTCACCCATGCGGTCGAGCAGACCGCCCGCAGTCTCGACATGCCGCTGGCCGCCCTGGCCGCGATGCGTCGCGAGCAAGCACAGCCCTACGGCTTGCGTGGCTTTGTCGCGGATCTGTACAGCGCGGGCGCCGCGATCGACTTCTCCGTGCTCTATCCGAAGGGGCGCCTGGTTGACGCACCGCTGCCGACCTGGACGCATCGTCGGCTGTTGTTGAGCCGCGGCGGTCAACCCTCAACGCACGGTGGCTGCACCGTTGCGGTGCATCCGCTGCTGGGCGCCCACGTGCGCTTGCAGGAGCAACCGGAACGCCATGTCTGGCAGGCGGAGGTCGGCACCGCCGCCCAGCCCTGGCTGGGCGATCACCAGGTTCGCGATGTGACCGTGTTTCCCGGGGCTGCTTACTGCGAAATGGCGCTGACGGCGGCGCGCGCCGTTTTCGGCGATGCTTCCGAGGTTCGTGACTTGCACTTCGAGCAGGCGCTGCTGCTGGACGAACAGACCACCATCGGAGCGTCGGCGGCGTTGTCGTCAACGGGCGTCGCCGATTTCGCGGTGGAGTCCGAGGACGGGGGCGACCAGGTGCAGCTGATCACCGCCGGGCTCTATGCCGCCGCGGAGGATCCCCCGCCCGCGCACGACATCTCCGCGCTGCTCGCCGCGCACCCGGGCAGCGAGGACGGCGCCGAGGTCCGCCGCCGCCTGGACGAGCGTGGTGTTCGGTACGGTCAGGCATTCAGCGGACTCACCGCGTTGCACATCGGCGCGGGGGCAACCGGCACCGTGCTGGCCGAGGTCGCGCTACCCGGTCAAATCCGCTCGCAACAAGATGCCTACGGGGTGCACCCGGCGCTGCTGGACGCCTGCTTCCAGTCCGTCGCGGCGCACCCCGAAGTGCAACCCCTGGGTGAAGACGTGCTGGCCTTGCCGCTCGGTCTCCGGCGGCTCCGCTCCCACGGCCCTGCCCGCGGAGCCCGCTACTGCTACACACGGGTGACGAAAGCCGATGCTTCCGGAGTCGAGGCGGATCTCGAAATGCTCGACGAGCACGGGGCCGTCCTGCTCGCCGTGCAGGGGCTGCGATTGGGTGCCGGGGCAGCCGAGAACGACCACGACGAACGGCTGCTGGCCAAGCGATTGCTGACGATCGAATGGCGGCAGCGAGAACTGCCGGAGGCCGAACACCGCAACCCCGGAGCCTGGCTGGTCATCGGCACCGCCGCCGACGCCGTTGCCCTGTTAACGGAAGCGCTGAAACGCCTTGGCGCACAATGCACCACGATGTGCTGGCCGCCGCACGCCGATCACACCTCGAACTCCGAACAGCTTCGAGATCGTCTGCGTGCCGGCGGATTCAGCGGTCTGGTGATCGCGGCGGGGACCGAGAAGGGTGACGCCGATGACCGGTCACCGGCGCTGGGCCTCGAGTCCGTGCAACACCTGGTGCATGTCATCCGCGAATTGCCCGACACGCCCGGCCAACTCCCCCGCCTCTACGTCGTCACGCGCAACGCCCAGACGGTGGTGGCCAGCGACGTGCCCAATTTGGAGCAGGCCGGGCTGCGGGGCCTGCTGCGGGCGATCGGCTCCGAGCATCCGCACCTGGGGGTCACCCAGATCGACGTGGACGACGACACCGAGGCAGAGCAGCTCGCCCGACAACTGCTCGCCGGGTCGGAGGAAGACGAGACCGCCTGGCGGCACGGCGCTTGGTACACGGCGCGTTTGGCCCTCAGCCCGCTGCGGCCCGAGGAGCGCCGCACCACCATCGCCAACCTCGAGCGGGACGGCGTCCGTCTGCAAATCCGCACGCCGGGTGATCTGGAGTCGGTGGAATTCATTGCCCGGGAACGAGTTACGCCGGGTCCGGGCCAGATTGAGGTGGAAATCAGTGCCTCCAACATCAACTTCGCCGACGTGCTGGTCGCGTTCGACCGCTACCCGGCCTTCGAGGGCCGGCGACAGCAGCTGGGCACCGATTTCGCCGGCGTGGTGACCGCGGTCGGACCGGGTGTGACCGACCACAAGGTGGGCGATCATGTCGGCGGTCTGTGTGGCGACGGCTGCTGGGGCACGTATATCACCTGCGACGCTCGCCTGGCGGTCACGCTGCCGGGCGGGCTCTCCGATGGGCAGGCGGCGGCGGTGCCAACCGCGCACGCCACCGCGTATTACGGCCTGCACGACCTGGCGCATATCAAGGCCGGTGATCGCGTGCTGATCCACTCCGGGACGGGCGGGGTCGGACAGGCGGCGATCGCGATGGCCCGGGCCGCGGGCGCGGAAATCTTCGCCACCGCGGGCAGCGAGGAACGCCGACAACTGCTGCGCGACATGGGCATTGAGCATGTTTACGATTCGCGCAGCACCGAGTTCGCCGACCTGATCAGGCGCCAGACCGACGGGTACGGCGTAGACATCGTGCTCAACTCGGTCCCCGGCGCCGCCCAGCTCGCGGGGCTCAAGTTGCTGGCTCTCGGTGGCCGATTCATCGAAATCGGCAAGCGGGACATCCGGTTGGGCCTCTTCTCGTTCCGGCCCAACCTCGCGTTCCACGGCGTCGACCTGGCGTTGCTGTCGTACAGCGAACCGGACCGGGTTCACGACTTGTTGGCCACCGTGTACCGGCTCATCGCCGACGGCGTGCTCCCGATTCCGGAGAGCACGCACTACCCGCTTGCGGAAGCCGGCAACGCCATTCGGACGATGGCCGGCGCCGGGCACACCGGCAAGATCGTGCTCGACGTCCCGCACACCGGCCGCCACCGGGTGACGGTACCGCCGGCGCAGGCCCCGGTCTTCCGCCCTGATGGCGCCTACCTCGTCACGGGCGGTCTTGGGGGTCTCGGGCTGTTCCTGGCGGAAAGGATGGCCGCCGCGGGATGCGGGCGCGTCGTGCTGTCCGCACGCTCACAGCCGACGCACACCGCGCTGGAGACGATCGAGAGGATCCGCGCGACCGGCGCCGACGTCGTGGTGGAGTGCGGGGATATCGCGCAGCCCGACACCGCGCGCCGGCTGGTGGCCACGGCGACCGCCACCGGGCTCGCCGTGCGCGGCGTCCTGCATGCGGCCGCGGTGGTGGAGGACGCCACCTTGACCAACATCACAGACGAACTGATCGAACGCGATTGGGCAGCAAAGGTTTACGGCGCGTGGAACTTGCACACCGCCACCGAGGGCCAGCCGCTGGACTGGTTCTGCTCGTTCTCCTCGGCGGCCGCGCTGGTGGGCTCGCCGGGGCAGGGCGCCTACGCGGCGGCCAACAGTTGGGTCGATGGCTTCACCCACTGGCGGCGGGCCCGGGGGCTGCCGGCGACCGCGATCGCCTGGGGACCCTGGGCAGAGATCGGGCGCGCGACCACACTGGCGGAGAATTCCAGCATTGCGATCGCGCCCGACGAGGGCGCTTACGCATTCGAAGCGATACTGCGCCACGACCGGGCCTATACCGGCTATTCGCCGATCACCGGTACCTCCTGGCTGGCGCTTTTGGCCGAGCGCAGCCCATTTGCGCAGGCATTTCGCTCTGTCGGACAAACCCAAACGGGCACAAGCAAACTGCGGGCCGAGCTCGATGACCTGCCGATGGACGAGTGGCCGACCTGGCTGCGGAGGATGATCTCCGATCAGGTCAGCCTGATCTTACGTCGCAGCGTCGATCCCGACCGGCCGCTCTCCGGATACGGCTTGGACTCACTGGGCGCCCTCGAACTACGAACCCGCATCGAGACCGAAACGGGGGTGCGCATCCCGTCGGCCGACATCTCCACCATAACGATCCGCGGCCTGGCGGGCCTGCTGTGCGAGAAGCTGGCGCCCGCTAGTGCGGCCTGAGACCGGAGGGGGTCGGATGGAACGTGACGACCGGGCGCTCCCGCTGACGCCCGGGCAGTTGGACATTTGGCTCGCGCAGGAGACGGGCCGCTTCACTGCGGAGTGGCAGCTCGGGCTCTTCGCGAAAATCGAGGGTCGGCTACAGCGAGAGCCCTTGGTGTGGGCGATCCGCCGAGCGCTGCAGGAGGCTGAACCGGTCCGGGCAACGTTTTTTGAAGAGCAGGGCCAGGTTTTCCAGACCACGATTGATGATCCGAAACTGGAGCTGATTTTCCACGACCTGACCGGGTCGCAGCGTCCCCTGCAACACGCCTACGAGATAGCCGCGTCCATTCAACGCACGCCGATGCCGCTCACGGGACCGCTGTTCAGGTTCGCGCTGTTTCAGACACGGCCCGACGAATTCTATTGGTTCACGTGCTGCCACCACATCGTCGTGGACGCAACGGGCATTGCGCTGGTCGGCCACCGGATCGCCACCCTCTACTCGGCCATTGTCGCGGGCGCGTCCATGCCGCCCCCGTTCTTCGGCTCCCTCGAGGACTTGGTCAGGTGCGAGGCAGCCTACGAAGCGTCGGCCGATTACCAAGAGGATCAGGCGTATTGGGCGCACAACCTGCCGCCCGAAAGCGAATTCGAGCACTGGCTGCCGCGCGAGGCGAGCGAGCCCGGGCGTTGTCGTTCCTCCGCGCCGGTTCGCCTGGATCCGGTGGTGCTGCGCCGGATCCAAGAGTCGGCACAGGTGCGGGACATGCCTCGATCGTCGGTTATCACCGCGGCGTGCGCGCTGCTGGTACACGGCTGGTGCGCCCAAGGCCCTGACGTGGTACTGGACTTCCCGGTAAGCAGGCGAGTGGATCCGGAGTCCAAGACCCTCCCCGGGGTGTTTTCCGGGGTCGTGCCGCTGGTCGTGACGGTATCGCCGGACGCTACGGTCGCCGATTTCTGTCGGCATGTTGACCTCCGGATTCGAGAAGCCCTGCAACATCAGCGTTTTCCGGTGCAAGCCCTGGAACGCAAGTCCCGCTTCCGCGGCCGAAAGCAGCGAGCCCACCGGGTGAGCGTCAACTTTCTTCCGTCCGCATTCACCTTGGACTTCGGTGGCCTGCCGGCTTCGGCGTCATTCACCAATTCCGGCCTGACGGACGGCTTCGGGTTGTTCTTCTCTGCCGCCGGCGACGAACTTCTGTTCGGCACAGAGGGCACCGGCCAACCATTTCCGGCCCTCGGCGTCACGGACCTGGCGGAGCGGCTGCAAGACGTCTTGCTGGCGATGACGGCCGACCCGGGCCGGCGGCTCTCCTCGATCGATCCGTTCAGCGCCGACGAGTACGGCCGACTCGAAGAATGGGGAAACCGCGCGGTGCTCACGCAGGCGTCGGCCCAACCGGTTTCGATTCCCGAGTCGTTCGCCGCGCAAGTAGAGCGCGCACCCGGGGCCGTGGCCGTCAGGTTCGCGGGTCTGTCGATGACCTACGGGGAGCTCGATCAGGCCGCGAATCGCCTGGCGCATCTGCTGACCGAACATGGCGCGGGCCCGGCCGGGTGTGTCGCATTGCTGTTCAGCCGTTCCCCGGAGGCCGTCGTCGCGATGTTGGCGGTACTCAAGACCGGTGCGGCATACCTGCCGATCGATCCGCAGCATCCCCGGTCCCGCATCGAGTTCATGCTGAACGACGCCACCCCGATCGCCGTCTTGACCACCGCGGAACTCCGGTCGCGGCTGGACGGGTGCAACCAGGTGGTCATCGACGTCACGGACCACGCTGCCGACACCCGACCCGGCACCGCGTTGCCGCTGCCCTCACCCGATGACATCGCATACATCATCTACACCTCGGGCACCACCGGCGTGCCGAAAGGTGTTGCAATCACGCACCACAACGTGACCCAGCTGCTGGCGTCGCTGAACCCGCAGGGGCAGGTGTGGGCGCAGTGGCATTCGTTGGCCTTCGACGCTTCGGTTGAAGAAATCTGGAGCGCGCTGTTGTTCGGCGGCCGGCTGGTGATCGTGCCCGAACCGGTGGCGGGCTCACCGGAAGACCTGCACACACTGCTGCTCACCGAACAGGTCAACGTCGTGAGCCAAACCCCCTCAGCCGTCGAAGGATTGTCCCCCGAAGGTTTAGGATCTGCGGCGCTGCTGGTAGCCGGTGAGGCTTGCCCGGCCGAGACCGTCGATCGTTGGGCGCCTGGGCGGGTCATGGTCAACGGCTACGGTCCCACCGAGACCACGGTGTGCGCGTCGAGAAGTGCGCCGCTGACCGCCGGAACGGGCGCGCCGCCGATCGGCGCGCCGGTCTCCGGAGCGGCGTTGTTCGTCCTCGACGCGTGGTTGCGTCCGGTGCCCGCCGACGTGGTGGGCGAGTTGTACATCGCCGGGCGAGGTGTGGGGGTGGGCTACTGGCGCCGGGCCGGGCTGAGCGCGTCACGATACGTGGCCTGCCCCTTCGGGCCGCCGGGAACGCGGATGTATCGGACCGGAGATCTGGTGCGCTGGCGCCGCGACGGCCAGCTCGATTACCTCGGGCGCGCTGACGAGCAGGTCAAGCTCCGCGGCTACCGCATCGAACTCGGCGAAATTCAGGCCGCCCTGGCGGCACTGGGTGGCGTCCAACGGGCCGCGGTGATCGTGCGCGAGGACCGTCCCGGCGACAAGCGATTGATCGGCTACGTCACCGAAACCGACGCTGGGGCTGTCGATCCCGCTGCCGCGCGGGCGGCGTTGGGCGAGCGGCTACCCGGATATATGGTGCCCGCGGCCCTCGTGGTGCTGCAGTCAATGCCGTTGACGATCAACGGCAAACTCGACACCCGCGCCCTACCGGCACCCGAATACGGCGACGCCGATCGGTACCGGGCCCCCACCAACGCAGTCGAGGAGATCCTGGCCGCCATCTACGCCCAAGTGCTGGGGGCGCAGCGCGTTGGCGTCGATGAGTCGTTCTTCGACCTGGGCGGGGATTCACTGTCGGCGATGCGCCTGGTCGCCGCGATCAACAAGTCGATGGATGCCGGACTCTCGCTGCGCACGTTGTTCGACGCCCCCACGGTCGCGCTGCTGGCACCCCGGCTCAATGGGGAAGCGGCCAAGCGCGAGCCATTGGTGGCCGGCGAACGGCCCGCCCCGGTTCCGTTGTCGTTCGCCCAGCGGCGGCTGTGGTTCATCGATCAATTGCAAGGCGGCACAACCACATACAACATGCCGGCCGCCTTCCGAATCAGCGGGCAACTGAACATCGAGGCTCTTTGCGCGGCGCTCGATGACGTCGTCGCCCGCCACGAACCCCTACGAACCGTCTTTCCCGACGTCGACGGTGTGCCCTTCCAGCGGGTGCTGCCGCCCCAGGGCCGGATGTGGCAACGCGGAGACGCCGCGATAGTGCAGTTGGCCGAGCAAGATGTGGCCGGCGAGTTGACGTCGCTGGCCGGTCATCGATTCGATCTGTCGACCGAGATCCCGATCCGTGTGCAGATCTATTCGCTCGCCCCAGAGCGGCATGTGGTGGGAATCGTGGTGCACCATATCGCCTTTGACGGGTTGTCGCTGGCGCCGATGGTGCGAGACATCACCGCGGCGTACGAGGCGCGGCGGCGGGGCCTTGCTCCGGGGTGGGCCGGGCTGCCGGTGCAATACGTGGATTACACACTGTGGCAGCGGGCCCAGTTCGGCGACCTTGATGACGCCGACAGCCCGATCGCCGCACAGCTGGCGTATTGGGAGAATGCGCTGGCCGGGGTGCCCGATCGCGTGGAGTTGCCCACGGATCGGGCGTACCCACCGGCCGCCGATCAGCGTGGGGCCACCATGGCGGTGGATTGGCCCGCGGAGTTGCAGCAGCGGGTGCGGGCTGCCGCCCGCGAATGCAACGCGACCAGTTTCATGGTGATGCAGGCCGCATTGGCCGTATTGCTCTCACGACTCGGTTCGACTTCGGATGTGGCGCTGGGCTTTCCGATCGCCGGCCGTGACGATCCCGCGCTCGACGATCTGGTCGGGTTCTTCGTCAACACCCTGGCGCTGCGGGTGGACCTGACCGGTGACCCCACGGTGGCCGAGCTGCTGACCCAGGTCCGGCTGAAAGGGCTTTCCGCTCTCGAGCATCGGGATGTGCCTTTCGAGGTGCTCGTCGAGCGGCTGAACCCGGCGCGGTCGCTGACTCATCATCCGTTGGTGCAGGTGATGCTGGCCTGGCAGAACCTGCCGGGAAGCATAGGTGATCCGGGGGACGGGTTGGCGTTGGGTGATTTGGAGGTCGCGCAGCTACCGGTCGCCACCCACACCGCCCGCATGGATTTGACGTTCAACCTGGCCGAGCGCTTCACCGATGCCGGTGAGCCGGCCGGGATTTCGGGATCCGTGGAGTTCCGCACCGACGTCTTCGAGCCGGGCACCGTCGTCGCCTTGGTCGGCCGGTTGCAGCGGGTGCTGGCTGCCATGACCGCCGACCCGCGGGCGGCGTTGTCGTCGATCGATGTGCTCGACTCCGATGAGGCCGCGCGGCTCGACGTGCTCGGCCACCGCGCCGTGCTGGCCCGGCCGGCGGAGGCGGTCTCGATCCCGGCGTTGTTCGCCGAGCAGGTGGCGCGCGCCCCGGAGGCGGTGGCCCTGCGCTGCGGGCTGCGCTCCTGGACCTACCGCGAACTCGACGAGGCGTCAAACCGGTTGGCGCACCTGCTCGTTCAATGCGGCGCTGGTCCGGGTGAGAATGTAGCGCTGCTGTTCACCCGGTCGGCCGAGGCCATCGTAGCGATCCTGGCCGTGCTCAAGACCGGGGCGGCCTACCTGCCGATCGACCCCGCAGTGCCCGACGAGCGGATTGCCTTCCTGCGCAAGGACGCCACACCGGTCGTCACGATGACCACCGTCGCGCTGCGCCCCCGCTTGGGCGAGTGCGACCTGGTAGTCCTCGAGGTCGACGATCCCCGCATTGACGGCCAACCCAGCACCGGTCTTCCGGCCCCGGCGGCAGCAGATGTCGCCCACATCATTTACACCTCGGGCACCACGGGCGTGCCCAAAGGTGTTGCCGTCACTCACCACAACGTCTCCCGGCTGTTCGACGCCCTGCAGACCGGAATCAGGCTGGGGCCCGAGCAGGTGTGGACCCAATGCCACTCCTACGCCTTCGACTTCTCGGTGTGGGAGATCTGGGGCGCCCTGCTATTCGGCGGTCGGCTGGTAGTGGTGCCCGACGAGGTGACCCGCTCCCCCGACGACCTGCACGCACTGCTGATCGCCGAACAGGTCACCGTGTTCAGTCAAACCCCCTCCGCGCTCGCGGCGCTGTCACCGCACGGGTTGGAGGCGGTCGCGCTGATGGCCGCCGGGGAGGCGTGCCCACCGGAGGTGGTAAACCGATGGGCCCCGGGCCGGCTGATGCTCAACGGGTACGGTCCCACCGAGACCACCGTCTACGCCACCATCAGCGCCCCGCTGACTCCCGACCGTGCGACCGTCCCCATCGGCGTGCCGGTGCCCGGGGCGGCACTGTTCGTGCTCGATCCATGGCTGCACCCGGCGCCGCCCGGGGTCGTCGGCGAACTGTATGTGGCCGGCCACGGCGTCGGCATCGGCTATCTCAACCGGGCGGGGTTGACGGCGTCGCGGTTTGTGGCCTGTCCCTTCGGGCCGCCGGGAACACGAATGTATCGCAGCGGGGATCTGGTCCGGTGGGCCCCCGATGGACAACTCGACTACCTCGGCCGTGCCGACCAGCAGGTCAAGATCCGCGGCTACCGCATCGAACTCGGCGAAATCCAGGCCGCGCTGGCCGCTCTCGAGGGTGTTGAACACGCCGCGGTCATCACCCGCGAAGACCGCCCGGGCGATAGGCGGCTGGTCGGCTACATCACCGAAACCCGCCCCGGCACAGTCGACCCTGCCGCTGCGCGCGCCGCACTGGCCGACCGGCTCCCCGGCTTCATGGTGCCCGCGGCGGTCGTCGCGGTGGACGCGCTGCCCATCACGGTCAATGGCAAGCTCGACGCCCGCGCCCTACCCGCCCCCGACTACACCACCGAGCATTACCGCGCTCCGACCACACCGGTCGAAGAAATCCTGGCCGCCATCTACGCCCAGGTGCTCGGCATCAAACGGGTCGGCATCGACGACTCCTTCTTCGACCTCGGCGGCGACAGCATCTTGTCGATGCAAGTAGTGGCCCACGCCCGTGCGGCCGGGCTGAGTTGTCGCCCCCGCGACATCTTCGTCGAACAAACCGTGGCCCGGTTGGCCCGCATCGCCGGAATCACCGACGGGCACGACACCGTCATCGATGAGGGTGTCGGGCCGATCAGGCCCACCCCGATCATGCGCTGGCTGTTCGACATCGACGGCCCCGTCGACCAGTTCAACCAAACCATGGTGCTCCAAGCACCGCCCGGCGTCACGCCCACCGATGTGCTCGCCGTCCTACAAGCTTTGATCGACCACCACCCCGTGCTTCGGCTCCGAGTCCACGGGGACGGCACCGAAGGCCGCACGCTGACCGTCCCCGAGACCGGCGTCGTCGACGCCGGTGAGTGCCTGCGCACGGCCGACGTGTTGAGCGATGAGGAGCTTGTCCGGACCCGGTCGGGGCTCAGCCCCGCCGCCGGAACCATGCTCGGCGCGCTGTGGGTGTCCGGCACCGGTCAACTGGTGCTGATCATCCACCACTTGGCGGTCGACGCGGTCTCGTGGCGGATCTTGTTGGAGGACTTAAACATTGCCTGGGCTCAACGCCATCGCGGCCAACCCATCAGCCTGCCCGCCGGTGGTACCTCATACCGGCGCTGGGCCGAAATCCTCGAGCAACACGCCCACACGCCGGCGGTCACCGAGCAGACCGACACGTGGAAACACATCACCAGCACCGCCGTCGGCCTCCCCCGCCCCCAACAGCAAGACACCCATACCAGCGCCGGGCACCTGACGGTCTCGCTGGACACCGACACCACACGCCGACTCCTCACCGACGTTCCGGCGGCGTTTCATGCGGGCATCCACGAGATCTTGCTGATCGCCTACGCACTGGCCTGGACCGAATTCCTCGGCACCGGCGACGGCCCCCTTGCCATCGATGTCGAAGGGCACGGCCGCCACGACGACCTGGTCGACGACGTCGACCTGTCGCGCACGGTTGGCTGGTTCACCACCAAATACCCCGTGGGCCTGAATGTCGGCGACCTGCGGTGGCCGCAGGTCACGTCCGGCGACGCAGCACTGGGCTCGATCGTCAAGCGCATCAAGGAACAACTGCGCGCCGTGCCCCATCCCCTGAGCTACGGGCTGCTGAGGTACCTCAACACCGACACCGATCTGGCCGGGCCCGACCCCACCATCGGATTCAACTATCTGGGACGCCTGGGCGACCCGGCCGACACCCACATCTCTGGCGGCCAGTGGCGAGTCGACCAGGGCAGCCTGGCGGTCGCCGGCGCTGCCGCCGAGGTGCCAATGCCCCTGTCTCACACCGCTGAACTCAACGCCGCCACCATCGACACCGACGCCGGCCCACAACTCAACGCCACCTGGACCTGGGCGCCCTCGGCGCTCGATGACACCCGGGTCGGCCGGCTCAGCCGGCTCTGGTTTGACGCCCTCACCGGCATCTGCGCCCATGTCCATCGTGGCGGCGGCGGACTGACCCCCTCCGACATCGCTCCCGCCCGGCTCACCCAACACCAAATCGACGAGCTGCAAGCGCAATACGACATCGCCGACATCTTGCCCCTCACACCCCTGCAGGAGGGACTGCTGTTCCACACCGCTCCCGCTCTCGGTGACCTGTATGCGATGCAACTCGACATCACCGTCGCCGGTCCACTGCACCCCGACCGACTACACGACGCCGTGCAAACCGTCATCAGGCGCCACCCCAACCTCGCCGCCCGCTGCTGCCCGCAATTCGACGAACCCGTGCAGATCATTCCTGTCGACCCTGAAATACCCTGGCAATACCTCGATTACGACTCCCAGCCCGACGGGGGCGCCGAGCGACTGTGCGCCGCGGAACGCGCCGCGGTCTGCGACCTGGCCGGGGGCGCGTCGACCTTCCGGGCGGCGTTGATCCGCACCGCCGAAGACCAGCACCGCATAGTGTTGACTTTCCACCACATCGTGCTCGACGGCTGGTCGCTACCGATACTGATGCAGGAGATCTTCGCCAGCTACCAGGGCCAGCAGCTGCCGCCGGCCACACCCTACCGCCGGTTCGTCACCTGGCTGGCCGAGCGAGACCTCGACGCCGCCAGGGCGGCCTGGCACAACACCCTCGCGGGCTTCGACACTCCCACGCTCGTCGCCCCGCCGGCCCGGATCAGGCCCGGCGCCAAGGCCACTAGCGCGTTTGCGATGACCGGGTCCACCACATCGGCGTTGAACGAGCTGGCGCGATCCCAGCACACCACCGTCAACACCGTCCTGCAGGCAGCATGGGCGCAACTGCTGATGGGCATGACCGGCCAGCGCGACATTGTCTTCGGCACCGCCGTCTCCGGGCGTCCCGTCGAGCTGGCCGGTGCCGACACCATGGTGGGGCTGCTGATCAACACCGTTCCGGTGCGGGCCACGATCAGACCAACCACCACCACCGCCGGCCTGCTCGGCCAACTCCATGCCGCGCACAACCACACCCTCGACCATCAACACCTGGCGCTCAACGAGATTCACCGCACGACCGGTCACGACCAACTTTTCGACACCCTGTTCGTCTACGAGAACTACCCGATCGGCTCCACCACGCTGGCGGGCGCGGACGGGCTGACCATCACCGCGTTCGACGGCCACGAGGCCAACCATTACCCACTGACCATGCAGGCCACGCCCGGACCCGAACTGAGCTTCCGGATCGAGTACGACACCGGCGTATTCGACGCCGCAAGCATTGACACGCTCATCGACCGGCTGCGGCGGATCGTCGCGGCGATGATCGCTGATCCGCAACTCCCACTGTCGGCGCTCGACCTGCTCGACGCCGACGAGCGCAACCGCCTCGACGACATGGGCAACCGGGCGGCTCTGGGCGGACCCGCACCGGCGTGGGTGTCGATCCCGGAACTGTTCGCCGGCCAGGTAGCCAGCTCGCCGCGGGCGGTGGCCATCCGTTGCGCGGGCCGGTCGTTGACCTATCGGGACGTCGACGAGGCGTCGAATCACTTGGCGCATTCACTGTCTGGTCTCGGCGCCGGCCCCGGCGCGCGGGTGGCGCTGCTGTTGGAACGCTCCGCCGAAGCTGTCATCGCCATGCTCGCGGTCCTCAAGACCGGGGCGGCGTACCTGGCGATCGATCCGGCCCTGCCCGACGAGCGGATCGGATTCATGTTGGGTGACGCCGCGCCGATCATCGCGGTCACCACCACCGCCCTGCGCCCACGGCTGGCCGGGCACGCCCTCGCCGTCATCGATATCACCGACGACCGCACGACCGCTCAACCCCGCTCCACCCTCCGGGCGCCCGCTGCGGACGATATCGCCTACCTCATTTACACGTCGGGCACCACGGGAGTGCCCAAAGGGGTTGCGATCAGCCATCGCAACCTGGCCCACCTGGTGGAGTCGGCGTCGGCCCATTTACCCGCGGAGCAGGTGTGGACGCAGTGTCACTCCTATGCGTTCGACTTCTCGGTGTGGGAGATCTGGGCCGCCCTGCTGGGTGGTGGGCGCCTGGTGGTGGTGCCCGACCAGGTGACCAGATCACCGGACGACTTGCGCGCCCTGCTCATCGCCGAGGGCGTCACCGTGCTCACCCAAACGCCGTCGGCGGCCGCGGCGCTCCCCCCGCAAGGGCTGGAGTCGGTGGCGCTATTGCTCGGCGGCGAGGCCTGCCCGCCCGAGCTGGTGGACCGGTGGGCACCGGGGCGGGTGGTGATCAACGCCTACGGCCCCACCGAAACCACCGTCTACGCAACGCTCAGCGCCCCGCTGACGACGGGTTCGGGGACGGTCCCCATCGGCGCACCCGTACCCACAGCGGCATTGTTCGTCCTCGACGAATGGCTGCACCCGGTGCCGCCCGGAGTGGTCGGCGAACTGTACGTGGCCGGACGCGGCGTCGGCGTCGGCTACATCGGCCGGCCCGGGCTGACCGCAGGGCGGTTCGTGCCGTGCCCCTACGGCGGGCCCGGCGCGCGGATGTACCGCAGCGGTGACCTGGTGCGCTGGGGAGCCGACGGGCAACTGCGTTACCTCGGTCGCGCCGACGAGCAGGTCAAAATCCGCGGCTACCGAATCGAACTCGGCGAAATCCAGGCCGCGCTGGCCGAAATCGACGGCGTCGAACAGGCCGCGGTCATCACCCGCGAGGACGTTCCCGGCGCCAAACGACTGGTCGGATACGTCGTCGAAACCGCCCCCGGCACCGTCGATCCCGTTGCGGTGCGCGCCGCGCTGGCCGTGCGGCTGCCGGGTCACATGGTTCCCCAGGCGATCGTGGTGCTGAACGCGCTGCCGCTGACGGTCAACGGCAAACTCGACACCCGGGCCCTGCCCCCGCCCGACTACGCCCCCGGGCACTACTGGGCCCCCGCTTCCGCCGCTGAAGAGATCCTGGCCGGCATCTACGCCCAGGTGCTGGGCGTCGAACGCGTCGGTGCTGATGACTCGTTCTTCGACCTGGGCGGGGACTCGCTGTCGGCGATGCGTTTGATCGCCGCCGTCAACACCGGGCTGGACGCGAACCTCGCCGTGCACGAATTGTTCGACGCGCCAACGGTTGCGCAACTGACGTCGCGCCTCGACGACGAGACCCATCGCCGTGAGCCATTGCGGGCGTACCGGCGCCCGGCGATGATCCCCCTCTCGTTCACCCAGAACCGGCTGTGGGTTCTCGACCAGTTGCAGGGATCCTCCTCGGTTTACAACATTCCGGTGGCCCTGCAGTTGCGCGGCCCGCTCGACGCCGAAGCGCTCGGCGCAGCGCTGGCCGACGTGGTGGCGCGGCACGAAAGCCTGCGCACGACATTTCCCGCACTGGATGGGCTACCGCAGCAACTCGTCATCCCCGCCGAGCGGGCGGATTTCGGCTGGGAAGTCATCGACGCCACCGGATGGCCGTCCGGCCGACTCGACGAGGCAATCGACGAAGCGGCGCGTCACCCCTTTACCTTGGAGACCGACATCCCCCTGCGCGCGAAGCTTTTCCGGGTCGCCGATGAGGTGCACGTGCTGGTGTGCGCAGTACACCACATCGCCTTCGATGGGTGGTCGGTGGCGCCGATGATCCGCGACATCGGCGAGGCCTATGCCAGCCGATGCGACGGGCGGCTCCCGGGATGGCCTGAATTGCCGCTGCAATACGTGGATTACACGCTGTGGCAGCGGGCGCAGTTCGGTGCGCTCGACGACGGTCACAGCCGGATCGCCGCCCAGCTGAAGTATTGGGAAGACGCCCTGGCCGACCTGCCCGAGCGCCTCGAATTGCCGACGGACCGGCCCTATCCCTCGGTGGCAGATCAGCGTGGTGCCAAAGTAACCGTGGACTGGCCGGCCGAGCTGCAGCGCCGCATACGCCAAGTGGCCCGCGACCTCAACGCGACCAGTTTCATGGTGGTGCAGACCGCCTTGGCGGTACTGCTGTCGCGGCTCAGTGCGAGTTCCGATGTGGCCGTGGGATTTCCGATCGCCGGGCGTGGTGACCCCGGGCTCGATGACCTGGTGGGATTCTTCGTCAACACGCTGGTGTTGCGGGTCGACGTAGCCGGTGACCCAACCGCCGCCGAGCTGCTGGCCCAGGTTCGCCGGCGCAGCCTGCTGGCCTTCGAGCATCAAGACGTGCCGTTCGAGGTGCTCGTCGAGCGGCTCAACCCCACCCGGTCGCTGAGCCATCATCCGCTGGTTCAGGTGGCGTTGGCGTGGCAGAACCTGCCCGGGCACGCCAGCGACCCCACCGCTGTGCCGGCGTTGGGTGACGTGCGGGTTACCGAGCTGCCGCTGGACACCCACAGTGCCCGCATGGACCTGACCTTCTCGCTGTCCGAACACTGGACCGACGCCAACGCGCCCGACGGCATCCGAGGCGCGGTTGAATTCCGCACCGACGTGTTCGACCCCGACAGCATCACCACTCTTGTCGATCGGTTCCAGCGCATCCTGGTGGCGATGACCGCCGATCCCCGGGCGCGGTTGTCGACGATCGATGTGTTGGATGCTGACGAGCACGCCCGTCTGGACAAGACGGGTAACCGGGCAATCCTGACCCGGCCGGCGCCCGGGCCGGTCTCCATACCGGCCCTGTTTGCCGGCCACGTGACCCGCACCCCCGACGCGGTCGCCATCAGCGACGGGGGACGCAGCTGCACTTACCGCGAATTGGACGCGGCATCAAACCGGTTGGCGCACTTCCTGACCAGGAATGGCGCCGGTCCCGGTGAGAGCGTGGCGCTGCTGTTCTCCCGCTCGGCCGAGGCCGTCATCGCGATCTTGGCGGTGCTCAAGACCGGGGCGGCTTATCTGCCTCTGGACCCCGCGCTACCGGCGGGCCGGATCGATTTCATGCTCGCCGATGCCGGGCCTATCGCCGCGATCACCACCGCGGCCCTGCGCTCGCGGCTGGATGGGCACCGGCTGACCGTCCTCGACGTGGAAGACGTCGCCGTGGACACCCAGCCGAGCACACCGCTGCCTGCGCCCGCCCCCGACGACATCGCGTATCTCATCTACACCTCAGGGACCACCGGTGTGCCGAAAGGTGTTGCCATCACTCACCACAACGTCACGCAGTTGTTGGCCTCATTGGACGCCGGCCTTCCGCCCAAAGGCGTTTGGCCGCAGTGTCATTCCCTGGCCTTCGACGTCTCGGTGTGGGAGATCTTCGGCGCCCTGTTGCGTGGCGGGCACGTGGTGGTGGTGAACGAAGACGTGACCACGTCACCGGCCGACTTCCACGATGCGCTGGTGACCGGTGAAGTCGATGTGCTTACCCAAACCCCTTCCGCGGTGGGTGTGTTGTCACCCGAAGGCCTGGAGTCGGCGGCTCTGGTGGTGGTCGGTGAGGCTTGCGCCCCCGAAGTGGTCGATCGATGGGCGCCCGGACGAGTGATGATCAATGCCTACGGTCCGACCGAGACGACGATGTGTGTCGCGATCAGTGCGCCGTTGACCGCCGGATCGGGGACGGTGCCCATCGGCACCCCGGTGCCCGGGGCGGCGTTGTTCGTCCTCGACGAGTCGTTGCTTCAGGTACCGCCGGGGGTGGTTGGTGAGCTGTACATCGCCGGCCGCGGCGTCGGTGTCGGTTATCTGCGTCGGGCGGGACTGACCGCGGCCCGATTTGTGGCCTGCCCCTTCGGAGGCCCCGGGGCGCGCATGTATCGCACCGGAGATCTGGTGCGGTGGGGCCGTGACGGACAACTGCACTACCTCGGACGCGCCGACCAACAGGTCAAGATCCGCGGTTATCGCGTCGAACTCGGCGAAATCCAGTTGGCGCTGGCCGCTCTCGAGGGCGTCGACCACGCTGCCGTCGTCGCCCGCGAAGATCATCCCGGCGACAAACGACTCGTCGGCTATATCACCGGCACCGCCGAGCCGGCCGCCGTCCGTACCGCCTTGGCTGAGCGGCTGCCGGGCTACATGGTTCCCGCCGCCGTTATCGCATTGGACGCGCTGCCCTTGACGGCCAACAAGAAGCTCGACACCCGCGCCCTTCCGGCGCCCGACTATTCCAATGTCGATAACTACCGTCCCCCGACCGACGCCGTCGAGGAAATCCTTGCGGGCATCTACGCCCAAGTCCTGGGACTCGAGCGGGTAGGAGTCGACGACTCCTTCTTCGACCTTGGCGGCGACAGCATTTCGTCGATGCAAGTGGTCGCCCGCGCCCGCGCCGCCGGACTCGTGTGCCGCCCGCGCGACATCTTCGTCGAACAGACCGTTGCCCGACTGGCCCGCGTCGCCCACGCCACCGAGGGTCTGGAAGCCGCTGCGGACGAGGGCATCGGCCCCGTACCGGTCACCCCGATCATGCATTGGCTGCACGACATCGACGGCCCCGTGGATCAGTTCAACCAGACGATGGTGCTACAGGCGCCGCCCGGGGTCACCCACGCGGACGTGGTGGTGGTCCTGCAAGCCCTGCTGGACCATCACGCCATGCTGCGGCTGCACGTCGCCGAGGGCGATGCCGGCGAGTGGACACTGACCGCGCGCGAGGCCGGTGCGGTGGATGCCGGCGGCTGCCTGTACGCCGTCGATGCGTTCACCGACGGCGCGGTGGCGGACGCCCGGGCACGGCTGAGCCCCGCCGGCGGGAGAATGGTCAGCGCGCTGTGGGTGGCCGACACCGGCCAGCTGGCGCTGATCATTCACCATCTTGCCGTCGATGCGGTGTCCTGGCGAATCCTCTTGGAGGACATCAACATCGCCTGGGCTCAACACGCCGGTGGTCAGCTAATCGAACTGCCCGCGGGCGGAACGTCGTTCCAGCGGTGGGCATCGCTGCTCGCCGAGCACGCCGACCAGCCCGAAATCGTGAACCACGCCAAGACCTGGCAACGGGTGGCGACGACGCAGGCCGCGCTCACACCACCAAAGCCCGAGAGTGATACCTACGCGAGCGCGGGGCATCTGACGGTTTCGCTGGACACCGAGACCACCCGCCTACTGCTCGGTGAGGTACCCGCGGCCTTTCACGCCGGCATCCAAGACATCCTGTTGATCGCCTTCGGTTTGGCGTGGGCCGAGTTTTCGGGCTCGGAGCGTGGCGGGCCTATCGGAATCGACGTCGAGGGCCACGGCCGTTACGAGGATCTCGCCCCTGATGTCGACCTGTCCCGCACCGTGGGCTGGTTCACCACCAAGTACCCCGTGGCGCTGGCAGTCGACGGGCTGCACTGGGCCCAGCTGGTGACCGGTGACGCTGCAGTCGGCCCGATCGTCAAGCGGGGCAAGGAACAGCTTCGCGACCTGCCCGACGCCATAACGTACGGCCTGCTGCGCTACCTCAACCGAGATGCCGCGCTCCCCGAATCCGACCCGACGATCGGGTTCAATTACTTTGGGCGGCTAGGCGCGGCCGAGGACTCCGCCGAACTGTGGCGGATCAGCCGAGACGGTCTCGCGGTCTCCGCCTCCGCCGCGGCGGGGCCCATGCCGCTGGCTCACACGCTGGAACTCAACGCCAGCACAGTCGACACGGCCACCGGTCCTCACCTGCATGCCGACTGGACCTGGGCCCCTTCGGCGCTCGATCACACCCAGGTCGCCCGGCTCAGCCAGCTGTGGTTCGACGCGCTGACCGGCATCTGTGCCCACGTTCAACGCGGGGGCGGCGGCCTGACTCCGTCCGACGTCTTCCCCGTCCACCTCACCCAACGGCAGATCGACGAGCTGCAGCAGCATCACCGAATCGCCGACATCCTGCCGCTCACCCCGCTCCAGCAGGGATTGCTGTTCCACTCCGCCCGACAGAACAGCGACAACGACCTGTACGCAATGCAACTCGACATCACCGTCGCCGGCCCGCTTCACCCCGAACGCCTGCACGACGCAGTGGACGCCGTCATCGCCCGTCACCCGCAACTGGCCGCCCGATTCTGCAGTCAATTCGACCAACCGGTGCAAGTCATCCCCGCCGATCCGCAATCTATCTGGCAATTCCTCGAATTCGAGACCGATGTCGACGAGCAGGTCCGACGGATATGCGCCGCGGAGCGCGCCGCGGTCTGCGACCTCAGGGGCTCGCCGGCTTTTCGCGTTGCTCTGCTCCGTACCGGGCCGGAACGGCATCGGGTCATCCTGACCAATCACCACATCGTGCTCGACGGGTGGTCGTTACCGATCCTGCTGCAAGAGATCTTCGCCAGTTATTACCGCCAGCGACTGCCGGCCGCCGGGTCGTATCGACGGTTCGTCACGTGGCTCGCCGAGCGCGACCTGGCCGCCGCCCGGGCGGCCTGGGGTGACGTGCTGGCCGGTTTCGATGTTCCCACGCTGGTCGGGCCGCCGGGCCGGTCAAAGCTGGGACCGCGAGGCGTTGCCTCGGCCCGGGTTCCGGAGGCCACCACCCAGGCCGTGAACGAGCTGGCCAGATCCTGTCGCACTACCGTCAACACGGTGCTTCAGGGCGCCTGGGCGCAGGTGCTGATGTCGATGACAGGCCGGCGTGATGTCGTCTTTGGCGCCGCGGTCTCGGGACGGCCCACCGAGGTGACCGATGCGGAATCCATTGTGGGACTGATGATCAACACCGTCCCGGTGCGGGCCACCATCACACCGGCGACCACGATCGCCGACCTGCTCGACCAGCTCCAGAGTGCCCACAACCACACCCTCGACCATCAACATCTGGCGCTCAACGAAATTCACCGCATCACCGGGCACGACCAGTTGTTCGACACGCTGTTTGTGTTTGAGAACTACCCCATCGACACCACCGCGCTGCTCAACAACAACGGACTTGCCATCACCGATTTCACCGGCACCGAATCCAGCCATTACCCGCTGACGATGCAGGCCCGGCCGGACCGCGAATTGATCCTTCGCGTCGAGTACGACAGCCACGTGTTCGATGCGGCCGCCATCGAATCATTGATCGAGCGCTTCCAGCGGGCATTGGTGGCGATGACCAGCGATCTGGGCGGCCAATCGTGACCACCAATCCAACACGGCGGCTGTTGTCCATCGATCTGCTCAACGAGTCTGAGCACGCACACCTGGATGAGTGGAGCAACCGCGCGATATTGGCCAAGGCCTCGGCGCCCGTGTCGATTCCGACGCTGTTCTCCACCCAGGTGGAGCGCGCGCCCGAGGCGGTGGCAGTCACCTTCGAGGGCCGCTCGATGACCTACGGCGAGCTCGACCAGGTATCGAACCGGCTGGCGCACTTGCTGGTTGGATCTGGCGCCGGTCCGGGTGCGTGTGTGGCCGTGCTGCTCTCAAGGTCCGCCGAGGCGATTGTGGCGATCCTGGCGGTACTCAAAACCGGTGCGGCGTATCTGCCGATCGATCCGGCGGTGCCCGCCTCCCGGATCGAATTCATGGTCGCCGACGCCGCCCCCATGGCCGCGGTCACCACCGCCGCGCAGGCCGCGCGGCTGCACGGATGTGGGCTGGCCGTCGTCGAGGTCGACGACCCATGCATCGACACCCAGCCGGACACCCCGCTGCCGGGCCCGGCCCCGGACGACATCGCCCACATCATCTACACATCGGGCACCACCGGTGTCCCGAAAGGGGTTGCGGTTACCCACCACAACGTCACCCGGCTGTTCGACTCACTCGACGTCGGGCTGGAACTGACTCCGGCACAAGTGTGGAGCCAGTGCCACTCTTACGCGTTCGACTTCTCGGTGTGGGAGATCTGGGGTGCGCTGCTGTTCGGCGGGCGGATGGTCGTGGTGCCCGAGGCGGTGGCCGGCGCACCGTCGGACCTCCACGCCCTGCTCGTCACCGAACACGTCACCGTCTTGAGCCAGACCCCCTCAGCGGCGGCCGCACTCTCCACCGAGGAATTGGAGTCGGTGGCGCTGATGGCCGCGGGTGAGGCCTGTCCCGCCGACCTGGTCGACCGCTGGGCACCCGGGCGCGTGATGATCAACGGCTACGGCCCAACCGAAACCACCGTCTACGCCACGATCAGCGCCCCGCTCAGCCCCGATTCGACGGTGGTGCCCATCGGGACGCCCGTGCCGGGGGCGGCGCTGTTCGTCCTCGACGAGTTGCTGCACCCGGTTCCGCCCGGATCGGTCGGCGAACTCTACGTGGCCGGCCAGGGCGTCGGGGTCGGATATGTGCGCCGGCCCGGGCTGACCGCGTCACGGTTCGTTTCCTGTCCCTTCGGCGGAGCGGGGACGCGGATGTATCGCACCGGGGATCTGGTGCGGTGGGGCCCCGATGGGCAACTGCAGTATCTGGGTCGCGCCGACCAACAGGTCAAGATCCGGGGCTACCGCATCGAACTCGGTGAAATCCAGGCGGCCCTGACCGCACTGGACGGGGTCGACCAGGCCGCGGCCATCGCGCGCGAAGATCGCCCCGGCGACAAACGGCTGGTCGGCTATATCACCGGGACCGCCGACCCGGCCACCGCGCGTGCCGCGCTGGCCGAGCGGTTGCCGAGCTACATGGTGCCCGCGGCGATCGTGATGCTGCCGGCACTCCCCTTGACGGTCAACGGGAAACTCGATACCCGCGCCCTGCCAGTGCCGGAATACCAAGCTGCCGAACACTATCGCGCCCCGACCAATGCCGTCGAAGAGATCCTGGCCGGCATCTACGCACAAGTGCTCGGGCTCGACCGGGTCGGCATCGACGACTCGTTCTTCGACCTGGGCGGGAATTCGGTGTCCGCGATGCGTCTGGTCGCCGCGATCAGCACCGCGCTGGACACCGACCTCGACGTGCACACCTTGTTCGACTTTCCCACCATCGCCCAGCTGGCGCCCCGTATCGGCGACGGGGCAGGGCGGCGCAAGCCGTTGGTGGCTGTCGAGCGCCCGGCGGTGGTGCCGTTGTCTTTCGCCCAGAATCGGTTGTGGTTCCTCGACCAATTGCTCGGCCCCTCAGCGGTTTACAACATGGCGGTGGCATTGCGGTTGTGCGGGCGCCTTGATGTCGACGCGCTGGGTGCCGCGCTGGTCGACGTGATCGCACGTCATGAGAGCCTGCGCACGGTGATTGCCGCGCCCGACGGCATACCCCAACAGCGGGTCGTGTCCGTCGAGCGGGCCGACTTGAGGTGGGAGATCGTCGACGCCGCCGCATGGTCGCCGAGCCGGCTGAGTGAGGCCGTCGAGCAGGCAGCGGCTCACACGTTTGACCTGGCAGCCGAGATACCGTTGCGTGCAAGGCTTTTCCGTGTCGCTGCCGATGAGCACGTGTTGGTCGGCGTGGTGCACCATGTCGCTGCCGACGGCTGGTCGATCACCCCGCTGTTGCGTGATCTGGGCATGGCGTATGCCAGCCGTAGCGCGGGGCGGGCCCCGGGCTGGGCTGAATTGCCGGTGCAGTACGTGGATTACACGTTGTGGCAACGCGAACGGTTCGGCGATCTCGACGACGGCAACAGCCCCATCGCCGGGCAGCTGGCCTACTGGCGGGACGCCCTGGCCGGGATGCCCGAATTCCTGCAGCTGCCAACCGATCGGCCGTATCCGCCGGTGGCCGACCTGCACGGCTCCAAGGCCGACGTGGACTGGCCCGCGGAGCTCCAGCAACGAGTGCGCCAGCTCGCCGGTGAACACAACGCGACCAGCTTCATGGTGGTTCAGACCGCCCTGGCGGTGCTGCTGTCGGCGCTCAGCGCGAGTTCCGATGTGGCGGTGGGGTTTCCGATCGCCGGGCGTGGCGATCCCGCGCTCGACGAGTTGGTCGGGTTCTTCGTCAACACCCTGGTGTTGCGGGTCGATCTGGCCGGAGATCCCAGCTTCGGCGACCTGCTGGGCCAGGTGCGCAGGCGCAGCCTCGCCGCCTACGATCACCAAGACGTGCCCTTCGAGGTGCTGGTCGAGCGGCTCAACCCAACCCGGTCCTTAGCCCATCACCCCCTGGTCCAGGTGATGCTGTCCTGGCAGAACCTCTCCGGGCACGAAAACCACGACCCCGCCGCCGGATTGGCGTTGGGCGATGTGCGAGCCACCCAGGTGCCGGTGAACACCCACACCGCCCGCATGGACCTGTCGTTCTCGCTTGCCGAACGCTTCACCGAGGCGGGCGAGCCCGCCGGCATCGGCGGGGCGGTCGAATTCCGCAGCGACTTGTTCGACACGGCAACCGTCGCCGCACTCATCGAGCGGTTCGAACGCGTGTTGGACGCGATGACCGCCTACCCGGACCAGCGGTTGTCGTCGCTGGATGTGCTGGATGCCGCCGAGCATGCCCGGTTGGATGAGCTCGGCAACCGGGCGGTCTTGACCGAGCCGACGCCCGCGCCCGTGTCCGTTCCGGAGTTGTTCGGCGGCCACGTGGCCGGCTCGCCGCAGGCGGTCGCGATCCGCAGTGGCGGCCGTTCACTGACCTATCGGGAACTCGACGAGGCCGCGAACCGGTTGGCGCACCGGTTGACCGCCGACGGGGTGGGGCCGGGCTCGTGTGTGGCGCTGTTGTTGGAGCGATCCGCGCAGGCGGTGGCGACGATGCTGGCCGTACTCAAGTCCGGGGCAACGTATCTGGCGATCGACCCCGCGCTGCCCGACGCCCGGATCGAGTTCATGATCGCCGATGCCGCGCCGGTCGCCGCTCTCACCACCGCGGGCCTGCGGTCGCGACTGGACGGGTACAGCATGTCGGTCATCGACGTCGACGACCCTGCTGTGGACGGCCAACCCGGCACCGCGCTGCCCGCACCCGACCCGGACGACATCGCCTACCTCATCTACACCTCGGGCACTACCGGTGTCCCCAAAGGTGTTGCCATCAGCCATCGCAACCTGACCCACCTGGCGCAGTCGGCACCCCCGGGCCTACCCGGCGCCCAGGTCTGGACCCAATGCCACTCTTTTGCCTTCGACTTCTCGGTGTGGGAAATCTGGGCCGCGCTGCTCGGCGGCGGGCGGCTGGTCGTCGTGCCCGACGAGGTAGCCGCCTCGCCGGAGGACTTCAACGCCTTACTGGTCGACGAAGGGGTGAACGTGCTCACCCAGACCCCGTCCGCGGCGGCCGCGCTCGCACCGCAGGGGCTGGATTCGGTGGCGCTGCTGCTGGGTGGTGAGGCCGTCCCCGCCGAGGTGGTGGATCGCTGGGCACCCGGACGGGTGGTGGTCAACGCCTACGGACCGACCGAGGCGACGGTGTACGCGTCGATGAGCCGGCCGCTGGCAGCGGGGTCCGGGGCGGCGCCGATCGGCGTTCCCGTCACCACCGCGGCGTTGTTCGTCCTCGACGAATGGCTGCGCCCCGCGCCGCCGGGGGTGGTCGGCGAGTTGTATGTGGCCGGCCGCGGCGTGGGGGTCGGGTATGTGCGCCGGGCCGGATTGACCGCGTCACGCTTTGTCCCCTGTCCCTTCGGCGAACCCGGGACGCGCATGTATCGCACCGGCGACCTCGTGCGGTGGGGTCCCGACGGGCAGCTGCGCTACCTCGGACGCGCCGATGATCAGGTGAAGATCCGCGGGTACCGCATCGAACTCGGCGAGATCCAGACCGCGCTGGCGGGGCTGGACGGCGTTGAGCAGGCGGTGGTGATCGCCCGTGAGGACCGTCCGGGCGACAAACGCCTGGTCGGCTACATCACCGGAACGGCGGGCCCCGCCGAGGCGCGCGCCCAGCTGGCCGAGCGGCTCCCGGCCTATATGGTTCCCGCCGCGGTGGTGGGCATCGACGCATTGCCGTTGACGGTCAACAACAAGCTTGACACTCGCGCCCTGCCGGCACCGGAATACGGGGACGTCGATCATTACCGCGCGCCGACCAACGCGGTCGAGGAGGTCCTGGCCGGCATCTACGCCCAGGTGCTCGGGCTTCAGCGGGTGGGGGTTGACGAGTCATTCTTCGACCTGGGCGGGGACAGCATCTTGTCGATGCAGGTGGTGGCCCAGGCGCGGGCGGCCGGGCTGACGTGTCGGCCGCGCGACATCTTCGTCGAGCAGACCGTGGCCCGGCTGGCCCGCGTGGCCACGGTGGCCGGCGTCGAAACCGTTCCGGTCGATGAGGGCGTCGGGCCGCTGCCGGCCACCCCGATCATGCGCTGGCTTTACACCGTCGCCGGGCCGATCGACCAGTTCAACCAGACGATGGTGGTCCAGGCACCCGCCGGGGTCACCGAGGCCGACGTGGTGATCGTTCTTCAGGCGTTGCTGGACCGGCACGCCATGCTGCGGCTGCGCGCCGGCACCGACGATGCCGGCGACCTGTCGCTCCACGTGCCCGAACCGGGTTCGGTCGACTCCGATGCTTGCCTGCGGATCGTCGACGCGCTCTCCGGTGAGGCGCTGTCAGACGCCCGGTCACGGTTGAACCCGGCCGACGGGGCAATGGTTCGCGCACTGTGGGCGACGGCCACCGGCCAGTTGGCGCTGGTCATTCACCACCTGGCCATCGACGCGGTGTCCTGGCGAATCCTGTTGGAGGATTTGAACATCGCGTGGGGTCAGCATCGCGGCGGACAACCGATCGCGCTGCCGGCGGCGGGGACCTCATTTGCCCGCTGGGCCGCACTGCTCGACGAGCACGCCCACGCCCCCGCGGTCGCCAACCAGGCCGACCGCTGGCGAAAGGTGTTGGCGCTCCCGGCCGCGCTGCCGCCGGTACAACCCGAGGTGGATACCTATGCCGGCGCCGGGCACCTGACGGCAACACTGGATGCCGAGACAACCCGCCTGCTGCTGGGTGAGGTGCCCGCGGCGTTTCACACCGGCATCACCGACATCCTGCTGATCGCCTTCGGCATGGCCTGGGCCGAATACTTCGGCGCCGACGGTGGCGCACCCATCGGTATCGATGTCGAAGGCCACGGGCGCCATGACGACCTGTTCGATGGCGTCGACCTGTCGCGCACGGTGGGTTGGTTCACCACCAAATACCCGGTCTCCCTGGCGGTCGGGGGGCTGCGCTGGGCTCAGGTCGTGGGCGGTGACGCGGCCCTGGGTGCGGTGATCAAAGACGCCAAGGAACAGCTCCGCGCCCTGCCCGACGGCCTGACTTTCGGGCTGCTGCGTTACCTCAACGCCGACGTCGACATGCCCGGTTCAGATCCGGCGATCGGGTTCAACTATTTGGGCCGGATGGGCGCGGGCGCCGCCGACCTCCCCGACGAGCTGTGGCGCGTCAGCCAGGACGGCCTGTCGGTCGCCGCCGCGACCACCGTGCCGATGCCCTTGGGACACACCGTGGAAGTCAACGCCGTCGCGTTGGAAAACGATGACGCCGGCGCCGGCCCACACCTGCACGCGACCTGGACGTGGGCCTCTTCGGCACTGGACCACGGCCAGGTCAGCCGGCTCAGCCGGCTGTGGTTCGACGCGCTGGCCGGCATCTGCGCGCATGTCCTACGCGGCGGCGGGGGACTCACGCCCTCCGATATCGTCCCCGCCCGGCTCAGCCAGCCCCAGATCGACGAGCTGCAGCAGCGGTACCGGATCGCCGATATCTTGGCGTTGACTCCCCTGCAGCAGGGACTGCACTTTCACGCCGGCGCCGCCGGCGGCAATGACGACCTGTACGCGATGCAGCTGGACATCACCGTCACCGGCCCGCTCGACCCGCATCGCCTGCACGACGCCGTACACGCGGTGATCACCCGCCATCCCAACCTGGCCGCCCGGTTCTGCGAAGAATTCGACGCGCCGGTCCAAATCATTCCGGCCGACCCGACGCCTGCGTTTCAGTACTTCGAACTGGGCTCAGAGGAACAGGTCCAGCAGGTGTGCGCCGCCGAACGCTCCGCGGTCTGCGACCTCGCCCAGCCACCGGCTTTTCGGGTGGCTTTGATCCGCACCGCCGAAGGCCGGCACCGGGTCGTTTTGACCAATCACCACATCGTGCTCGACGGCTGGTCCCTGCCGATCCTGTTGGGGGACATCTTCGCCGGCTATTACGGACAGCGACTCCCCGCGGCCACGCCGTATCGCCGGTTCGTCGACTGGCTAGCCGATCGGGACCTGGAGGCCGCCCGCGCGGCCTGGCGCGATGTGCTGGCCGGCTTCGATACCCCCACTCTGGTGGCCCCACCTCGCCGATCGGGGCTCGGGCGGCGCGGCGTGACCGCGTCGCGGTTGCCCGAGGAGACCACCCGGGCACTGACCGACCTGGCGCGCTCGTGTCACACCACCGTCAACACCGTGCTCCAGGCGGCGTGGGCGCAGCTGCTGATGGGGCTGACCGGCCACCATGACGTCACCTTCGGCACCGCGGTATCCGGCCGGCCGACCGATGTGCCCGGCGCGGAAACGATGGTCGGCCTGTTGATCAACACGGTGCCAGTCCGCGCGACCATCACCCCGGCCACCAGCACCGTCGACCTGCTCGACCAACTGCGGAACCACCACAACCACACGCTGGAACACCAACACCTGGCGCTCACCGAGATTCACCGCGCCACCGGCCACGACCAACTCTTCGACACCCTGTTCGTCTACGAGAACTACCCGATCGACACCGCCGCATCGTTGGATGTCCGCGAGCTGGCCATCACCGACGTCGCCACCCGCGAATCCACCCACTATCCGCTCACACTGCAGGCCATGCCGGGCGACCAATTGGGCCTGCGCGTCGAATTCGACAGCGATGTCTTCGACGCGGCCGACGTCGAAGCGCTGACCGCGCGGTTGCGGCGGGTGCTGGTGGCTATGACCGCCGATCCGACGGCTCGGTTGTCGTCGACGGATGTGCTCGATGCCGACGAACACGCCCTCCTCGATGAGATCGGCAACCGCGCGGTATTGGCCCGGCCCGCGACGCCGGTGTCGATTCCGGGCCTGTTCGCCGCGCAGGCGGCGCGCACACCCGAGGCGGTGGCGGTCACGTTCGACGGCCGTTCGATGACGTACCGCGATCTTGACCTGGCATCAAACCGCTTGGCGCACTTGCTGATCGAACACGGTGTGGGACCCGGCCAGTGTGTGGCGCTGCTGTTCAATCGGTGCGCCGACGCGATCATCGCGATCCTGGCAACGCTGAAGGCGGGCGGGGCCTATTTGCCGATCGACCCGGCGCACCCGCCGGCCCGGATCCAGTTCACGATGGCGGACGCCGCGCCGATCGCCGCGGTCACCACCATCGGGCTGGCCGACCGGCTGCGCGGGTACGACGTGCCGGCCATCGCCACCGACGACCCCGCCCTTGATGCCTACCCAGAGACGGGGGTCCCGCCGCCGGGCCCCGACGACGTCGCCCACATCATCTACACCTCGGGCACCACAGGTGTCCCCAAGGGCGTCGCCGTCACCCACCACAACGTCACCCGGCTGTTCGACTCACTCGATGTCGGCGTGCAGCCCGGGCCGGAACAAGTGTGGACGCAGTGCCACTCCTATGCCTTCGACTACTCGGTCTGGGAGATCTGGGGCGCCTTGCTGCACGGCGGCCGCCTGGTCGTGGTGCCCGAGGCGGTGGCGGCCGCACCGGAGGCCTTCCACGCCTTGCTCGTGGCTGAAAGGGTCAGCGTCTTGAGCCAGACCCCGTCGGCCGTGGCGGCGCTCTCACCCGAGGGTCTCGGACCGGCGGCGTTGATGGTCGCCGCCGAGGCCTGCCCGGGCGACGTGGTGGACCGTTGGGCGCCCGGGCGGGTGATGATCAACGGCTACGGCCCGACCGAGACCACGGTTTACGCCGCGATCAGCGCCCCCCTGGCGGCGGGGTCGGCGGTGGTGCCCATCGGTGCACCGGTGCCAGGGGCGGCCCTGTTCGTGCTGGACGGCTGGCTGCGGGCGGTGCCGGTCGGCATGGTCGGCGAGTTGTACGTGGCCGGCCGCGGCGTCGGGTGCGGCTATCTGCGCCGGGCCGGGCTGACCGCATCGCGGTTTGTGGCCTGTCCGTTCGGGGAGCCCGGAACACGCATGTACCGCACCGGGGATCTGGTGCGGTGGGGCGCCGACGGGCAGCTGCAGTATCTCGGGCGCGCCGATGAGCAGGTCAAGATCCGCGGATACCGCATCGAACTCGGTGAGATTCAGGCGGCACTGGCCGCGCTGGACGGGGTGGAGCAGGCGGTGGTGATCGCCCGCGAGGACCGCCCGGGCGACAAACGATTGGTCGGCTACCTCACCGAGTCCGTCCCCGGAGCGGTGGACCCCGCCGCGATCCGCGCGCGGCTCGCCGACCGGCTACCGGCCTACATGGTCCCTGCCGCGGTGATGGTCGTTCAGACACTGCCCCGCACCGTCAACGGCAAGCTCGACAGACGCGCCCTGCCGGCACCCGAATACCGGGCCGGTCCCTACCGGGCCCCCGCCGACGTGGTCGAAGAGGTCCTGGCCGGCGTGTACGCCCAGACCCTGGGCCTCGAGCGGGTCGGGGTCGACGAGTCGTTCTTCGACCTGGGCGGCGATTCGCTGTCGGCGATGCGCCTGGTCACCGCGATCAACAAAACCCTGGATACGAACCTGGCGGTGCGCACGATCTTCGACGCGCCGTCGGTCAGAAGCCTGAGCCAGCTGTTGGGTAGGGACGGCAGGCTGCTCGAAGCAGCCCCGGCCGTGAGCCCGGCCAGCGATCGGTGCTTCGCCTCCGTGCACGGCGGCGACGCCACGGAGCTGCGCGCCGGCGATCTGAGGCTCGACAAGTTCATCGACGCCCCGACGCTGTCGGCGGCGCCGAGCCTGCCCCGGGCCACGACCGAGCCGCGGACCGTCCTGCTCACGGGGGCCACCGGTTTCCTCGGCCGCTACCTGGCTCTGCAATGGCTCGAGCGGATGCAACTCGTCGACGGCACCCTGATCTGCCTGGTGCGCGGAACTTCCGCCGACGATGCGCGACGCCGGCTGGACAAGACCTTCGACAGCGGCGACCCGAAGTTGTTGCGCCACTACCGGGAACTGGCCGCCGATCATCTCCAGGTCGTCGCCGGCGATAAGGGTGAAGCCAACCTCGGCCTGGACCGGCAGACCTGGCAGCGGCTGGCCGACACCGTCGATCTGATCGTCGATGCCGCCGCGCTGGTCAATGCGGTCCTGTCGTACCGAGAGCTGTTCGGGCCCAACGTCATGGGCACCGCCGAGCTGATCCGGATGGCGCTCACCACCAAGATCAAGCCCTACGCCTACGTGTCGACTTCGGACGTCGGCCGCCAGATCGAGCGGTCGCTGTTCACCGAGGACGCCGACATCCGGGTCATCAGCCCGACCCGCACCGTGGACGGAAGTCTGGCCAACGGCTACGGCAACAGCAAGTGGGCCGGCGAGGTGCTGCTGCGCGAGGCGCACGACATGTGCGGGCTGCCGGTCTCGGTCTTCCGCTCCGGCATGATCCTGGCCGACACCACCTACGCGGGGCAGCTCAACCTGCCGGACACCGTCACCCGGATGGTGCTGAGCATCCTGGCCACCGGCATCGCGCCCGCCTCGTTCTTCCGGCTCGACGCCGACGGCAATCGGCAACGCGCACACTTCGACGGGCTGCCAGTCGGCTTTATCGCCGAGGCGATCGCCACGCTGGGCGGCCGGGCGGTCGACGGATTCCAGACCTACCACGCGATGAACCCGCACGACGACGGCATCGGGCCCGACGAGTACGTCGACTGGCTGATCGAGGCCGGTTACCCCGTCCAGCGCATCGACGACTTCGGGGAGTGGTTGCAGCGATTCGAGGCCGCCCTGCGCGCCCTGCCGGATCGACAGCGCCGGCACTCGGTGCTGCAGATGTTGCTGTTGCGCAACGCTACTCAGCTGCATCCCCCCGAACCGAGCCGCGGGTCCTATGCGCCGACCGACCGGTTCCGCGCCGCGGTCCAAAGGGCAAAGATCGGCCCCGACAAGGACATCGCGGACATTCCGCACGTGACGGCGCCGATCATCGTCAAGTACGCCACCGACCTGGAACTGCTCGGAGTGCTGGGTGCAGACCGGCCAGGAGCCGACTCGCGCCCGGATGCGGGTCGGCGTAAGCCGTTGGTGGCCGGTCCGCGGCCGGCAGTGGTCCCGCTGTCGTTCGCCCAAAGCCGGCTGTGGTTCCTCAACCGGTTCGAGGGCGGGGTTGCGACCTACAACATGCCGATCGCTTTTCGGATGAGCGGGCCGTTGAACGTCGCGGCGCTGGAATCGGCCCTCGACGATGTCGTCGCCCGCCACGAATCGTTGCGCACCATATTTCCCGACATCGACGGTGTGCCGTTTCAGCAGGTGATGCCGGCCAAGGCGGGCATGTGGCGAGGCGGGGACCGGGCGGTCACGTCTTTGCCGGAGCAGGATGTCGCCGCCCACGTGATCGCCCTCGCGGGTCATCGATTCGATTTGTCCGCGGAGATCCCGATCCGTGCGCAGATCTATTCCGTCGGGCCCGAGCGGCATGTGGTGACAATCGTGTTGCACCACATCGCTTTTGACGGATGGTCCTTCGCGCCGATGGTCAGGGACATCGCCGAGGCTTACCGGGCGCGGGCGCGCGGGGAGGCGCCGCGGTGGGCGCCGCTGCCGGTGCAGTATGCGGATTACACGCTTTGGCAATCGGACCTGTTGGGTGCTGAGTCCGATCCGGACAGCGTCATCGCGGGCCAGTTGCGGTACTGGCGGCAAGAACTGGCCGATCTGCCGGTAGTGGCCTCGCTGCCGACGGATCGGGCCCGTTCGCCGGAGCCCAGTTTCCGCGGTGATGCGATCGACGTGGCCATCGACCCGAAAATCTGGGCCGGCGTCAAAGGCGTTGCTGCAGAGCATAATACGACGGCATCGATGGTTCTCCAAGCGGTGGTGGCGGTGCTGTTGCACCGAGTTGGCGTCGGCGAGGACGTGGTGATGGGCACGCCGATCGCCGGACGGTTGGATCAGGCGCTCGACGATCTGGTCGGGTTCTTCGTCAACACCTGGGTGTTGCGGGTGGGGATCACTTCTGCGCACCGGTTCAGCGATGTGCTCCAACAGGTGCGCCATAAGGCGCTGGATGCCTACGGCAATCAGGATGTCCCGTTCGAGCGGCTCGTCGAGCAGCTGAATCCCGCGCGATCCACCGCACACCATCCACTGTTTCAGGTGTTCATGGCCTTCCAGAACAATGTGCGCCCCGAGGCGTTGTCGTTCGACGAGCTCAGTGTCGAGCCGCTGACGGCGGCGACGGGCACCGCCAAATTCGACCTGGAATTCGAGTTCAGCGAAGTGCCGACCGACGATCCGGCGGCGCCGATGGCCACCGGTGTCGTGACGTATGCCAGCGATCTGTTCGACCGGGCCACGGTCGAGCGGTTGGTCGCCTGGCTTGGGCGCCTGATCGAGGCGGTGGTGGCGGATGCGTCGGTGGTGGTGGGAGACGTCCCGCTGCTCGATCGCCGCGAGCGGGACCTAGTGCTGTCGCAGTGGTCTGGCGCCGGCGTGGGAACGCCCGTGGAGGTGGCGCCGCAGTTGTTGGCCGCGGCGGTGGCGGCACGTCCCGACGCGGTGGCGGTGGTGGACGGCACCCGGGAGGTCTCGTATCGCGAGCTGGACGAGTGGTCGACGCGGCTGGCGCGGATGCTGATCGAGGCCGGGGTGGGTCCCGAGCACGCCGTGGGCGTGGCAATGGATCGGTGCCTGGAGTTGGTGGTGGCCTGGTGGGCGGTGGTCAAGGCCGGCGGGGCTTATGTGCCGGTGGATCGGGCCTATCCGGTCGAACGGGTCGCCACGATGCTGGACACGGTCGACGCGGGGTGGGTGTTGACGTGTGGCGCCGGCACCGTGGCCGGGGCCGGGGCGCGCCCGGTGCTGCGCGTCGACGGGCTGGACCTGAGCGGACGGTGCGCGGACACGATTACCGACGCCGAGCGGCTGGCGCCGTTGGGGGTGGGCAACACCGCGTACGTGATGTTCACGTCGGGGTCCACCGGTGCCCCCAAAGGGGTCGCTGTCAGCCACGCCGGTCTGCTGGCGGCGGCGCTCGGCGAAAGCGTCGGGTTAGGAGCGGATTCGCGGCTGCTGATGGTGGCCGCGCCGACCTTCGATGTCTCGGTCGGCGAGTTGTTGGCGGCGGTGAGGTCGGGGGCGGCGCTGGTGGTGGCGGGCAGGGACGCCTACGCGGGCGAGGCGTTGACCACGTTGCTGCAAGACCAGCAGGTGAATGCGGCGGTATTCACCCCGACGGTGTTGTCGTCGCTGGATCCGAACCGGCTGCAGGGCGTGGACACGCTGATCACCATCGGGGAGGCCCTGCCGGCCGAGTTGGCGGCCACCTGGGCGGCGGGCCGGCGGATGTTCAACACCTACGGCCCCACCGAGACCACAATCTGGGTCACCTGCACCGCACCGCTGTCGGCGGGTCAGCCGGTGGGCATCGGCGCCCCGCTGCCCGGAGCGTGCGCGGTGGTTCTCGATGCCCGGCTGAACCCGGTGCCCAGGGGAGTGGTCGGCGAGTTGTATGTCAGCGGGCCGGTGCTTGCGCACGGCTATCTGGGCCGGGTCGACCTGACCGCGGAACGATTCGTCGCGAACCCCCATGGCGCTGCCGGGGCGCGGATGTACCGCACCGGTGACCTGGTGCGCTGGACTCCGGACGGAACCCTGGACTACGTGGGCCGCGCCGATTCCCAGGTCAAGTTGCGCGGACAACGCATCGAACTGGGCGAAATCGAAAACACCCTGCTGTCGTGCCCGCAGGTCACCCAGGCGGCCGCAACCGTGCACCACACCAAGACCGGAGCGCATCTCGTCGCCTACCTCACCCTCGAGCGCGACGCCGGAGCCGACCACGACGCCGAAACCGTCGAAGGCTGGCAACACGTCTGGGACGAGCTGTACGGCACCCAGGTCGGGGAGCCGGCGTTCGGCATGGACTTTCGGAGCTGGAACAGCAGCTACACCGGGGATCCGATTCCGCTCCAGGAGATGGTGGAGTGGCGATCGGCAACGGTCGATCGGATCGGCACCCTACGGCCGCGAAGAGTGTTGGAGATCGGCGCGGGCTCAGGGTTGGTGTTGTCGGAGATCGCCCCGCGCTGTGAGCATTACGTTGCCACCGACATCTCGCCGGCGGCCATCGACTACCTGGCCCGTTCGCTGGAGCGGTTGCAGATCCCTTGGCGCGACCGGGTCCGGTTGCTGACCCAACCCGCCCATGTGGTCGAGGGGCTGCCGCCCGGCTACTTCGACACCGTCGTGCTCAACTCGGTCATCCAGTACTTCCCCAATCGGCAATACCTGGCCGAGGTCATCGACCACGCCATGGATCTGCTGGCCCCCGGCGGGGCCCTCTTCCTCGGCGACGTCCGCAACCACACCCTGCAAGCCGCCTTCCAAACCGCGGTCGCGCTGACCCGCACCGACAGCACGGACACCGCCGAGATCCGCCAGTGGGTTCAGCGCGCCATGCTCAGCGAATCCGAATTGCTCTTAGCCCCAGAGTTTTTCCTTGCCTGGGCCGCCGAGCGACCATCGGTGGCCGGGCTCGACATCCAGGTCAAACGCGGGCTCGCCGACAACGAAGTGAACCGGTACCGCTACGACGTTGTCATCCATAAAACCCCGACGCCGGCGCGCTCGCTCGCGGCCGTGCCCACCTGCACGTGGGCCCAATGCGCGGGGCTGGACGGGTTGCGCACCCAGTTGATGACGCAACGTCCCGCCACGATCCGCGTCGCCGAAATCCCCCATACGGGAGTGATCGCCGACGTCCACCTCGAACAGAGCCTCGCGGCCGGGCTACCGCTGGCCGACGCGCTCGCCCAAGCCACGGCGATCCCCGATACCGCCACTCCCGAACAATTGCACCGCGTCGGCGAAGCCGCCGGATATCACGTCGCGGTGACCTGGGGCGCCCAACCCGGCACGCTCGACGCCGTCTTCATCGGCCCCGAACCACACCCTGTGACCGACCTCTACCTGCCAGACACCCGGGCCCGCCGGAGTACCGCCCACGCCAACGAACCCCGCACCAACACCAAGGTCAGTGCGGTGCGTCAGCGTCTGAGCGCACGGTTACCCGACTACATGGTGCCGTCTCAGATCGTCGTGCTCGAGCGATTCCCGTTGACCTCCTCGGGCAAGATCGACCGAAAGGCGCTGCCCGCGCCGGTGTTTGCCGCCACACCCTTCCAGGCGCCGCAGACCCCGACGGAGAAGATCGTGGCCGGCGTCTACGCCCAGGTCCTGGGGCTCGAGCGGGTCGGGGTCGATGAGTCGTTCTTCGACCTGGGCGGCGATTCGCTGTCGGCGATGCGCCTGATCGACTCGATCAACAAAGCCCTGGATACCAACGTGGCGGTACGTATGGTTTTCGACGCCCCGTCCGTCAGAGGCCTGAGCGAGCGGTTGGATCGACATGAAAGTCCGGCCAGCGATCTGCTCTTTGCAGCCGTGCACGGAAGTGACAGCACCGAGGTGCGCGGCGGCGATCTGAGGCTGGACAAGTTCATCGACGCCCCGACACTGTCGGCGGCGCCGAGCCTGCCCCGGGCCGGTACCGAGGCGCGGACCGTCCTGCTCACCGGGGCCACCGGTTTCCTCGGCCGCTACCTCGCTCTGCAATGGCTCGAGCGAATGAAGCTCGTCGACGGCACCCTGATCTGCCTGGTGCGCGCCAAATCTGTCGACGAGGCGCGACGCCGGCTGGACAAAACCTTCGACAGCGGCGACCCGGAGCTGTTGCACCACTACCAGGAACTGGCCGCCGATCATCTCCAGGTCGTCGCCGGCGATAAGGGTGAAGCCGACCTCGGCCTGGACCGGCAGACCTGGCAGCGGCTGGCCGACACCGTCGACCTGATCGTCGATCCCGCCGCGCTGGTCAACACCGTCCTGCCCTACCGCGAATTCTTCGGGCCCAACGTCATGGGCACCGCCGAGCTGATCCGGATGGCACTCACCACCAAGATCAAGCCCTACGCCTATGTGTCGACGAGCGCCGTGGGCTACCAGATCGAACGGTCGCTGTTCACCGAGGACGCCGACATCCGGGTCATCAGCCCCACGCGCAGGATCGACCACAGCTACGGCAACGGATACCCCAACAGCAAGTGGGCCGGCGAGGTACTGCTGCGCGAGGCCCACGACCTGTGCGGGCTGCCGGTCTCGGTATTTCGTTGCGACGTAATCCTGGCCGACCCCGCGTATGCGGGCCAGCTCAATCTGCCGGACGTGTTCACCCGCACGGCGTTGAGCATCCTGGCCACCGGCGTCGCGCCCGCCTCGTTCTTCCGGCTCGACGCCGACGGCAATCGGCAACGCGCACACTTCGACGGGCTGCCAGTCGGTTTCGTCGCCGAGGCGATCGCCACGCTGGGCGCCCGGGCGGTCGACGGATTCCAGACCTACCACGTGATGAACCCGCACGACGACGGCATCGGGCTCGATGAGTACGTCGACTGGCTGATCGAGGCCGGCCACCCGATCGAGCGCATCGGCGACTTCGGGGAGTGGTTGCAGCGGTTCGAGGCCGCCCTGAGTGCGCTGCCGGATCGACAGCGCCGGCACTCGGTCCAGGACGTGCTGGAGTTCGTGTTACACGCGGCCGACCAGTTGGAGCCCCCCGAGCCGAGCCGCGGGTCCTACGCGCCGACCGACCGGTTCCGTGCCGCGGTCCAGGACGCGAAAATCGGCCCCGACCATGACATTCCGCACGTGTCGGCGCCGATCATCACCAAGTACGCGACCGACCTGCGACTGCTCGGACTCCTCTAGCACGTCCACGTCATCGGCGAATTCCCTTGGCTTCCAAGGGCTTCCGTGCCGACACGATCACATAGTCCGAGAAGCCGGTCGATCGTTCCCACAGCGATACGCCGCGGCATTGCGCGCGATCGTCTTCCGTCACTTCCACGACCACTTCATTCATCTTTTTCTTTGCCTGAATGCGCTGCCGGGTGTACTTGGCCATGCCCGGGTACACGTCTTCCCGGATCGATTCCACCCGAATATCCCCGAATCCCGCGGCGGCCAGCCGGCCCGAGTATTCCTGCCGGTCGTAGTAATTGGCTTTCGGAATGTGTCCGTACTTCCGGCCGAACGCGGTCGTCAGTCCGGATTTCTTGCCAGGTTTGGGCAACATATCGGTGAGCGCAATGGTTCCGCCGGGCTTGAGGACGCGGAACGCTTCGCGGATGAATTGATCGCGGGTGTCGAAGTGGAATGCGCATTCCAGGGCCAAGACTTTTTCGAACGACATGTCGGGAAAATCCATTGCAGTCGCGGAACCGCACCGGATATCGATTTGGTTGTCCAGCCCGCGCTTGGCGACGCGGTCTCGGCCCATGTCGACGTGGACCGGGGTGATGTCGATACCCGTAATGTGGGAAAGCTTGAAGCGCTCGAGAAGAACAAAGTCCTGCTCCCCGAAACCGACGCCGACGTCGAGGACTCTGTCGCCTGGTTTCAACCCGGCCCGCGTCCCCAAGAGCTCCACCATCGCGACACAAGCGTCCGGATAGGTGCGAGCGACTTTCCAGTAACCGAGGTTTAGCCACAAGGGCTTGGAGTTATCGACGTAACCCTCATTCATGAAATCGATGACGTCGTCGCCGATCATCGTGTAGTAAGCCGCGGCGTCTTTTTGTCGCATCAGGCCATAGGACTGGGAAACTGTCCGGAACGCCCGGTGGATCGCAGAGGAATTTCCGCGCATTGTCTTCCCTTCGGGAAACCGGCAATTCATGGTAGCGCGGGCCCCGGCACGACAACACAGATCGAGCACTTCTGTGGCCACGGATTGCGCGCAAAACTCGGTCGATCGGTGCACCGATGGTCCATGATGATCTACGTGGACAGCAGCGCCCACGACATCGCGAACATGCCCCGGGGCGGGCCGAACGCCTCCTGGCTGGACCGTCGGTTGCAGACCGAGCGGCTGGAATACCTCGACCGCGACGATGTCGACGATCTGAAGCAAAAGGTCGTCCACGCGCTCGACCGCGCCGGACGACGACGCTTCTTGGGTGCTCATGAAAAGTTGGCCAGGATCGTGCTTGCCGAGCTGGCCGATACGCCCTCTCCGAAGATCCTCGAGCTGGGGGCGGGCCTCGGCGGGCTGTCGAGCAAGCTGCTCGAGATGCTCCCCACCGCACACGTGACGGTCACCGACATCGACCCCACGTTCGTGGCCGCCGTCGCCGCCGGGGACCTCGGCACTCACCCACGGGCCACGGTGCGGCAGATGGACGCGACCGCGATCGACGCCCCGGACGGGCAGTACGACCTCGCGGTTTTCGCGATGTCGTTACATCACCTGCCGCCCGCGCGGGCCGCCCGGGTGTTCGCCGAAGGGACCCGGGCCGCGAAAAAGTTGTTGATCATCGATCTCCGCCGGCCCGCGGCAGCGCTCCACTCGGTGGTGTTGGCGGCGACGTGGCCTTTTACCCGGGTGAGCCCGCTGGCACACGACGGTTTCATCAGCCAGCTACGCACGTACAGCCCGTCGGCGCTGAGGGCGCTCGCCCAGTTCGCCGACCCGGCGATCACCGTCGAATTCCCGAACCAACGCTTGGGGCCGACGGTGGCGGTTGCCAGCCGCCGTTCCGGCTCGGGCTAGCTTTCCAGTTCCCGCTTCAGGTTGGCCAATACCTCGCCCTGAATCCTCTTCAATCCCAACGGCGCAAAGGTTTTCTCGAAGAAACCCTTGACGCCGCCCGCACCGGTCCAGGTGGTCTTCACGGTGACGCTGGAGCCGGGACCGGCGGGGGCCACCGTCCAGTTGATGATCATCGACGAGTTGGCGTCCTTCTCGATGACGGAATGGCCGGCGACGTCGACGCTGACCTGCACGTCCCGGACGCGAGATTTGGTGGCCTGCAGCCTCCATTTGGCGACGGTACCGGCGCCCTGGCCGCCCTGTAACACCTGGTAATCGCTGTACTGCGGGGACAGAATCTTCGGGCGCACCTGCTGATAGTCCGCGACGGCCGCGAGGGTGGCGCCCGGCTCGGCATTGACCAAAATTGTGCTGGCAGCACTCACCTGTCCCAAAACAACTCCTGAAGCTATGCGGCCCGCGCGCGGGTGCACGGGCTGTTGTCGAAGACTAGGGTATATGTGGTGCCTGTCCCTGGATCTGCACTCTCGGCGCACAAGGCGGGCGTTGACCGGTTGATGGCGAGTTATCGATCCATCCCGGCAACGTCCGCCGTCAGGCTCGCCAAGCCGACCTCAAACCTGTTCCGCGCCCGCACTAAACGCGACGCCCACGGCCTGGACACGTCGGGTCTGACCCGCGTGCTGAGCGTCGATCCCGAGGCCCGCACCGCCGATGTGGCCGGCATGTGCACCTATGAGGATCTGGTGGCCGCGACGCTGCCTTACGGCCTTTCGCCACTGGTCGTCCCGCAATTGAAGACCATCACGCTCGGCGGTGCGGTCAGCGGCCTGGGCATCGAGTCGGCATCGTTTCGCAATGGCCTGCCGCATGAATCGGTGCTGGAAATGGATATCCTCACCGGCGCCGGCGAGTTGCTCACCGCGTCGCGCACCCAGCATCCCGACCTGTTCCGCGCTTTCCCCAATTCCTATGGGACGCTTGGGTATTCAACGCGGCTGCGGATCGAGCTGGAGCCAATCGCGCCGTTTGTCGCGTTGCGGCACGTCCGGTTCCGCTCGCTGCCGGCGCTGATCGCGGCGATGGAACGCATCATCGATACCGGCGGGCAGGGCGGGACGCCGGTCGACTATCTGGACGGTGTGGTGTTCAGCGCCGAGGAGAGCTACCTGTGCGTGGGCCGGCGAACCACCACCCCGGGGCCGGTCAGCGACTACACCGGTAACAGCATCTACTACCAGTCGATCCGGCACGACTCCCCCGGCTCGGAACTCGCACAAGAAGCCACCAAAGACGACCGGTTGACGACGCACGACTACTTCTGGCGCTGGGACACCGACTGGTTCTGGTGCTCGCGCGCGTTCGGTGTGCAGAACCCCCGGCTGCGGCGCTGGTGGCCGCGCCGCTACCGGCGCAGCAGCGTCTACTCGAAGCTCGTTGCCATGGACCAGCGCTTCGGCGTCGCCGACCGCATCGAGAAACGCCACGGCCGTCCGCCGCGGGAGCGGGTGGTCCAGGATGTCGAGGTGCCGGTCGAACGGACCTGCGAGTTCCTCGAGTGGTTCCTGCGAAGCGTGCCCATCACCCCGATCTGGCTGTGTCCGCTACGGCTGCGCGACCATGGGCGCTGGCCGCTGTATCCGATGCGGCCGGACCACACGTACGTCAACATCGGCTTCTGGTCTTCGGTGCCGGCGGGCGCCACGGAAGGCGCCACCAACCGGACGATCGAAGCGAAGGTGAGCGAGCTCGACGGGCACAAGTCGCTGTATTCCGACTCCTATTACGCCCGCGAGGAATTCGACGAGTTGTACGGCGGCGAGGCCTACAACACGGTCAAGAAAACCTACGATCCCGATTCCCGGCTACTCGACCTCTACGCAAAGGCGGTGCAACGGCGATGACTTCTATTAGCGAGACCAAGGAACCCCGCCGCGCCACGGCCGGAAAACTCAGCATGGCGGAGATCCTGGAGATCTTCGCCGCCACCGGGCGACACCCGCTGAAGTTCACCGCCTACGACGGCAGCACCGCCGGCAGCAAGGACGCGGAACTGGGCCTGGATCTTCGGACCCCGCGTGGCGCCACCTACCTGGCCACCGCTCCCGGTGAACTGGGTCTGGCCCGCGCATACGTGGCGGGCGACCTGGACCTCTACGGCGTGCACCCCGGTGATCCCTACCAGCTGCTCAAGACGCTGACCGACCGCGTCCAATTCAAGCGGCCGCCGGCACGGGTGCTCGCCAACGTGGTGCGCTCGATGGGGCTGGAGCGGCTGGTCCCGATCGCCCCGCCGCCGCAAGAAACGCCGCCCCGGTGGCGGCGGATCGCCGACGGGCTGATGCACACCAAGACCCGCGACGCCGAGGCCATCCACCACCACTACGACGTCTCCAACGCCTTCTACGAATGGGTGCTCGGCCCGTCGATGACATACACGTGTGCGGTCTACCCCGACGCCGACGCAACGCTGGAAGAAGCCCAGGAGAACAAGTACCGGGTGGTCTTCGAGAAGTTGCGGCTGCAGCAAGGTGACCGGTTGCTCGACGTCGGCTGCGGTTGGGGCGGCATGGTGCGCTTCGCCGCGCGACGCGGCGTCCGGGTGATCGGCGCCACCTTGTCGAGCGAGCAGGCGAAGTGGGCGCAAGGGGCAATCCGGGATGAGGGTCTCGAGGACTTGGCCGAAGTCCGGCATTCGGACTACCGCGACATCCGCGAGGGCGGTTTCGACGCGGTGTCCTCGATCGGGTTGACCGAGCACATCGGTGTCAAGAACTACCCGGCCTACTTCGGGTTCCTGAAGTCGAAGCTGCGCACCGGCGGGCTGCTGCTCAACCACTGCATCGCCCGCCACGACAACAAGTCGACCTCCTTCGCGGGCGGCTTCACCGACCGGTATGTGTTCCCGGACGGGGAGCTGACCGGTTCGGGGCGCATCATCACCGAGGTCCAGGACGTCGGCTTCGAGGTGTTGCACGAGGAGAACTTCCGGCATCACTACGCGATGACGCTGCGCGACTGGTGCCGCAACCTCGTCGAGCACTGGGACGAAGCGGTCGACGAGGTCGGCTTGGCCACCGCCAAGGTGTGGGGCCTGTACATGGCGGCCTCGCGGGTCGCCTTCGAGCAGAACAACCTGCAGCTGCACCACGTGCTGGCGGCCAACGTCGACGAGCGCGGCTGTGACCACCTGCCGCTGCGGCCCTGGTGGACGCCCTAGCCCGCTAGCCCTCGGGCGCCGACCCGCCGCTAGCCCCCGTCGATCCGGCGGGCGCCCAGCTCGTTCTGTAACAGCTCGAGCGCGACCTCCTCCGGATCGCGGCGCGGCGCCGAGGACTCCGTGCGGCCGGCTTCGGCGAGCATGTGTTCCTCTTCGTCGCGCTGCGTCACGTCGGGCGCCGGCTCTGCGGCCCTCGGGGTCGGCGCGGCCGACTCGACCGGCGCTGCCGCGCCCACCTCGCAACGCACCCGCCAGTTGACGCCCAGCGCGTCTTTGAGCGCTTCGGCGATGACGTCGGCGTTGCGCTGTTCGCACAGCCGCTTGGCCAGCGGCGCCGACGAATGCGTCAGCACGAGCGTGTTCTCCTCGATCGCGCGGACGGTCGCGCCCGCCAGCATCACCTCGGTGGTGCGGCTGCGCTGGCGCACCTTGTCGCGCACCGTCGGCCACATGGTCCGCACGGCGGCCGCGTTGAGTTCACCGGGCGTGGCCGGTTCGGCGATCGGCGCTGCGGCCGGTTCGGGCACGGGGGGCGACGGGACCGGTTCGGGGACCGCCTCCGGCTTGGGAACGGGCGGAGCGGACCTGGGCGGGGCGGGCTCCTTGGGTGGGGGCGGCTCCTTGCGTGGCCGCGCCGGCTGGGTCGCCGCCGGCGGGTGCGCGGCCGCCGCCTCGGAGGCGGGAATGGACATGTCCAGCCGTGTCTCGATCCGTTCGACGCGCTGCAGCAGCGCCGACTCCGTGTCGCTGGCCGAGGGCAGCAGCAGCCTGGCGCAGACCACTTCGAGCAACAAGCGCGGGGCCGTCGCGCCGCGCATCTCGCCCAGCCCCGCCTGCACGACCTCGGCGTAGCGGGTCAGGGTGGCCGACCCGAGGCGGGCGGCCTGGTCGCGCATCCGGTCGAGCACGTCCTCCGGGGCGTCCACCACACCGCGGCTGACCGCGTCGGGAACCGCCTGCAGCACGATGAGGTCGCGGAACCGCTCCAGCAAGTCGGTGGCGAAGCGCCGCGGGTCGTGGCCGGCATCGATCACCGACTCCACCGCACCGAACAGCGCCTCGGCGTCCGACGCGGCGAGGGCGTCCACCGCGTCGTCGATCAGCGCGACGTCGGTGGCGCCCAACAGCCCGAGCGCCCGCGGATAGGTGACGTGGTCATCCTCGGCGCCCGCCAGCAGCTGGTCGAGTACCGACAGCGTGTCGCGTGGTGAGCCGCCGCCGGCGCGGATCACCAGCGGGAACACCGCGTCGTCGACGGCGACTCCCTCTTGCTCGCAGATCCGCCCGATCAACGCCCGCATGGTCTTCGGGGGCAGCAGCCGGAACGGGTAGTGGTGGGTGCGCGACCGGATCGTCGGCAGCACCTTCTCCGGTTCGGTGGTGGCGAAGATGAAGATCAGGTGCTCGGGCGGCTCCTCCACGATCTTGAGCAGCGCGTTGAAACCCGCGGTGGTCACCATGTGCGCCTCGTCGATGATGAACACCCGATAGCGGGACTGCGCCGGCGCGTAGAACGCACGGTCCCGCAGCTCGCGGGTGTCGTCCACGCCCCCGTGGCTGGCGGCGTCCAGTTCCACCACGTCGATGCTGCCGGGGGCGTTCGGAGCCAGCGCCGTGCACGAGTCGCACACCCCGCACGGATTGGCCGTCGGCCCCTGGGCGCAGTTCAGCGACCGCGCCAGGATGCGCGCCGACGAGGTTTTTCCGCAGCCACGCGGCCCGGAGAACAGATAGGCGTGGTTGATCCGGCCCGCTTCCAGGGCGATCGACAGCGGTTCGGTGACGTGCTCCTGCCCCACCACCTCGGCGAAGGTTGCCGGTCGGTACTTGCGGTAGAGGGCCACGGTCAGCAGGCTACCGGCGCGCGCTGACTGGAGCCCGACGGGCGGGTCGTCGCCGTCAGCTCACACTGGACGCGGCGGAGACGAGCAACGACTCCGTGGCCGCCAGCAGCGCGCACGTGGCCAGCCCGTCCACCGCGTCGCGCAGGTCCGGCAGCGAGGGGAACGTGGGCGCGATCCGGATGTTCTTGTCGTCCGGGTCTTTTCGGTACGGGAACGACGCGCCCGCCTCGGTCACGGCTATGCCCGCGTCCTTGGCCAGCGCCACGGTCCGGCGCGCCGTACCGGGCAACACGTCGAGGCTGATGAAGTAACCCCCCTGGGGTTCGGTCCACGAGGCGATCTTGGCGTCGCTCAACCGCTTGTCCAAGATGTCCAGCGCCAACTCGAATTTCGGTGCCAGGATCTGCTGGTGACGCAGCATGTGCAGGCGTACTCCGTCGGCATCGCGGAAGAAGCGCAGGTGCCGCAGCTGGTTGACCTTGTCCGGGCCGATCGACTTCTTCCCCGCGTACTGCAGGTACCACGCGATGTTGCCCAGCGATCCGCCCAGGAAGCTCACGCCGGCACCGGCGAAGGTGATCTTCGAGGTGGACGCTAAGACGTAGGGCCGGTTCGGGTTGCCGGCGGCGGCAGCCAGCCCCAGCACGTCGATCTGGTGCGGGAAGTCATGCGTCAACGTGTGCACGGCGTACGCGTTGTCCCAGAACAGCCGGAAGTCCGGCGCAGCCGTCCGCATCTGGACCAGCCGGCGGACCGTTTCCCAGGAGTAGGTGATTCCGGTGGGGTTGCCGAATACGGGCACCGTCCACATGCCCTTGATGGCGGGGTCGACGGCGACCAGCTCCTCGATCAGGTCGACGTCGGGCCCGTCGGCCGTCATCGGGACGGGAATCATCTCGATGCCCATCGTCTCGGTGATGGCGAAGTGCCGGTCATAGCCGGGAACGGGGCACAGGAATTTGACGCCCGCCTCGTCCTTCCAGGGGCGCTGCGAGTCGACACCGCCGTACAACATCGAGAAGGCGACCAGGTCGTGCATCAGCTCGAGGCTGGAGTTGTTGCCGGCTATCAGGTGGGGCACCGGGATGCCGAGCAGCTCTCCAAAGATGGCCCGCAGCTCGGGCAGGCCGTGCAGGCCTCCGTAATTACGGGTGTCGGTGCCCTCGCTATCGCGATAGTCGTCACCGGGCAGGCTCAGCAATCGGTTGGACAGATCGAGCTGCTCGGGCGCGGGTTTGCCGCGGGTCAGGTCGAGGACCAACTTCTTGGCCTGCAGATCCGCGTAGTCCTGCTGGTTGCGCGCGTGCAGAGCCGCTAACTCTTCAGGGCTGAGGGAATCGAAAGACACCATGGGCCCTTTCGCCTTGAACGCTGAAAATTTGGTGGGGCCGAAACGGTCCCCCCGCATAGGGGACCCCGCGCACCCGACAGAGCCCATTGACCCTTGCTGCCTTCCGGCCCTGGGGGAGTTCACAGGATAGACGCCGCGCGGGGTCCACGGCGAGTCTAATACCTGGCGCGAACTAGTCGACGTGCGACTCAGGGCCACGGCGGCCTCGGCTACCATGGCCACGGAGGATTCGCCTAGTGGCCTATGGCGCTCGCCTGGAACGCGGGTTGGGTTAACAGCCCTCGCGGGTTCAAATCCCGCATCCTCCGCAATTGGTCCGCCATGCGGGCAGCACGAATTGGTCTGGAATCGGGTCGGCCGCCTTTAGGCTGGCCTGAGCCAACCAGCATGAGGAGGCTTATGGGGCGCAAGGTCGCCATCCCGTGGCACGCGTCGTTCTCGATCGCTGCCGGCGTCCTCTATTTCTTTTTCGTGTTGCCCCGTTGGCCGGAGCTGATGGGTGACACGACGCACTCGTTGGGGACGGCGCTTCGGATCGCGACGGGGGCGCTGTTCGCCCTGGCCGCGCTGCCCGTGGTGTTCAACCTGCTGCGGGTGCGCAAGCCGGAGCTGGGGACGCCGCAGCTGGCCCTGACCCTCAGGGTCGCCTCGATCGTCGCCCATGTGCTGGCCGGCGTGCTGATCATCGGCACCGCGATCAGCGAGATCTGGCTGAACCTGGACACCGCCGGACGGTATCTGTTCGCGATCTATGGCGCGGCGGCCGCGATCGGATTGCTCGGGTTCTTCGCGTTCTACCTGTCGTTCGTCGCCGAGTTGCCGCCGCCACCGCCGAAACCGATCAAGGCGAAGAAACCCAAAAAGAGTCGGTCGCGCCGAAAGGCCGGCGAGGAAGACGGCGAACCCGCCGACGAGGCGGAGACCGAAGAGGCGGAGACCGAAGAGGCGGACGCCGGCGAGCCGGCGGAAACCGAGGCCGTCAAGGCAGAGACTGCCGAAGAGCCGGCGGAAACCGAGGCCGTTAAGGCAGAGGCCGCCGAAGAGCCGGCCCAGGAGGCCGAAGCGACCGACGCGACCGAGCCCAAGTTGCGCAACCGCCGCCCGACGGGCAAGGGGTCGCACCGGATGCGTCGCCGGCGCACCAGGGGCGGCGTCGCCGTCGAAGAAGCCCTCGACGAGGAATAGTCAGTCGCGCCGCCGCAGGCGCTCCACGTAGGCGGCGATGCGTTGCAGGGTCCCGTCCGCTCCCCACATCTGGCGGACCTCGTCGTCGACACCCCGGCCGTCGCGGATCCGCGCCATCGTCGGGGCCCGCAGCTGGGTCTTGGTCTGCCGATAGGCGTCGGCCGGGATGCCGCCGAGATCTGACGCCTCCGCCACGGCCACCTCGAGAAGATCGTCTTCGACCACGCGATGGGCCAGCCCGCGGGCGACGGCCTCGGCACCGCGATAGGCGCGCCCACCCAACAGCACCTCCTCGGCGCGATCGCCGCAGGCATATCGCATGACCTCCAGCGCGGCGACCGGAAACGGCACCCCGACGCGTACCTCCGCCGCCCCGATCTGCGCCTCGGGGCCGATGAGGCGGCGGTCGCAGGCGCACGCGAGCACGCATCCGCCCGCGATGGCGGCGCCGTTGATCGCCGCGACGCTCGGGCCAGGGTAGGCGAACATCGCCTCGAATGCCGCCGACAACGCGGGGACCAGCCGATCGGTGTAGCCGGCGCCGCCCTCCACCACCCGGTTGAGGTCGACCCCGGCGCTGAACGCCCGGCCGGCGCCGGTGACGACCAGCGCGCCGGCCTCCGAGCGCCCCAGATCGCGAACCGCCAGGGTCAGCTCGTCGAGCAGCTCGACGTCCTGGGCGTTGACCGGACCCGACGACAGGGTCAGCACCTGCACGGTTCCCACCGTCTTGATGTCGATCATCGTCACATCCCCGATCAGCGGCTCACGGCCGCGATGACGACCGGGATATCGGTGTTCTCGTCGGTGAGATAGCTCGCGCACACGCGGTGGTAGCCGTCGGCGATCTGTAACGGGGCACCGGTCGAAAAGTCACCGCGCACCAGCAGGATGGGCGACAGCGGTTGGCCCTTCTCGATCTTGGTCAGGTCGGCCGCGACGTGGGGATTGTCGGCGGACAACAGGCCCAGCCGCGCCGCCCGGAGAATGTCTTTGGCCTTGCGGTGCGTGACGGTGCCGGCTTTCAGTTTCTTGATCACCTTCTTGACGGTTGCCGAGTCCGCCAGCATGGTGAGGTAGTCCGCCGCCGCCGGAAAGTCATGGGCCTCAGGGTTTTCCAGCCACTTCACGCTCAACATCGCATGCTCCCTTCGCCTGCGCCGACCCCGACGCAGCCTACCGGCTCGACGCCGCGAAATTGGGATCGGTAGCGAATCGGCAGGTCTCTACTTGCGCCATGGCGACGCCATCGGGGCGGCGCATGAAGGAAGGGGACCGCAAGTGAAACGTCTTCTCGCGGCTGCGATTGGGACACTGGGCGCCGCATCGGTGCTGGTGGGGTGTTCCAGCGGCGGCCACACGGCCAGCCCGGCATCGAGCACGGCACCGAGCGTCGCCAACGGCGGCGGGGCGCAGGTCAAAGTTGGCGGCACTGACCTGGCGGGCCTGGACCCGGCCTCGGTGACCTGCGTCCGGACCGGCGGCAAGATCGACATCGGCAGTGGCTCCAGCGGCGGACGGCAGGCGCTGGCCGTCGTCATGACCGACGAGGCCACCCCTAAGGTCGAGTCGCTGGCAATGGTCGTCGATGGCAACGCCCTGTCGGTCAGCAACAACATGGGCGCGAAGGTCGGCTCGGCCAACGTGTCGGTGGACGGCAAGACCTACACCATCAGCGGCCAGGCGCAGGGCGCCGACCTGAAGAACCCGATGGCCGGCATGATCAGCAAGGACTTCAACATCAAGGTGACCTGCGGCTGATCGGTTGCGGACCGAGTGGCGGACGTGCCTGGATCAGCGTCCGCCGCTCGCCGCTTTCCCTGCCCGGGCGGCGCCGGCGGACTTATGATGCAGCCGTGTCGATCCCCGACGAATTGGACAACGCGCGCCGCCTGGCGTACGCGGCCGACGAAGCCGGGGCGCGCGATCTGCTGCTGTCCTTGATACCGCGCATCGAGCGGGAAGACCGGGACGATCTGATGCTGGAAGTCCTCGCGCAACTCGGCGAAATCTACCTCGAGCGCGGCGCGAATGACGGCGTGCGCGAATCCATCCGGCGAATTCAGGACTGCGTGGCGATCTACGCGAGCATGCCCGCCGATGCCGGGACCACACACATGATCCGCCGGTACTCGCGCCGGGCCGAGTTTCTGCAAGCCGGACTGGCCGCGGCGATCGGCGATCACGAGGGCGCGGCGGCAGCGCTGGCGGCGTTGGACGACGGCGCGGACGTTCCCGCGCTGGCCGACGAACACGCCCGCCTGCGCATCCATGCGTTGGTGCTGTGCGCGACCGCGCTTTGCGACGACGACCTGCATGCCAGGTCGGTCCCGTTGTGGGAGAATGTGATTCGTGACCTAGCGGGCTACGGTGAAAGCGGCGACGCCGCCGACCACCTCCGGGTCGTCGCCGGCATCGGGTACGGCCGGTTCTGCGTCCAAACGGGCCGGCTGCCGGAAGCCGACCCCTGGCTGCGTCGCGCGGAAGCCCGCGCACGGGCCAACGACTGGGAACTGGCCACAGCGCAAGCACAATTGGAGCGGGCGGCGGCGTGCTGGGCAGCCAACGACCACGCAGGCACGGAGCAACTGGTGTCGGAGGCCTATCCCGTCATCGGCCGCCACGCCCGGGCCCACGAGGTCGCCCGCTGCTGGTTGTATATGGGGCTCACCCGACTAGGAGCCGGCGCCCTGGAAGCCGCCGACGAATGCTGGGAGAACGCCGAGCGGCACTGGCGCGAACTGGGAAAGCCGCTTTATCTGCACCGGATCTTGTTGCAGCGCAGCTGGATAGCGATCTTCTGGAGCCGCTTCGCCGACGCTGTCGAGCTGATCGCCGAGGCCCGCGAACTGCTCGACTCGTCGCCGCGCAGCAGTTGGCTGCAGTACGCGCTGCTCGACAATCATCTCGGCACGGTGTGGCGTGCGGACGCGTTGGCGGACCTAGGCTTCGACAGCTCGGGCGATCCCGACGAGACGCTGCAGGAGACCGAGGCCCGGCAGGCGGAGGGACTCGGCATCCTCCACGGCGAGATCGGCACCGACGAATACTGGCGTGGCATGACCAAGCTGCAGCAGGCCGCCGAGCTCAAGGTCCCCGCCGCCCTGGCGGTCGACTCGGTGCGGTACTCCATCGTCGACGCCGACGCGAGATCACGCTGGGCCGCCAGCATTTCGGCCCCGGTCCTGGCCGGCGCCTTCGCCGTCGCCTGGGAATGGGAGAACACCGAACTGATCAGTCAGCTGGTCGAATACCACAGCGCCCGAGGGACTTTCGGTACCGGCTTGCAGCGGCCGCAAACCGGCGAATGGGCGTCGACGGCCACCGCCCCCGTCCCCCTCGACGCCGATCCGGAGCCGGCCCCCGTGCTGGCCGCGGCCGGTTCGCCGGCCCCCGGCGGCGCATCGCTGACCCGGCTCGGACCGTTGCCGCCGTTGCGGATGCAGCCCGACACCGAGCCGATCCTGAGCCATTATCGGGCGCTGGCATTGCAACGCTACGGCCGTGACGTCACCGCGACCGAGCCCGCCTGGTCGACCTGGCCGTGAGCGACACCGAGCGGGCCACCCTGATCCTGCGGTACGCCGACGTCGGGATCGCCACCTACGCCAGCCTGCGTGTCGTCGGCCAGCCGTCACGAACCGTCAACTGGGTCATCGAAGAGCCGCTGTTGCTGGCCGCGCTGGAAGAACTGGCGAACGCGCTGCCCGAGCCGCACGGCTCCGAGAGCCCGAGGGACGCCATCGAGCGCGCACTGACCACCGGGCCGTTCGCGACGGCGGAGAGCGAGCTGACCCTCGCCTACATCCTCGGGGTGCTGCTCATCGGCTCCGCCGGCTGGCAGTTGCTCGCCGAGTGCGTGGACACGCCGCGCGCCGCCCTGTTCGTCTCGCCCAGCGCGCGGCTGGCCCGGGTCCCGTGGGGGTTGCTGGCGGTGCCGAAATCGGGCCCCAGCAAGGAGGAATTGGTGCGCGCCCGCCAGGAGGCCATCACCGCCAGCGGCCGGGCCGCGGCCCGGATCCCCTGGCAGCTCGCCGATATCGGGAAACACACCGACGGCTATCGGCTGATGGAACTGGTCGACGTCCTGATGGCGGTCCCGCCGAACATCGTGCACTCACCGCGGGCGCCCGCCGGATGGGACGCCAGGAAGGACGGTCCGCCGCTGCTGGTCCTCGACCCCAGGGTGCCGGGGCAGCGCCCGGATTCCGCGCTGGGGTCGGTACTGGGCAGGCCGGCGCCGGACACGCCGCTGGCGCGGCACTTCACCGGCGTGCTGGAACAACGGCCGGTGCTGCCGGCCATTGAATCCCCGGCGGCCGCGGTCGAACTGTTCCGCCGGCAAGACGCCGATCGCACATGGCTGGCCAAGCTGCTGGCTCAGACGCCTAGCAGGCTGCTCTACGTGGGCCACGCGAGTTCGGCGGACGGCCAAGCCGATCGGGCCGCGCTGCACCTGGCCGATACCGCCGGCGTCCCGGGCGACGCCGACGCCATCGGTGATCACCGCCCGCTGACCGCGTCGGACCTGATGGCCCTGCAACTGCCGATGCCGCCGCGGGTGGCCCTGCTCGCGTGCGGATCGGGCGGGGACTACCAATTCGACGAGGCCTCCGGGCTGGTGGCGGCGATGATCCTGGGCGGCGCGCAGTTGGTCACCGCCACCCTGTGGTCGCTGCCCACCACCGCGGCGTACCGCCAGTTCACCACGGCCACCGCCGATCCGATGGCCGACGTCGTGGCGGCCGTCGATCACGCGCATGGCGCCGAAGGAGACGCCGGCTGCGCGGTGAACCGTTGGCAGCGCGAACAGATGCGGCGCTGGCGCGACGGCGAGGCCACGGCGAGCCCGCTGTACTGGGGTGCGGTGGTCAGCTTCGCGGTGGACGGCGCACGGTAGCGCTCACAGCGACGCGACGAAGGCCGCGTGCACTGCCAGCACGTCGTCGGGCAGCGAAAGTTCCTCGCGCGCAGCGGGATCGAACGCCACCAAAACGACCAGACCGGGCCGCAGCATCGACACGTCGAGATCGTCGCCGCAGCGCGCCAGCTTGCCGATGAAGGTCTCCCCGGAAACGGCGACCACCTCGATGAAAACCTGACGTTCGACCGTGCGCACGGTACCGACCCCGACGGCGCGGTCCCCGCCGCGGCGGCGCCGGGCGCACCTGAGCCGATCAACCAGCACCAACAGCTTGTTCATGCGACCAGGGTGAAGCCACCGACCGGCTACCGAACCCAAGTTTTCGGCTGCCGCGTTTCGCGAGATGCCCCTATTCTGTGCACATGACCGCGGATTCGCAGCTGGCCGTCGCAGTCGGTCACCCACGTCGGTCGGTGATCGACGCGGCGTGGCGGGCGATCGGCCCGGGTGTGGAGGTGCTCAGCAGCGACGACGGCGGCCCGTTGAGCCGCACCGTCAAACGCATCATCGACCCGCTGGTGCTCCGCTTGCGGTCGAACCCGCAATATTCGGCTCCCGTCGTCACCACCGAGACGGCCGCGGCGATGCGTGACCTGATCGTCGGCAGTGGCGCCGAAATGCGCTCAGCCGCAGCGTGGTTCGAGGTTCTCAAAATGGAGCGCCGCCGCCAGCGCATCCGCACCGGAAACGCCCAGGAACTGTACTTCCCGGTGTGCTTCGAGCTAGCGGTGACGAAAGGCCCACCGGCACCGCATGATCGCGAGACGGCCGCGGCGGTGCTGGGCGACGTCCACCAGGGCCGCGACCGCACGGCGATCGAGGTGCTGCACCAATACGTGGCCGATCCCGAAACGGTCGCGACGCTGGCCGAACAGCTCGACCGCAGCTGGCGCGACGTGCGGGCCCCGGAAACAGCCGGGGCCGCCGGCACCGCCCCCTTCCTGGCCGAGCTCACCACCGTGCTGGGGCCGGCTAACAGCCACCGCACCGCGACGGCGCGGCAGCGCGTCTGGTCGGCGATGATCGCCGACGCCACGCCGTACAACCTCGGGGCCCTGGCCCGCGTCGAGGCGGCGGAACTGCCGTGGTCGATCGTCGAACTCGGTCTGAGTTCCGTTGCCCCGCAACGCCCCCCGCAAGTCGCGGGTGACTCCAACAGCGACCGGCCGCTGGACCGCAGCGTTGTGGACCGCGTGCGCGCGACCCTGCGCCGCGCCCTGGACCGCGACGCGCTGCCCGATATCCCCCTGCTCTGCGAGGAGGAGGTCGACCGGGCCTGCGCGCCCTGGGGGTTGATGGCCGAGGACAAGCAGGCCACGCTCGTCGCGGGGATCGAGGTGGCGGTGGAGCTGGCCCCGCTGGACCCGTCCGCCGCCAGCCGCTACACCCTGGCGGCGCAGATTCAGGCGCGGTTGCGCAAGGAGGCCTACGTGCTGCACGCCAGGCGCTACCTCGCCGAGGGCGGTCCCATGCATCCACGCCAACGGCAGGTGGTTGACGACCTCGCCGCCTACGCACAGCCGTACCTGAGCCGGCTCTGGGCGCGGCTGCACGGGCGCGACGTGTGGCAGGAGCCCTGCGACGACGTCGATGACGTTCGATCGCTGCTCGAAGGCGTCGCGCGCTCGGTGAGCCTGGACCACCGGCAGCGGATCAAGGCGATGCTGGAATTGCAGGTGGCCGGATGAGATTGGTTGCCGATTCCGGCCTGTGGAGCACCGGACCCGTCAGCGAGGCGACGCCGCTGGCCGCGGTGCTGGAGGTCAGCGGCGCGGTGCTGTCGTGGACTTTGGACCAGCCAGGCGAGCCGGACGCTGCGGCAACCCACATCACGTTCACCGATTTCGGCCGGGCCGACTGGCTTTGGCGGATCCTCGGCGAATCCGGACACGTCGCCCTGGCTTCGGCGGTCGGGTCGGCGGACGACCCGCACGGCATCGACCTCGCCGGCGTGGACATCCTGCCGGGCTCGGTCGCCACGCTCCGCAGGTTGGCCGTGGGCCATTGGCTGCGGCGCTGGTGGCCCGCCAGCCGGCGCGACGGCATCGCCGGGCTCGACCGCGCACTGCTGGACCTCGAGGTCGCGTTGCTGACCGCCGGCGCGCAGGGCTTCTTCGCCGACGACACCTTGGATTCCGACGTCGCGGGATTGCTAGCGCCGCATGCCGACGCCCTGGCCGCCCACCTCGCCGACGGTGATCCGCGCGCGCTCGATCTGGTGCGGGCGGGCGCCGGCCTGGCCGACGAACTAGGGGTGGACGGCCCCGGCTGGCCTGAACTCTTTGCTGCCCTTGATGATTCGAGTACACCCTTGAGCGTGCCGAGCGGCCGTCGCGACGACTACGCCCTGGCCGCCGGGGCGGGCGCCGGCCCGCGCGCCGCAGCTCCGATCGCCCACGGCACCGCGTCCGTCAGCTGGGGCGGGGTGCCGCCCGGCATCTTCGACGCGGGCGAGAACACCGTCGACTGGACGATCGGGGCGGCCGGGACGGCCGTCGCGGCACTGGTGCGGGCGGCCGTCATCGGCCCGGACGCGCCCACCGGTGTGCAGGTGCGACTGCGCTCCGGCGCCGTTTCCGGCGCCGGAGTCTTGGACGCCGACGGCCGAGCGACCCTCCCCCTGATCGACGGCGCGCAACGTCCGCTCACGGAATCGGCGGCGTGGGACCATGATTGGTCGGCGACGTCGGTGCTCGTCGGGGTCGATACGACGGAATCCCCCGAGACTCGGGAACGCGTGCGGCGGTGGGCGCGGGCGCGGCTGGACCGGCCGGCCCGCGACGCGTTCCTCGCCGAAATTCTGGCGGCCGAATCCGCCTACTAACGCCGGTCCCGATTCCCTATGCTGAGCGAGTGCCAAACAACTATCGAGTGGTTCAGTGGAACACCGGCAATGTCGGCAAGAGCTCGCTGAAGTCGATCGTCGCCAACCCCACCTATGAACTGGTGGGCTGCTACGCCTGGTCGGCGGAAAAGGTCGGCCGCGACGCCGGCGAACTGGTCGGGATCCGGCCGCTGGGCGTGGCGGCCACCAACGACGTCGACGCGCTGCTCGCGCTGAAGCCGGACTGCGTGGTCTACAACCCGATGTGGATCGACGTCGACGAGCTCGTCCGCATCCTGTCCGCGGGCGTCAACGTGGTGACCACGGCGTCGTTCATCACCGGGGGAAACCTCGGGAACGGTCGAGAGAAGATAGCGGAGGCCTGCGAGAAGGGCGGCGCCACCATTTTCGGGTCCGGCGTGAGTCCGGGTTTCGCCGAGCTGCTGGCCATCGTGTCGGCGATGGTGTGCAACCGGATCGACAAGGTCACGGTGAACGAGGCCGCCGACACCACCTTCTACGACTCACCGGAGACCGAGAAGCCGGTGGGCTTCGGCCAGCCGATCGACCACCCCGAGCTGTCGGCGATGGCGGCGAAGGGAACGGCCATCTTCGGCGAGGCCGTCCGGCTGGTGGGCGACGCGCTCGGCGTCGAGCTCGACGAGGTGCGCTGCGTGGCCGAGTTCGCCCAGACGACGGCGGATCTCGAAATGGCGTCCTGGACCATCCCCGCGGGCTGCGTGGCGGGCGTCTACATCAGCTGGCAGGGCATCGTCGGTGACACCACCCTGATCGACCTGAACGTGCGGTGGCGCAAGGGACAGACGCTCGAACCCGACTGGAAGATCGAACAAGACGGCTGGGTCATCCAGATCGACGGGCAGCCGACGGTGACCACCAAGGTCGGCTTTTTGCCGCCGCCGTACTTCGAGGCGACGACGATCGAGGAGTTCATGGACCTCGGCCACATCATGACCGCGATGCCGGCGATCAATGCGATCCCCGCCGTCGTCGCTGCGGCGCCGGGCATCGTCACCTACACCGATCTTCCGCTGACGCTGCCGCGTGGGAACGCCTATGTCAGCATGAAGCGGTGATTGCAAAGCCCTTCGTCATCGGTGTTGCGATCGCGGTGACCTCGGCGGCATCAGGCGGGGGGCTGAACAGCCCTGGCGCTCATGCCGATCCGTGTCCCGCCGTCGAGGTGGCGTTTGCCCGCGGCACCGGCCAGCCCGCGGGTGTCGGCACCGTGGGCCAGGCGTTCATCGACGCGCTCGGCTCCCAGCTTTCCGGCCGGTCGATGGGTGTCTATCCGGTGAACTACCCCGCGACTGAGGCTTTTGCGGCGAGCGCCCAAAACGGTGCCGATGACTTGGTTGCTCACGTAAAGGACATGATCGGACGCTGCCCCAGCACCCGAATGGTGCTCGGCGGATTTTCGCAGGGCGCGGGTGTGATCGATCTGGCCACGCCGGCCATGCCGCCCCAAGCCGCCGACCATGTCGCGGCGATCGCCGTCTTCGGCAATCCGACCAGCGCACTCGCGAATCGCTTGTCGGGCGCCGTGTTTCCCCCGATCGGTCCGCCGTACGCCGCCAAGACCATCGACATGTGCGCCGCCGGCGACCCGGCGTGTTCCGACGGCTCCAACATCAACGTCTTCGCGCACGGCTCGTATGTGCAGTCCGGGATGACGGCGCAGGCCGCGAACCTCGTCGCGGCCCGGTTATAGAACCGCCTTGCGCCGAGTGGGTTTGGCGTAGGTGGCCCCGAGCTGCGGCACCCGCAGCGGGCCCTGATCGCGGGCCGCCAGGATGGCGTTCCGCAGCGGACGGGCCAGGCCCGCAAAGGATCCCATGTCGAACAGCAACGGCGTCAACAACCGGTTGTGGACGAAGCCGAACGAGCTGCCGGCCTCGGGGTCGGCCCAGCCGAGCGTCCCGCCGAGACCCACGTGGCCGAAACCGCGCAGCAAACCGGGGACCGGCGATTCGTGGTACCCGAGGTGAAATGGCATGGGCACCACCATGTTCGCGTCCGGCCACTTCCGTCGCGCCTGCCCGGCCAGGCCGCGCGCCAACTCCTCGGACAGGTACTTCTTGCCGTCGATGCGACCGTCGTTGGCCAGCACGGCATACATCTTCGCCAGCCCGCGGCCGGTCACCACGCCGTTGGCGGCGGGGACCTCCCCGTCGAGGAAGGGAGTGTCCCCCTTGATCAGGGAGACGACGCCGGGAAAGTACATCGCGCCCAGTGCGCCCGAGAACGGCAGGCCGGCCATTTTGGGTGCGATGAAGTTGAACACCGGGGCGCGCAGCCTGCCCTGCGGTATCAGGATTTCCGCGGGCTTGGTCGGCGAGCCTTCCGGAGGGCGGCCGAGGTGCAAGCCGTCGGTGTTGAGGGGACGCGCGACCTCCTGGCGGATCAGTTCCCGCATGCCCTTGCCCGTCACCGCCCTGGCCAGGCCGGATAACAGCCATCCGTAGGTCAGCGCGTGATAGGCCTGAACGCCGCGCAAGTGGTCGACCGGCGCGGCGGCGAGGCGTTCCTCCATCAGGGCGTGGTCCATCAACTGCGCCTTGGTGACGCCGCGCAGGTGTGACAACCCGGAGCGGTGCCGCAAGACGTCGCGGACCGTGATTTCCGTCTTGCCGTTCGCCGCGAACTCGGGCCAGTATTCGGCGACGGGCTGGTCATAGGACAGCAGGCCGCGGTCGGCCAGCCGATGGATCACCGTCGACGCGACACCCTTGGTCGCCGAGAACACCATCGCGCCGGTGTCGGCGGTCCAGAGCTCGGTGCCGGCCCGGTCCGACCAGCCCGTCCAGACGTCGACGACGGGCACGCCGTCGATGTAGACGCTCAACGCTCCGCCACCGAACCGGCGCCCGGGAAACAGCTGCGCGAACAGCTTGACCACGTTGCCGAAATGGGGGTCGGCCGCGCCGGAGACACCGCGTGGCAGACCATCGCCGGCGACCAGAAGAGCCGACGGTTTCACGGTGCCGCGCCGCCCCGCTACCACGAGGACGAAGCTATCAGCCGCCCCCAGCGAATTCGGGCGATTCGCCTAGCCGGGCGGCTCGGGGGGCTCCGGGGCGGCGCGGCACCGTGAAACCGTCGGCTCTTCTGGTCGCCGGCGATGGTCTGC